>JAGNKX010000001.1:600000-965322 GCA_017999915.1 Spirochaetota bacterium
TGATCTGGAGATTTTTTTCATACAACTCGCTGTGAACACTTTTCAGACGGAGGAGCGAGAGCACCCGCGCCGTCAGTTCTTTTTCATTAAGAGGCTTCAATAGAAAATCGTCTGCGCCGATGCGGAGACCCTTGATTTTTGAATTGAGGTCATCGGAACCGGTCATTAAGATGGCAGGGACGAAATTGTTTCCTATGATCTCCTTGAATTTTGACAAAAAACCGAAGCCATCCAGCTTCGGCATGATGATATCGACAAGGATGAGATCATATTTCTTATTCTTCAGCGCGTTGAGGCCGTCAATGCCGTCGACAGCTTCATCAACTTTCATGTTAAGTTCAGAAAGAGTATTTTTGATGATGGCCCTGTTAAGCTTGCTATCGTCAATAACAAGGATGTTCCATTCAAGATTCAGATAATCGAGATTCAGTGTCATAGAAATGATGCAGCTATCCGGTTATTTTTACAATATCGCGATATATAGTTCAACTATTCTGCCTTTCTTAATAAATATTGATATCTATATTAATAGTTGATATTATTTCAACTATTAATTATTAGAAATATATGCAGAAAAATCATATGACATAATCCTGATCATGAAGAAAAAAAGAATACTATTTGTGCAGCTTCCATTAACAAGCCACTCCCATGATTACAACCAGGGAAATATTGAATATGCCTCAGCATCCATTGCCGGATATATCATCAGGCATGTGACAGCACATGTTGATATTCAAATGGTGCCCTCGGTCATAACGCAATTCTGCGCGAACAGGATTATTGTAAAATACATACTCAATGTAAAACCGGATATTCTTGCATTTACCTGTTTTCTCTGGAACGTTGAGCGAAGCCTCTCAATAGCCCGAGCAGTGAAGGAAATGGACGGCTCCATACAGATCATTTTCGGCGGTTCGGAAATAAATCCAGGATCTATCGCTATGACGGTGCCGAGGGAATACGTGGATTATTTTGTCACGGGAGAGGGAGAATGGTTTTTTCATAAATTGTTGTGTGACGATGATCTCAACAGGCATACGTCATTGATAAACGGTAACAGGGTCGCAACACAGCCGGCGGATGAATTGGTTCCGGTTGAGAAGATCGTCGAGCCATTCAGCAACAGGAGGCTCAATCCCATGGCGGACGGGTCCGCTTTTTTTGAGCTGACCCGCGGATGCCCCTATAGATGCAGCTACTGTTTGTATTCAAAGAATGTCAATCTGATCCGGGAACTCCCCTTTGATGCATTAATTGGCGCATTGACAAATGACTATACGAAAAAGATCCTTTCGGAACTCTACATTCTCTCTCCTGCCTTGAATACGACACGGCAGTTTGAAACAAAATTAGAGCTGCTGGAAACAATCGGTCATGGTATACGCCTTCATTCGGAAATGAGGGCCGGCGGTGTTGATAAAAAGATGGCGCAGCTATTATATAAAGCCGGATTCAGGAGCATGGAAGTCGGCCTTCAGACAATGAATCTTTCTTCCCTGAATGAAGTGGGGCGAAACAGCAGCCCCGCCTGTGAACTGGAAGGGATGAAACATTTGAAGAATGCCGGTATTGATATTAAAATCGGATTGATGCCGGGACTTCCCGGGGATACAAGGGATTCCTTTCTGGCCATGGCGGACATGTTGATAAAAATAGGATTCAAGGAGAATATTGAACTATATCCTTTAATGATCCTTCCGGGCACTCTGATTCGGGATAACGCCGACAGAAGCGGCATCAATTATTTGAAGAAGCCCCCCTATTACTATAATTATGGCTGGGGAATGTCCTTTGATGACCTTCGTGACATAACGAAGTCCCTTGAGGATGCTACCGGTTTTTCCCATATCGTCAGGAAGCTGCCTGATTTCACCGGTTCAGAGAAGGGCTTGTATTGCAGGGGGATATCGTGTACCAGCGATGATTTATTAAAGTACGTTAATCGTATTATGGAATGCATTGAAACCAATGTATTTGATTTTTTCATCCAGGTGAATGATGAAACGGGGCTGTACCAGGGCGTCTCTGAGTTGATGGAGCTGAGTCCTGATAACCAATTGTATAACATTATCGTGTATGAGAACTCGCTTCTTGATGAAACGAAGGTCGTTGATGCGGTACAGAACTGCGCTAACGACACGTTCATGGAAAGAATCAATATATTCCATGAATGGAAAGATGGTTCTACTTTGCGGGTGTATCAGATCATCGATGAGTACGAGAAGTATTGCGCGGCAAAATCAATATATTCATTCATAACACCAATATTCAAGATACATGATGACAACTATAATGCTTTATCGCTAATTCATGACTATGAAGATAATGTCCTTGTTGCCCGAGGCTTATTTAAGAGGGTTAAGAATCAACTGAAAAAATTCGCCGATTCAATCGAGTCTATCGCCTTTGAGGATTATTCCGAGGAAGAGGCGTTTTATAAGATGATCGGATATGACTACATCAAAATGCCCTATACCTTTAAGGTGCTACACTTCCATGACGATGCAAAACTATGATTCAAGAGAGGACGCGACCGCATCATTCAGTTCCTTCAGGGCCTTGACAGCCGCTTCGGCGTAGTGGAGCTTTTTATGCTTTTTGTAGGCGTAATTGATGGCGCTCGAAGAGTTAATGCGGTGAATGCGAATATCGTGGAATTGCTTTAAAACACCCATAACTTCTTCCAGGCTCCCACCCTGGGCTCCTATGCCCGGTATCAGGAGCGGGATTTCCTTTCCCGATCGGATATAGGTCAGGGCTATCTGCGACAGCTGCTCCGGATAGGTGGCGCCGACAACTGAACCGAGGCCGGGCTGGTGCCATTCAGTAATTTTTTTTGCCACATGAAGGTAGAGGGGCTCATTATCAAGCATGAGATCCTGTATGTCGATGGAGCTCTTGTTGGATGTTTTTGTTAAAACGTAATATCCCTTGGTAGGAAATAATTCAATAAAAGGGTGGATGGAATCAAAGCCCATATAGGGTGCGAGAGTTACCGCATCGGCCTTGTAAAAATCAAAGGCCTCCCTCGCATAGGCTGCAGCTGTTTTATCGATGTCTCCCCGTTTTACATCCAGGATAACAGGAAAACCCTCGTGACCGAATAGACTGATTATCTTCAATAATGCGTCGATGCCCGCCATGCCATACTGGGCATAAAACGCATAATTGGGCTTCACTGCTGAAGGATATATTTTTTTCTGCAGGATCTTATTCAGTATTTCCTCATAGAACGCGACAATGACTGACTGAGGATCCCCCGAAAGGGGAATGTCTTCAATGACGGGATCAAGGCCAAGGCAAATGATGGAGTTGAATTTATCATACGAAAGTTTTAATGAATCAAGATAATCCAATGGTAGTGTCCTTTGCTGTATTGTTGGTATTATGTACGCATCAGCCCTTTAAGCTGTTAATATAGTCAGAATAAATCGAGACATTTTCCTTATCAAAAAGGACAAAATAAATTTCAATCACATAATCATATTTTTTCATGAACTCAAGGGCGGTATCCACGGCGATCCTGCAGGCTGCTTCTTTGGGATAGCCGTAAACTCCCGTTGAAATGGCAGGAAAGGATATTGATTTCAGGTTATTCTCTTTTGCAAGAAGTAGGGAATTCATATATGATTTTTTCAGTATTTCCGGCTCCCCGCTCCTGCCGGTTCTATATACAGGACCAGGCGTGTGGATGACATGCTTGGCCCTGAGATCATGGCCGCCGGTGATTCTCGCCTCTCCGTGGGCGCACCCGCCCAGCTTTCGGCATTCCTGAAGAAGACCCGGTCCTGCAGCACGGTGAATGGCGCCGTCGACACCGCCGCCGCCAAGAAGGCTTGGATTGGCGGCATTGACGATAGCATCAACCGCTTCGCGGGTTATGTCACCCTGTTTTATATGGATGTGATCAAGTAGTGTCTGCATACGGGACATAATAGTATTTTCATATTTAATATATTACGGTTTATAGTAACGATGGGGTGAAAAAAAAATGTCAATTATTAAAAATATTAATTTGATCGCAGCGGGTGCCAACCCCGGAGGTCTGCTCCGGAGTTTTAGAGTGCGCAAAACATTATGCGACAAAATACCCCCGTCCCGATGCATCGGGACGGGGGTATTTTGTCTGGCCGGGTCATTAAAAAAAACGTATGTACATTGAGTCCATGATAAACAACCGATGTTTAATTATAATACAAAGCCCTTGGTTCAAGAATGTATTAATCAATTGACTCAAAATCACCGTCTATCACAATAACTGTTGTAACTATTAGTTGAAATAGGGAACTGGATGATACGGAACTATGACATAGTGATAGTGGGCGCCGGTCACGCGGGTGTAGAAGCGGCATTGGCCTCGGCGAGGAGGGGCTTCAAAACGCTGCTACTCACCGGCAATCTTGACACCATTGCGCAGATGAGCTGCAACCCGGCAATCGGCGGCCTGGCCAAGGGACACCTCGTCAAGGAGATAGACGCGCTGGGAGGCGAAATGGCGCGGGCCATCGACGAGACCGGGATCCATTTTAAAATGCTCAATAAAAGCAAGGGGCCTGCGGTATGGGCGCCGCGGGCCCAGGCGGATAAAAAAAACTATCAGTTCAGGATGAAACACGTTCTCGAATCGGAGAAAAACCTTGAGGTGATACAGGATATCGTCGAGGAGATCATCGCAGAGGGAGGGGCTGTTGCCGGTGTAAAAACGAAAAGAGGACAGGAGCATTGCGCGAAAGTTGTCATTATATGCACCGGAACGTTTTTAAAGGGACTCATACACATTGGAGAGTACCAGGAGCGAAGCGGAAGGCTGGGAGATTTTTCCTCCGAGACATTGTCTGATTCATTGCGAAGGCTGGGATTTCCGGTGTTGCGCTTGAAAACCGGGACGCCTCCCCGTGTTAATGGAGAGTCGATAGATTTCTCACAATGCGAAGTACAGCATCCTGACGAAAAGCCGGTGCCATTCTCCTATTCCACGGAAAAGATCGTGCAGCAACAGGTCCCCTGCTGGATTACTTATTCCACTGTCGACACCCATGAAATTATTAAACGAAACCTGCACAGGTCCCCGCTCTACGGGGGAGTCATCAAGGGAGTGGGCCCACGGTATTGTCCATCCATTGAGGATAAGGTGGTCCGTTTTTCTGATAAATTGCGCCATCAGCTTTTTCTTGAACCTGAAGGATATCAGACCAGGGAATTCTATATCAATGGGTTTTCCAGTTCCCTTCCGGAAGATGTCCAGCTTGAAATGATACGAACGATACCGGGGCTGGAACATGTCAAAGTAATGAGGCCGGCTTACGCTGTGGAATACGATTTTGTGCCTCCCACGGAATTATATTCAACCCTTGAGACGAAAAGAATAGCCGGGCTTTATCACGCGGGCCAGATAAACGGGACCTCCGGTTATGAAGAGGCAGCGGCGCAGGGCATCATTGCTTCAATAAACGCCGGGAATAAATTGATGGGGAAAGAGCCTCTCATCATCAAGCGCTATGAAGCATATACTGGAGTATTGATCGATGATCTTGTCACAAAGGGAGCCAATGAACCGTACCGTATGTTCACATCAAGGGCAGAGCATCGGTTGATACTTCGCCAGGACAACGCTGATTATAGAATGATGAAGTACGGCTATGAAAACGGGCTGATCGAGAAAGAGATCTACGAAGCAATGGATGAAAAATACAAAAAAATCTATTCCTTGATCAACAGCTTCAAGAATAGAACAATAGAAATAGATGAGTTGAACAAAAAGATTATTACGAGCGGTGATGGGAATCCCGTATCACCGGGTAAATATAAAATAGATAAGCTGTTAAAGAGGCCTGATGTTACCATACAGAACATAATGGCTATTTCTAATGAGCATTTTGATCCGGATCTTGCACCGATTGTTGAAATGGAGATCAAGTATGAAGGATATATTGCGCGGGACCAGGAGCGTATAAAAAAAATAGAACGGATGGAGCATAAATCGATACCAAGGGATATTGATTATGGCTCCATTACAGGATTAAAAAAGGAAGCGCGGGAAAAGTTGAATATGATCAAACCTGAAACCATGGGCCAGGCCATGAGAATTTCAGGGGTTGATCCTACGGATATATCCATACTGCTTGTACATATTGAATCTTTGAAAAAGTGAAAGAGAGGTTCCACGTGGAACACGTGTTGCTGATGGAATGGAAGAATAAGACCGGAGTAACCATTGATTCTGATAAGGAGGTTAAGCTGATCAAGTATGCTGAATTGATCCATGAAACGAATAAAAAATTTAATATTACCGGTTTTAAAACAGTTGAGGATATAATTAAGAATTTGATTGTAGGAAGCCTCGATCCCCTGTTTTCATTGAATGTTCCACGTGGAACATTATTTGCCGATATCGGGACCGGGGCAGGGATCCCGGGAGTTCCCCTTGCTATATTCAATGAAAATTGGAAAGGCCTATGCATTGATTCAAACAGTAAAAAAATCTCCTTTGTGAAATCCGTGATCCAGAAGTGCGGGATAGAAAATTTACAGGTGCATAACGGCAGGCTAGAAGATCTTGCCAGGGGAGAGATGAGGGAAACCTGTGATTACGTATTTTCGCGCGCTCTGGGAGAGATATTTTTTGTTCTTGAAGTGGGTGCTCCTCTTCTAAAGAAGCAGGGGCTATTGTATGTTTATTCTCATGCTGCACCTGAAGAGCTGTCATCTTCTATGTGTAATCACGCAACAGAGGTGGGATTGACGTTGCTGCAACGGTCCAGATATACTGAGTATGGCTTCGGCGATACCGGTCTTCTTTTTTTTAAGTCAGGAGCAACAGAGAGCAGGTATCCCAGGAAGACGGCTGCAATAAAAAGGGATATAGCCCGATTAAAGGCATAAGGACCCATAAATTTGATGAAGACACGAGCTATACTATTTTTCATTGGGCTGATTGTGATCTGCTCTATGTCTATTGCAGAAGCAGAAGAGGACACGATCCCCTATGATAGGATTTTGCGTGATAGCACACTCATTGTGCCTGGAATCGGCGCTGAAGGGATTCTCATAAATGAGGACATTGAGGATGTTTTTAAGCGTGTCGGTCGGATGAAATACAAAGTATCAAAGCCCCGCGCCACCGGAGAACTTTTTAAAAATGTATTCAATGTAAACAGCAGGAAAAAAATATATTTTGAAACACTCTATTATCATGAAGAGAACAAGTATACAGCCTGTGTCTTCCATGGGAAAGTTGTCGCCGTTATTGGCTTGAATAATAACAGGGTGACCCTTGATTCCGTCAATTTACGGAGCGGTATTAACAGTTTCATTTTCAATTACGGGAAGAGAAATCTTTATCTGGTCAAGAGCGATTCCAATGCTGTCTATATCTATCCTGACCGGGGCACAGCCGTGGCGGACGATGGCATGAATGATTCAATAGATTTCTATATTGTCTTTAGGGGGGAAACCAGCGAAACCAGATAATTTTTGGCGTCCATAATGCACTGCCGGATATTCCATGGTGCGGTTCCGGCAGCAGAGGTGACGGAACCAGTTTAAAATAACAAGTGTTATGCTTTTAGTTATGATGAAAAACGCATGACATGAGCAATAATTGAATATCCACATCATTGCCTTGTCCGGCGTAATAGACGGTGACTATTGGAATAATTATCCCGGGTTTAGAATAAGTCTGTTGACTTTTAACCAATGAATAATGAGAATAAAAAATCACGGAAAAATATATGAGGGTTCTATAATGATACAAAAGATTATTTATGCATTGTGCTCAATCATTATTATCGGGTTATCTGTTTCCGGTTGTGGAAAGAAAAACGGGAAGGAAATAGAGATACGCGGATCAAGGACAATGGAACCGGCGTTGGCCAGTCTTGCTGAATCGTATAGTAAAAACCATGGAGCAGCTATTAAAATTATATCGACAGGTTCTCTGAAGGGATTGACCTCGTTGAGTGATGGAACCTGTGACATGGCCAGTTCTTCGGTTAAAATGCCGGCCCAGATGGTGTGGGAAGCCCAGAAGAAGGGCGTCATCGTAAAAGAATTTATAATTGCCTATGATATAATTGTTCCCATCGTGCATCCATCAAACCAGATCAAAAATTTATTTCAGGGTCAGCTGGCCGACATGTATTCCGGGCTGATCAAGGATTGGAAGGTTATAGAGATCAAGCCGGGAAGAATCATTGTTGTCGAAAGGGATGACAATTCGGGAACAAAACTGCTCATGAATGAGAGATTCTTCGAGCTTAAGAAACCTATGGAAACGAGCGTCAAGGTCAAATCCGATGTCGATGTTGTAAATTATATCGCCAGGCACCCCTCTGCCGTGGGTTATGTCAGCAAACGATTTCTCACTACCGGCGTCAAGGCGGTCAATATCAACGGGTTCAGCGGAACAGTGGAAAATGCAGAAAAGAAATATTATCCACTTTCCCGTGAGTTATACCTTTACGCAAACGAGAAGGTTTATGCCGGGGATGTGAAATCATTTATTGATTTCTGCACGAGTAAAACCGGCCAGGATATGATGAAGAAGGCGGGATTTATTCCTGTGGATCTCATTAATAAACAGGTGAAATAGGGAAGTGATATGATTTCCATTGGCATAATAACCGTGAGTGACAGGTCTTCGAAGGGCCTGCGCAAGGATTTGTCAGGACCTGCCATCCGGCAGTGGGCCGAGGGTAAAGGGTATCTTGTTCAGAGAGAGCTGATTGTCCCCGATGAATATGAGGAAATAAAAAGAGCGTTGATCGAGCTTTCCGATGCTGATATCAATGTGATCCTTACAACAGGAGGAACGGGCTTTGCGCCGCGGGATGTTACGCCGGAAGCAACCCTGGATGTGTTGGAAAAACAGGCCCCGGGATTTGCCGAAGTAATGCGAATGAAGTCATTTCAGGTGACGGCCCACGCCATGCTTTCCCGGGCCGTTTCCGGTATACGGAAAAGGAGTCTCATAATAAACATGCCGGGGAGTCCCAAGGCGGTTCGGGAAAACCTGGGTTTCATCGAAGCTGCTATTCCCCATGCCGTTGAATTACTCAAGAACAAGGTCTCTGACTGCGGTGGGACATAATAAGAATCATGACTACCATGGCGGCGGATTGATCTCCATGACATGGTTATGGTAGCCGAGGAATAATCTATCATTCTCGTAGAATGCATACAGGCCGTCCAGGTACCCTGGATCGCCGATATCCTCATGGCGCAAATTAAAGTAGTATTCCCGCATGATCATGATGTTCCAGTCATGGGTGACGTTGACAGTGGAATGCCTTTGTGAATTAAGCTGGTTGACCAGTATCGATAATTGTATCCGAGCAGCCTCAGGGAGAGACATAATTAGATCGGCGGGCAGCTCATTATCGAACCATTTTCGAATGAATTTCGTCTGGCCGATTTCTTCAATAGCGCGAACCACTGATTCCCAAATACCGGTTATGTAGGGACCTCCCAGATCAAAGATAAAACCCTCCAGGGTCGCGACCTGCTTGGCGTTTGAGATACCTTCACGGATGCAGTCAGCAGTTTCCTTGCACCGGGGTACGGGACTATGGTATATTGCAATGGGGCTATAGCGCGCCAGGCTTTGCCCGAGGTTGTACGCATCCTCTTTGCCTTTGCTCGTCAGCAGCAGGTCAAGGGCGTTTGCCATTTTATTGATGGGATGACGCTCTGCATGGCGAACCATGATGGCTATGGCGCCGTGTATTTCCGGTATGTTAAGATTGTTTTCTATCATGAAAACATATCTGGAACCGATGTATCTTTCAGTCAAGCTGTTATCGGAGTGTGTCTGATGATACATTTAATTTGTCTTGACTTTTTTTTTGTCGCAAATTGTGGTGGGTCTATTCATTTTTCACGATTTGTAGATTTCTTATGAATTGTATCTGTACATAACTATATCTTAAGAAATGCTATAAGAGCGTCAGGCATGTCTCTGGGAGAATATGCATGGCATAAATTTGCAGGAGCGTTACATGACTCGACAAGAAATTGTAGAAAAGATTCTTGAATTACTGAGGGATGAATTTGAAATAGAGAATCCGGATCTGGATGATAATCTCACTGAAAAATATGAATTCGACAGTATCGATGCCATTGCATTGCTTGAATACGTTGAGGATTTTATCGCGTCTCCCTTGACACAGGAAGAAAAAAAACAGGCCATGGAAATCCGCTCGATCAATCAGATTTGCGATTTTATCGAAGGTGTTATGAAAAAAAGATAATAACCCGAATCAGGTAAAGAGCCAGAACTAACATGGAACGTAGAGTCGTCATAACAGCGGAATCAGCCATAACGCCGATCGGGCACGGGAAGAAAGCCATTTTCAGCAACCTGATTAACGGCGTGTCAGGTATAAAGAATATCAAGCAGGAAGACGATCTGCTCTCCAAGTACCTTCATTCGAAAGTCTTTGGCCTGGTCGATTATGAAATCGCCTATGAGTTTTCCCGAAAATTCACCAAAACCCTGGGACCGGTTTCATACTATGCCTGCCAGGTCGCCAAGGAAGTAATTGAACAGGCGGGTTTGGACCAGGAGTTCCTCTCATCCGGCAGAGTAGGCATAGCCTTTGGATCTACCCATGGAAGCCCCACGGTTCAGCGCCATATATATGAAGCTTTTTTCGATCCGGAGCTAAAGGGTTACGCGAAAGTAAACGCCACGGATTATCTGAAGTCCATGGTGCACACGACAGCGGTGAATATTACCCGGATGTTCGGCATCACAGGACGGGTTATATCCTCCTGTACCGCGTGCACCACCAGCAGCCAGTCCATTGGATACGGATACGAAGCGGTAAAATACGGTCTCCAGGATGCGATGATCTGCGGCGCCGCTGACGAATACGATACCACAACCGTCGCCGTCTTCGATAATCTGCTGGCCTGTTCCACGGCCTATAATGACAGGCCCCATCTGACCCCGCGGCCCTTTGACGTGAAGCGTGACGGACTGGTGGTCGGCGAAGGAGCGGGGGCTGTCCTCCTCGAGGAGTATGAACACGCGAAACGGCGGGGGGCAACGATCCTGGCCGAGGTTATTGGATTTGCCTGCAGCAGCAACGGCGGCGATCTGATACTGCCCAATGCTGATGGGGTTAAACGGACCATCAGGATGGGCCTGGAAAACGCGCGGATCAATCACGATGAAGTAGGCTTTATCAGCGCCCATGCAACATCCACCAAGGTTGGTGATGTCGTTGAGGCCCAGGCGATACACTCGGAATACGGCGCCGGGCCGCTGGTATCCGGACTTAAAAGCTATATCGGTCACACCATGAGCAGCTGCGGGGTCATCGAGGTCATTTTTACCTTGTACATGCTTCAGGAGGGCGTCATTGTTCCTACTCTGAATCTGGAGGAGGTTGATCCGCGGTGCGATATGATACAACATGTGTCCACAATAAAGGAATGTGAAGTGAAGATAGCATCGATACAGAATTTCGCCTTTGGCGGAGTTAATACCTGCCTGTTCATACAAAAATGGAAATGATTCTGTATGTCATTCATTTACAGGGTCATTAAAGCTCCCCTTGATGTTATAATTACACTTATATGCTGGATTTATTTTCTTTTTGGATACCTTTTTTTTTATATACCCTTGCTTATTGTTTTGAATCCATTTACTTCTGATAAGGAGTCGCTATTTCAGAAGATAAACCATGTCTTTTATAAAGTGTTTTTCATGCTTCTCAAAATCATCACTCCGGGGCTTTCCCTGGATATTAGCCCTGAGGTCATGCAAATAAAATCTGCGGTGGTTGTAGCAAACCATCGATCATACCTTGATCCAATTCTATTGATATCGCTCTTTCCACGGCATAGAACGATTGTGAAAGGGATTTTCTTTACCATACCGATCATGCGATGGATTATGAAGTCCGGCGGGTATATACCCTTTGCTCAATCAAGCGAATCCAGGGAGATTATGAGAGAGGGAATACAGGGAATGTCTCACTTTTTCCAGAAAGGGGGCGTCCTCTTTATTTTTCCTGAGGGACGGCGGAGTCGAGACGGGGCACTGGGGCACTTTCAGAAAGGAGCATTTTCAATTGCCGCCCAGTGTCGGATGCCCGTAGAGGTTTTATATATCAATAATTCAGATACATTATTTACCCCGGGCAAATTCTTTTTCAATACATGTCTGAAGAATCGAATTACCGTTGAGCGCGTAGGCCGAATTGATCCGGATGATACAGGTCATTCTCACATTCAGGCGCGTATCATGCGCGATAAAGCCTTGCAGCTTATCCAGCATAGAATAGATAAAAAGCCAGATAATTGAAAAAATAGATTGGATTTTGCCTGTATGAAAGGCATACAGAAAGCGTCTTTTTAAAAGCAGTTTAAAAATATCTCTGATAATTAAAATAATTATAACGACCGATAATAGAGGTACGGGGAGTATGATTCCTGGGTGATGTTGTATGCTCCCATTCTTTTGGGAGCAGATATCTGTAATCAATAACGACAGAATTTAATGGAAACTGATATCACTGTGATGAGCCATGGGAAATTATAGTAATAGCATGATCAGAATTATCGTCGGAGCAATCGTATTTGTCTGTTTGGCTCCTAGCTTCTCCTCAACGGCAATGGCCGGCCAGTATCTTAAGATCGATAAAATTGACGCCACATCTGAATTCCCTAAAGTAAAAGTATCAGTAACAATAGGTGGAATTGACTGTTCATCCGGTGCATTGAGTGATAATGACCTTATCATTGATGAGGATGGTTTGAGAATTGAAGAACCTCTGACAATCATGAGAGCCCCTGAACCGGAAAATTATTTATACCTCGTATTCTCAATTGATTCAAGTAAAAGCATCAGTAAAAAATTTTTAAAAAAAATAAAAATGTCGGCTCGGGACATTGCCGGAAGCATTGGCGCTAATGACAAAATCGCGGTGTACCGGTTCAATGACAATGTTGAATTGTTGAATAGCTTTTCTCATGATACTGATGAAATCATGAAAAACATCGGTGGAATTGAGCGTCATGGAAGCAAAACGCTCCTCTACACGTCTATTTATGATTCCATTGAATTATTGGATAAGGCCAAGCTGATTAATAAGAAGGTAATAGTTTTTACCGACGGCAAGGACGAAGGGAGCAGCGTCGATGAGGAGGACGTCATTCAGTTCGCCGGCAATGCTATGGTCCCCATCTATTTTATTTGCTGCAAGGATTCAAAAAATATCCGGTCCATGGCCCGGATTTCACAGCGCACGGGCGGCAAATTAATATACAGCAATAGCAATGACGTCTCCGGAATGTATCGAACTATCATATCCATTATGAAAAACAGGTATACGGTATCCTATCCTACAAAATTGAATTTAGACGGCATGAACCACCGCATCGAATTGCGGTTAAAGCATAAGGAAATACGGGATCGGGATTCAGAAGTTTTCTTTTTAGATAAGAAGGGGAGTGGCAGCCCCATCATATCGAACAACGCAATTATCGTCCTCAACATTATTCTCTTGATTATCATGCTCTCTGTGATTTGTTTCTTTTTATACAGGGAAAAAGAGCTGTTGAAGAGAAGGACAGAAGATACGCAGAGATCTGTTCCCGTCCATGATGATCTGGCGTCCATGACGCCTCTCGAAGATGCGAGCGCTGCATTTGAAAGGAGTATCGGTGGCGCCTGGCTGTTACAAAAAAACGGATCTGCAATCGGGAAGAAATATCCAATTCAATATCAGGATATTATCATCGGCAGCGGAAAAGACAGCACCATTTTTATCAACGATTCATCCGTGTCGGAAAAGCATTCCAAGATAAAGAATATCCAGGGGATGTATACGCTGTTTGATTTGATCTCCGATCGTGGTACCTATTTAAATGATAAAAAGCTCCTGCGGCCGAAAGTTCTCCATGACTGGGATGAAATAACCATTGGATCTACGAAACTGATTTTTCGTGCCTCGCCATTGCGGGGTGAATGAATAATTGACACCGGCGATATAAAATCCTTGACTTCTTCACATATTTTAATTTTTGTTTATCCAGCGGGCTTTTGATGCTGCGCATAAATCAAAACAAAAATATTATTTCTGAGATCGATGAAACATAATCCCTTCACCAGTGAGGACGCAAGTAAAATACTGATAGTGGATGATGAGCCCTTTATTCGTAAGGTATTATCCAAGTATCTGATCGGAAAGAATTATATCATTGAAACAGCAGATAATGGCGAAGTCGCGATAGATAAGTTAAATTCTGAACCATTTGATCTTGTCCTGACAGATCTGCGGATGCCCAAGATGGGAGGCCGAGAGTTGCTGCAGATCATGTCGGAAAATTTTCCCAGCATACCAAAGATCGTCCTCACCGGTTATGGCACCAGTGAGGACATCATACTGGCCCTGCAGACCGGCGCCTATGATTTTCTTACAAAACCGATAACTGATTTCGGGATCCTTGATCATTCAATAAAAAGGGCGATCGAGCGAAAAAAGTTGAATGATGAGAGAACCCGGTACTTGCAGCAGGTCAATCAGATCAACGAAATTATCACCATGCTGAACCAGGGCAAAAGCACCGATGATATCTTCCATTCCCTCAACAGCACGTTGAAAAAAATCATACCCTTCGATACTCTGGTTCTTCTCATCATCAACAAGGAAACAGGGATGGTCGGGGTCAAGCTTGTGGATTCGGACCGGAAGTCAGTATTCACAACCGATTCAAAGTTTTCCAAGGATGACCCGATTCTCAATGATGTATCGATGACCAAGGCCTTGTTGTCAATTGATGATGTACAGGATTTCCCCAAGGCTTATTCGGAATCAGAGTTCATCAAAGAATTCATCAAGGGAGAATACAAATCGCTTCTTATCCTGCCGCTGATCATGAAAGGTGTGAATCGAGGATTTCTTCTGTTCGCATCCGGATCCGTGGAAGCCTTTGTAAAAAGCCATGTCACGTTTCTCGAATCCATTGGCGGCCAGATTTCCTTCAGCATAGAACGGGGCGAGCTGATAGCTGAGATCGAGCAATATACGAAAAACCTGGAGCATACCATCGAGATTCGCACAAAGGAAATACTCAAGACACAAAAAAGCATGATATTTGCCCTGAGCAAAATCGCCGATACAAGGGATAGGACAACCGGCGACCATCTTGAGCGCATTCGAAGCTATTGCGTATTGATAGCGCAGATAATGAAATATTCCGGCAATAATGAGATCACCAACCAATTCATCCGGGACATGTATGATTCCTCAATACTTCATGACATTGGGAAGGTGGGTATCCCGGACAGCATTTTGCTTAAAAAGGATAAGCTGTCCGATGAAGAGTTGCAGATCATGCTGAGGCACGCTACCATCGGTTACGAGGCCTTGAAAACAGCGTCCAAGGACCTGGGAGAGGATTCATTTTTAAAAATGGCACTTGATATCACCCTGTACCACCATGAGCGCTGGGATGGCAGCGGGTATCCCTATGGCCTAAAAGGCACTGAAATACCTCTGTCAGCCAGGATTGTTGCAATAGCCGATGTCTATGACGCTCTTACAACGGCGCGGCCCTATAAAAAAGCCTTCACTCATCAAGAGTCACTGGATATATTTAAAAACGAATCGAATAAATTTGATCCTGAGCTATTGAAGATATTCATGGAAAACGCTGAAGAATTTGATCAAATCCGCATGCGATTCATTTCTGATTTGCAATAATCGTGAGCATTGTTATGTACGGGCAGAATGTCAATATTAGAATCGGCGGTCCCCTGACCCCTATGGTGAAAAAGCTGATGATCATCAACGGGGGCATTTTTATCTGTCAGCAGATCCTAGGAATATTCTATCCCGGGTATGTAGAGCATCTCTTCGGGATGAATCATGTCGGATTCATACAGGAATTCAAGCTGTGGCAGATAGTCACCTACATGTTTCTCCACGGCGGGTGGTTTCATATTATTTTTAATCTACTGGGATTATGGATGTTTGCGGGAGAGCTGGAACAGAACTGGGGAAGCGCCGTTTTTCTCAGGTATTATCTGATCTCCGGGATAGGCGCGGGATTTTTCATTGCCCTCATGAACTACCTCATGTATGCCAGGAGTGGGATAAATCCCGTGACTATCGGAGCATCCGGCGCTATCTACGGCATACTCCTTGCCTATGGCGTAACCTGGCCAAATAGAAAAGTGCTGCTCTATTTTGTCATCCCCATCAAGATTAAATATCTGGTGATGATTTTTGGATTGATCGAATTTTTAGGCATGCTTTCCTCAGCTGCCGGGACCGGCGGTAACGTAAGCCATATTGGGCACCTGGGCGGCCTCATTACGGGCCTGGTATACTTTTTTCTCCGCATACGGCGATCAGCCAATGCCGGGGTATCTGAAAAGAAGACGGATGGGGGATTCCTTTCAAGTTTCTTTAAGAAAATGAGGATTAGAAGAAAGAAAAAGGTGATAGAGACGAGAATAGAGTCGAAAAAAATTATTGACGAGCTTCTGGAAAAAATTGCGCGCCAGGGCATGAGTTCCCTGACACCGCAGGAAAAGAAAAAACTTGAATGGGCCCGAAAGCATTACTATCCTGACAGGGATGAAACACTGCATTGATTATTAAATAATAATATGCAATCGTCCTCCAGATTGGGGACGATTTTTTTTTATCGAGGCACGCAAAATGCCTTGAGCTTTGCTGCGGGGGTATTTTATATTCTTGAAACTGTATCTGTGCTGTTGTATACTGAAATATGCATACGCAGATGGTGTCACTCGAGTACAATAACAGTCCAATACAATTGGCTGCAAGAATCAGGGACAGGGGTGATGACCTGATTTTCTGCATCCATGGCCTTGGATGTGCGAAAGAAAATTATCATGATGTCTGGTCGCAAAAGGCGTTAAGCGAGTATTCCATAATTGCTCTTGATCTGCCCGGGTTTGGCAATTCAGCCGGGTTGGATGACTTTTCCTATGACATGAAAGAGCTTGCTGCGGTATGCGGTTCCTTTCTTTCGCATTTTCCCAATAAAAGGGTGCACATAATCGGACACAGCATGGGCGGCGCCGTGGGACTTTTACTGGCAGATTCCATCCATGAACGGGTAGCCTCATTTATTAATGTTGAGGGAAATTTGATCGGCCAGGATTGCACGGTGAGTCGTCGGAAATCATCGAGCAGTTTCGAGAATTTTAAAACAAAGCAGCTGCCGGCAATGATCCATTCCATGGCCATGTCTGACGAACCGGGAAGGAGGCTTTGGTCGGTCCTGATGAAAAAGGCGGATCCCCGTGCTCTGTACCTTTCTGCCCGGTCGCTGGTCCAATGGTCTGACAGCGGTATCTTGTTGAAACAATTCCTGGAGCTGACCTGCTCAAAGGTCTATGTGTACGGAGAATTTAATTCATTCATGAAGGTGCTGCGTATGCTGGGAGACCTGCCAGCAATTTGTATTTCTAAAAGCGGGCATTTTCCCATGAATGACAATCCCGATGAATTCTACTATTCCGTTGCATCTTTTATTGATAGTATTCGGTGATGCTATTCAATAATGATAAATTCCACCCTGCGGTTGAGAGCTCTTCCAGCGGGCGTGCGGTTGTTTCCTATCGGTTTGCTTGAACCGTACCCGGCCACTTCGAGATGTTTGGGATCAATCCCTTTTTGGGTTAAATATTTTTTAATCGATTCAGCCCTTTGAACTGATAATGTCTGGTTGAATGGCGCCGTGCCCTGTATGTCGGTATGCCCCTCGATACGTACGTTGACGTTCTTTTCCTTTATGATCTTTTCAATTTTTTCCAATTCCTTGTATGAATCGGGAAGGATTGTTGCACTATTCACTTCAAAATTGATTTTATCTGATATAAAAAGAACCTCCTCGGTATGAATGGAGTTAAGTATGGACCGCATGGTCGCAATTTCATCATCCGTCATTTTTTGGGGGTTTGCCGGCGGTTCTTTTTCCTTGATCAGTATTTTATTCTGATATGATAAAAGTACTCTCTGGTCTACAAAAGCCGGGTTGTTAAGCTCCGTTATGCCGGAAAGTGAATATACGGTCGACATATACAGGGGTTCGATCACCTGCTCTTCACCCGGTTGTTGTGCCGATTTTTTCTGTTTTAATTGCAGCTTTTTCATTTCCTTTGTATCTTCTTGTATATCGAAACCAAGCTCCGTGCCGCGGATGGCGGCTACGACGGTCGGTGTTTTTATTTTTATATCGTAATCTTTGAATAGCTTTTCGAATTTTCCATACATGGATCCGCTGTTCAGCTTCAGCAGTATTTTTCTGACAGACATTTCATCAATTCTCATCATGCTGTTTTCAGAAACACGGATGGCCATGTCGCCGTGAAAACGTATATCCATGTGCGAATTATTCTCTGTTTTTACTTCATATCCCAGGCCGAGTGTTTGACCCACGATTGCTATCTCCCATTTTTCCGACGGGGATTTCCTGTATGAGGCGTTACCGAGGACAAAAGTAATTTTTGGATTTTTTTGTATCAAAACCGGCAGTTGGACCATGGCGATGTCCGTATAGAGAATAAAGCCGATACCCAGGCCGGCGATAGATAAGAGTATAAGAATAACGATTAATTTCTTTATCATAACCACTCCATATTATCTGTATCAATAAATTACATAGAGGAGTATGGGAAGTCAAGCCTAATCATGAATGCAGATGATGACTTGAAATGAATCAGTTGGCTCACTATCGTGCTATATATTCTTCTTTGTCAGCCCGATAAAAATAAATGCCGCTCTGTGGGTTATTGCGATCCATGCCCCTGAGATACAGATAGTATATGCCTCCGAAGTGACGTTCATAGTTAAAATCAGGAATCAGGTTTTTCAGCCAACGGAGGAGTGCTGTGGCATAGATATTCATCTGTAAATCATAGCCCATGTCATGGATGTTTTTTTCAATGGCATCCCAGGAATATCCTTCTTCGATAAAATTCGATTTCCAATCAAGAATATAATATTTATCATTAAAGACGAAAATCATATCGATAAATCCGTGCATGAAATCGCCGCAGGCAGCTGTTTCAGGTACTATGAAATGAGTACCAGCGGGGACGGAGTAATAGAATTCGATTTCGTGCATTCTGTTTTTTAAATTTTTCAAAATCAGATCCGAGCCGTTCAAAGGCGTATTAAGGGTATGCCAGATTATTCGTGCGGTCTGCTCTCGAAGAATATTTATATCTGCTGAAATGAATTGGCTCATATGGAGCTGAATGGACTTTTCGATTACCGTTCCGGTTTCTGTGCCCGAGGCGGTCAGCTCAGCCGGATCGGTGGCGTTACCTGCGAGTTGAAAATCGATCTGCTCAAGAATGCTATGGAGCATGATTCCGGTATCTTTGCTATGGGGAAGATCGTGCGTGTTTTGATGATCTGATGAGGCGAATCCGGCGACAAGGAATGTTTCATCATAATCATTGGCATCAGGAATGGTATTGCCGAATTTTGGAGATTCCTGATCGATCGGTTCATGGTACATAGCTGCTTTTAGTCCGGAAAACGAATCAATACGTATTCTGCGGTCATATAATTGTTGCGCATATTCCGGGACTAATGGCTCAGGAATTGCCATATCAAAGGCAGGCTTGAGTTGTTCAGTGATTTGTTGTGCATTTTCATCATATCTTGTCTCAATGGAGCGCCAGTCCACCCGGTCCTGCTTGCGCAGCTGTTTCAAGGCTGTAAGAAGTTTGTTGCCCAATATACCGGCACTGCTCTGCGACCTGCTGCCCGGCTGGAATATGGGAACATAGAGCTTCTCCTTTGCCCTGGTTAGGGCAACATAGAAAAGGCGTTCCTCCTCGCTGTTGGCCTCACGGTCGTACTGTGACTGATGATCAGAGCTCATGACCAGGTCAAAGACCCTGCCGGAATTGGCGTGATATGTCCAGAATGGCGCTGTCTTTTTTTTTGTATATCCCCCGGCAATGAATACCGTCTTGAATTGAAGGCCTTTACTGGTATGAATTGTGAGAATCTGAACGCCGGGATTATCCATATCGATGGCGTGTATATTATAATCATCGTGGGATGATGCATCATTCCGTCGCAGGCCTGCTAGATGGTCCACAAGATCTTGGATGCAGTAATTGTTCCGGTATGCTTCCATGTCGAGGTTTTGCAATATTGAGCGATAGTTGATAAGCGCCCGGTCATGATCGTCCAGATCGGAACAATAGACAATGCCGGTATCTTCAAGGAACGATTGAAAGATTAGAGGCCATTTTTTTTCCGATCCCAGCCGGATCCATTTCGCGAAAAGTCGGTCGGCCGGATGATCATGGAGCATGCCGGTATAATCAAGCAACTGTTGAACGGGAACACGGAAGAAACGCGTGAGCAGCGCTTTTTTTCTGGCCATTAAATCATGGGGGCTCGCTATAACAGAAAGGAGCAGCTGTATTTCAAGGGCTTCCTTTGATTGAAATAGTCCTTCTTTTTTATAAAGGGAATAATTGATTTTTTTCTTTTTCAGGAATTTTTCGATGGCTTCAGCTTCCTTCCATTTCGTCACTAGAATTGCTATTTCATTGAGATTAATTGACGGATCGGCGGAAATCATAGCCTTTATTTCATGGGCGATATAACGGGCCGATTTATATTTAGCAGCACTACCGCTGCAGGTTCCACAATCCAGGACAGTAAGGGACCCGTCAATACAGCGAGTATCATCGCTTTTGCTTTGCGGATAATGGTTGGGCAGGTAATGAATAGTGTCGTCGGAAAACCATTTTTTTTCGGCAAAAATAGCATTGTATAAGGCAATAAGTGAACGTGTGGACCGCCAGTTTTGATCAAGACTATAATACCCGGCATTGAAGTGAAAAATCATATCATCACGGGCGGTGTAGTAGGCATGAATATCGGCACCGCGGAATCCATATATGGATTGCTTGGGATCCCCGATAATGAAGAGCCTGTTCTTTCCTGAATCGAGGAAGATTGTGCGGAATATGCGCCATTGAAGCATATCGGTATCCTGAAATTCGTCAACCAGGGCATAGCGATATTTTTTCTGCAGCGCACTCTTCAAAAGGGAGGTCCTCGTGCTGAGAGCGCTATAGACGCGGGTTATCATATCATCATAGCTCAATAATCCATTTCCTTTTTTATGCTGAAGTGCTAATTCTTTCAGCTCATTCACGGTGGCTGTGGTGAGGGCATGGCGAAGCGTGGCGATATCAAGGGCTCTCAGTTTTTCCAGAACCTCAATGATTTCAATAAGACGCGGTAGTTTTTCTTTGTAGTCGGAGCCATCCTTGTTCCAACGAGTATTCAATTCATAAAATCCCTGGTCACCCAGGTTAAGGCCTGTGATGAAATCATCAAGAGCATTGGGATCACAGGACTTTTCTTTATGTTCCACGATTAGTTCAACAATTCGCATTATTATCCGAAGCCGCTTGGCCATGCTGTTTTTATTGATATTGAGCGAAGCATAGCGGGCCGGGAAATCACTCTTGGAGATATCGCCGGGATCGATGAAACCTATAAGCTGTTCCAATTCATGAAGGCAGGTCTGGCATTGTAATTCAATTTCGTTCAGAGTTGAAATAATGTCTATCTCATGGCTGGGGATAAGAACGTCATTGCCATAAGACTGGAATCGCAACGCTATTTCTATTGTTTCATTTTCCCAGGAACTGAGACTTCCGGCGGTCGATCCCGGATAGAGGGATATCCTGAGTATCTTGCTCAAATCTTCAACAAATCGATTCGGCCATAGGTCTCGCATTATATGATGCAGAACATCCTTGTATACGGACCTGTCATCGGTCAGTTGCCCTTGAAATTGCTCATCATTTTCAAAGGCGAATTCCTGGAGTAGCTTGTTGCAGAAACCGTGGATCGTGAAAATCGATGCAGAATCAAAGTTGTCAAGGGACATCTTGAGCGTTTCAGATGGATATGTATCCAGCGCTGCCGTTAGGTTCTCCTGTATGCGTTTTTTGATTTCAGCCGCCGCTTTTTCCGTGAAGGTTACAACAAGAATTTCTTCAAGATTGACGACCTTGCCTCTTTTCAACAGCTCAATAACCAGGTTTTCAATGGTATATGTTTTTCCAGTGCCTGCCGAGGCTTCTATAACAGCATGGGAATCCAGATCTATCTGATCAATGCTGTGAACGGGGATCGGATCTTTAAGGGGATCATTCGTCACTATGGTCACTCCCGATAAATGAGGTGAAAAGGATCCCGAAACGGTTGCGGACTTTAATGTACGCATCAGCGGGAACCTCTGGTTCTACAAGATCGAGAAGCGCCATGGGCCGGTAGAGCGGATACATCTTCTCGGCATCATCGTCGATCATGTCCACGAGGGTCTGACGGTATCCGGCTATCCCTTCTTCATCAGGGTCTTCATGCACGGTGGGAATGTGTATAATTCTTTTATCACTCAGTATCGGAATGGGGAGCAGGTCGAAGTTCTCTGCGTTAAGGAAATCTTTTAAAAGAGAATGCAGGTAGTGCCTGCTCTCTGATTCGGTCAGTTTAAAGGGATAGGACGATATCCCTTTTTGATGCGACACATGGATGGTAAAGGATCCTGAGCCTATAAGTTCTCCAAAATCCGCATTGTAATTGGATGCGGCAGCAACATAGAATATGAATGGAAGGATGAGATGAAGAACTGAAGGCTTTGAACTGTTGGTCATAACCAATGTTTCAGAATCGCCTGTCTCTGGGTTTTTCCAAATTGCAGGGAGTGATCCGCTCAGCTCTACGGTAATAGTTAGATCATGGTCGGTAACAGGACATTGAATTGATGGAAAAAACTTGTCTGGCACTATGCCTGACTTATTTGGGCCGATTGACACAGCCTGATGCCAGGTATAGGAATTCCGGGCAAGAATAAAGTCCAGGAGATTATGGCCGTTACAGAAGCGCCTTTGCACATCTGCCTGCAACGAATTATAATCAATATCACTGAAGGCACCGATCGGCATAAAACCCATGAGCTTCAAGTGCCGATAATAGTTGCCCATATATGTTTTAAGATCAGTGGCATTTTTTGATCTGAGAGCAAATGTAAGAGAATTGATGATAAATTCATGATTTGACGGGTAGACGGAGAAAAAGGGCTCAGTGGCTTCAACGGCACGATCATCTGATTCAGTGTCATATATTGAAAGATGCCACCGCAGGGCAGATTCGGCCGGGTTCATCAAGAATGATCTGATGTCATTGAATGAAACGGATGCAGTTACAGGCTGTGTTGCTTCTTTAGCCCGGGGGATGGAAAAATCAGGAGTTTTGTTTTGCAAGCGGTCTGAGAGTTGAATGGCTACTCGTTCATCCAATGAATACAGGCGTGATAATTTATTGAGCATAATAAGTCTGTCAGATTCACTGTAATTAACAGGTTGATATGAGCCGCGTAAATCGGCCTGAATCAGGTCTGAATATTCAATGAAAGCCGGACCATGACGCAGGTAGTCAATACTGCTTCCAGATGGCGGAATGGTAATTATATTAAATGTATTTTTTACGACATGATTGCTTACATAGGTTATAAGCTGACCGATTACCGAGTTAGGATTAAAATCCTGATCCTTCTGAAGGTCCTTGGAAATATAGGTGATATAGAGCTTTTCTCTTGCGGCAAGAAGGATTTCAAGAAAATGATACCGGTTGATGTCGGGACGTGTCGTATCGCCGATCTTTCGAGCCTGGGTCATCAGATTCAGGGTCGAAAGATCCCTGGGGCCTGGGAACAATCCTTCCTGCATGCCCATGATATAGACGATCTTGAAAGGAATATGCCGCTGTGGAACCAGGGCTGATATGTTTATACCGCTGGTTAAATAGCTTCCCTGAGCACTGGTAATGCCGGTGAGGGCATCAATGATGAATTCTTTCAGAGCGGTGATGGACAGCAATGGCCGTTCATTGGTAACAGTGAGTTGTTCGAGGATGGCAAATCGGTTCAGATCTTCCATGAGGCTGGAATAGACATTGGTTTCATCGGGCCTATCCGCTGGAATGGTCAGGAATTCTGCTATCAGTGTTTTAACATGATTGACCCATTCGAGAGGCGATGCCTCAAGGGAACCGAGCCCTTTAGTTTTAACATGGAGAAGTTCAATGGCGTCATTGAACGTATCAATGAGACGCTGGTCACCGCTGGCGATATCCGAAAATGGAATGATATTGTTGAAATCAAGAAATCTGCCCTCGTGGATTGAAGATGCCCTCGTTTCCATTATTCTCCCATAGCGGAGTCTGAGAAGTCCCTGGCGCCAGGTAAATAAATTCTGCTCCGGGTCTAGCGCTTCGTTTTTTTCAAAGCCGCGGTAAATATTGAGTTTTTCAACCCAGGAAAGCCAATCCATGATGTCGTCAAGGGTCATGGCGTGGGCCTTGTAAAAACAGGGATTGCGAACGAGAGAGATCACCTCTGAACGGGTGAAGGACCCGGCTGCGATTTCAATAAGGGACACCACCGCCTGTGCGAAGAGGCTGTCTGTGATGGCGGTGGAATCGATTATGCTGTAGGAAAGGCGTCGTGGCTCGCGGGAGAAAATGGAATGGATGACCGGCCCATAGAGGGCCATGTCAGGGACCATTATGGCAATATCGGTCATTCTGAGGGTACTGTCGCGTTCAAGGTTATACAGTATGCTGTTAAATACGGCTTCCACCTCGCGGTATAGCTCGGTACAGGATGCAATCTGAATGGTGGTATCCTGATTTATACGGGCGTCGGGATCAATCCACGTTGACCTTCGCAAAATCTGATCTTGGACAATGGCAAGGGTTGTGCTAGCCGGTTGGTTTTGTTTCGGAGCAATCCAGTGAGAGGTGCAGAAACCGTCCCTGCTGCCGGCTTCTTCAATAATGCTCAGGAGTTTTATGGTTTCTCTTCCGGTCTTACCCCATAGCTTGAGGAGCGGATTTTCATTTTCATCAGAGAATAATGCTGATCCATCCTGCGTTTCTTCTATGGGGATAGAACGAATTCGTTGCCACCGCTCTTCACCGGGGGTGGGGATATCTTCCCAGAATTCGGAACAGGGATTGATCTGATACATGACAATTGAATTATTTTTCCCGAGTTCGAAAATCATCGATGCATGGAATGGTGAAAGATGTGATTCGCCGAAGATGATACACCTTTTGGGAGAACAGTCTGAATGCTTTCCTGAGAGGTGGTTCCAGTACTGGGGAAGGGTAAACCATGTTTTAAGAATTGAATCCCGGTACCCACCTTTTGAAAAAAGCGTTCGATAGAGATGGCATTGGGCTGACTCAATGTCGTTGTTCAAATTGAGGGCACCCATCATCCAGGAATGGATCATGTCTGAACGGTACAATTCGTATTCCATGAAGTAACGGGCAAGCCTTGATGATAACTGGAATATCTTATAATCATAATCGCTTTTCTTTGTATTATCAGTGTCGAACAGGTATTGTCGTATGAGCCTGCAATGTTCATTTTGAGGATTGATGGAGGCTATCGCATGATACAGCAACAGCTGTATATCTTTTTGATCCAGGAGGGAAGGTTTTTTTTTGTCCGGGTTCCGATAATCCAGCAATTCCCATAGACCGTCATTGAGGAAACGAAACGTGACATTCATGAAAATGCCGTTACGCTCTGCGATCTTGAGTTGAATCCATTTCTGAACATAGGGGTTTGGCACAATTATGGTCAAGGGATCGAAGGGGTCCCCGTGCCGAGCTATTTCATCGGCAAGGTTATGAGTCAATGCTTCAATGGAGTTGCTGAAAAAAAATTGTATTGGCATGGTCGCCCTGTCGGATTATTCGACCCGGTCCCGGCGGGGAAGGATGGAATCGGGATCTATTTCCCCAATGTTCATGAAAATATAATCGGGTTGATAGGGAAACCGGTGGGCCATCTCACGGGTCGTAATCCCCGATAGGACGAGACAGGTGGTCATGCCCGATTCAATACCGGCAATGATATCGGTATCCATCCGGTCGCCGATCATGAAACAGCTAGCCGAGTGCACCCCGAGCTTTTTCCGGGCCCAGTACATCATGGCCGGATTGGGCTTGCCGAGAAAGTAGGGGGCCATGCCGGTGACTTTTTCAATGGGCGCGACCAGGGCTCCGCAGGCAGGAACCGGGCCGCGTTCCGTCGGACCGGTGATATCAGGATTGGTAGCAATGAAACGGGACCCTTCACCGATGAGCAGGGTGGCCTCCACTATCTTCGCATAATCATATTTTTCCGTTTCACCGACAATGACGTAATCAGGATTGTCCCGGGTTATTGTAATATGCGCCTTTTCAAGCTCAACCTGGAGGCCTTTGCCGCCTATCACATAGGCGGAACAGCCCGGTTTCTGGTACAATAAGAAGCTCGCCACCGCCATGGCTGACGTGTAGAAGTGATCCTCTCCCGCTTCAATGCCTAGGTTGCAGAGATTACGGTTGAGCTGTTCAGGGGTGTAGTACGAGTTATTCGTCAGGAAAAGAAATTTGTGATTGGCCCTCTGGAGTCGATCGACAAATTGAAGGGATCCGGGAATGAGGGAACTTCCGCGGTTTATGACACCGTCCATGTCAATGAGGAACGCCTTGTCATAGCTCCTGTTTTCCGGGGCTGTGGTGATCAATGGATCGGTCATGGGCAAAAATCCTACATTTCATCAATGATCATTTTCAATAACGCCTGTGCATCGTGAACATCTTCCTGGATTTTCTGCATTTCTCCCGCTTTTTTCGTGCTTTTCACTTTATTATACTTATCGATAAGAACTTTAAATGTCTGGGAAAGTTTGTCAATCTCTGAATCAAGGCCGGGTGTCGTATCCATAGCAGTAAAGGTCGCCACCTCGCTCTTCATTGTCGCCGGATCAATGGTTTCGCCCCAGTCCGGCACATGGGTCATAAGGCCAAACTCGTTGTGGAGCTTGTCGGCAAAGGTCCGCGCGGATTGCTCTTCGCCGTGGATTACAAAAACCTTGAGTTTCGGATTTTTGATGTTTTTGACCCATGATGTCAGGCCTTCCTGGTCGGCATGGGCGGAGAATCCACCGAGGGTGTGGATCTGGGCTTTTACCGATACGTCCGTGCCGTATACACGGACCTGTTTCGCCCCTTCAATGAGGCGGCGGCCCAGAGTGCCCTCGGCCTGGTAGCCGACGAAGACGATGCTCGATTCAGGTCGGAAGAGATTGTATTTCAGATGATGCTTGATGCGGCCGGCGGTACACATGCCGTTCGCTGAAATGATGATGGAGCCCTTCGCTTCGGTATTGAGCCATTTGGATTCATCGGTTGACCGGGTATAATGGAGATTGGGGAATGCCAGGGGACTGTCGCCGGAAAGTATCCGTTTCCGCATCTCTTCATCAAACAGGTCTTTGTTCTTTTTAAAGATTTCCGTAGCTGATATGGCAAGGGGTGAATCGATATATACCGGCATGGTCGGTATCTGGTTTTCCTTAAAAAGCTTGGAAAGAGTATAGATGATCTCCTGGGTCCTTTCAATGGCAAAGGCAGGAATGATAATATTTCCTTTTTTATTGTATGCCTCAATGATGATATCCTTGAATTCTTGATAGGTGTCGGTTTTATTCTTATGGAGACGATCGCCGTAGGTTGATTCCATCAGGAGTATATCGGCTTCTTCAACGATCGCCGGATCGCAGATGATGGCCTGTTCCTTTGGTCCGATGTCGCCGGAAAAGACAATTTTTGTCTTATTATTTCCTTCATCGATCCACATTTCGATAAAGGATGACCCCAGAATATGGCCAGCGTCCCGGAACCTGACTTCCACCCTGGGATGAACCTGGATTACTTCATCATACGCGACAGGAACAAAATTTTTTAAAGACTCAACAGCATCTTCGCCGGTGTAGAGAGGATCCACCGGTTTGCGGCCGAGTTTCAGATTTTTCTTGTTTATGAAAGCCGCGTCCATTTCCTGGATATGGCCGCTGTCGGGAAGCATGATGGAACAGAGGTCCGCTGTTGCCTTGGTCGCATAGATGTTTCCATAGAAACCGTTTTTTACAAGTTTTGGGATGAGTCCGCTGTGGTCGATATGGGCGTGGGTCAGTAGCAATGCGTCTATCTTCTTCGGGATATAATTCTGATGGAAGTAATTTCGTTCACGAATCTGCGTTGTCCCCTGGAACATGCCACAGTCAACCATGATGGTAAAATCCGCGTCGCTTATAATAAATGATGAGCCGGTGACTGTTTTAGCCGCTCCGAGAAATTCTATTTTCATGATTGACTCCCTAATAATGAACCGTAAGGCTAAAAAGAACTGTTTATACCCTTGCAATCATTACGCAAAGGCCCTTATCAACCCCATGACAGGATTGGATATATTATAAAATTATTCAAGCACTATGATTTTTTTTGTAAAAAATGGAGACTGAGAGAACTTTTTTCTCCTTTCAGAGATTATTTCGGATTGTTCTGTCTGAGGGAATGGCATAAGGCTATGGCTGCCGCGTCAGCAGCATCGTCAGGGGTAGGGATTTCGCGAAGATTAAAAATCGATTTTATCATGAATTTCATCTGTTCTTTGCCGGCCTTGCCGTAACCGGTAATGGCCTGCTTGATCTGGGAGGGGGTATATTCACAGTAACTGATATTTTTCAGTTTGAGAGTGAGGATCACGGCACCGATCGCTTTTGCCACATCAATGCCGGTGGTGATGTTTTTTACAAAAAAAAGTTTTTCAATGGCTGCATGATCAGGATTGTGCAGCTCTATTATTTCCGTAAGTCTTGAATGAATCTCGAACAGGCGGTCCTCGATGGATGAACCCGATTCAGTTGAAATAATGCCGTAATCTATCAGACGTTCGCTTTTTTCTACCACAGCCCAGCCCAGTATGCCATAGCCGGGATCTATGCCGAGGACCCTCACTGCGCCTCGCTGATCTTCATCATGACGTCATCGGGAATATCATAATTGGAATAGACATTTTGAACGTCATCAAGGTCTTCCAGTACTTCAATGAGCCTTAAGCATTGGGATCCTTTTTTCTCGTCCAGCGTAACAGTTGTTTGAGGTATGAAGGTTATTTCATCTTCAATGAGCTTGAATTCCTTATTCCCCAGCACATCGTGTACTTCATTGTAACCGTCGGGAGGAGTCACTACCTCGATGTTGCCGTCTTCGGTCTTGATATCCTCAACATTATTGTCCATGAGAAGCTCCATGACCGCGTCCTCGGTGGTCTGCCCGGCCTCGATCAACATGTATCCCTTGCGGTTGAAAAGATAGCCCACTGACCCGGTCTCACCGAGGTTGCCTCCATGCTTGGTAAAGGCGGCCCTTACCTCAGCCGTGGTACGGTTGCGGTTATCTGTGAGACAACTCACCATGATGGCGACGCCGCCGGGGCCATATCCTTCATACTGTATCTCCTCATAGGTTACTCCCTCGAGGGTCCCGGTGCCCTTTTTTATCGCCCGTTCTATGTTATCGTTGGGCATGTTATTGGCCTTGGCCTTGGTAATGGCGGTCCTGAGCCGCGGGTTTGAGTTTATATCATCTCCGCCGTTTTTGGCGGCAACGGTAATCTCTCGGATTATCTTGGTAAAAAGGGCCCCGCGTTTTGCGTCTAGGGATCCTTTTTTCCTCTTGATGGTTGCCCACTTGGAATGACCGGACATTGTATTACCTCTTCACCTGGATAGTTGCGTTACTCAAGAATAAGAATAATGTATAAGAGCGGGTTTGAATTAAAAATACAGCATTAATTATTATGTGGCAACCATTTAATAACCACGTTTAATTTTCAACTCTAAATTTATAATTTTATTTCTGGCCTGATTGGATTTATAATCAAAGGCGATGGCGTTCCGATAATACGTGATGGCTTCATTCAGCTTATCCATTCGTTCCAGCGCAGAGGCAATATTCCATCGTACTTTGCCGGCGTTTAGCTTGGTATATTCATTCTCAATCTGGCGAAGCTCTGTTTCTTTTTTACCTTTGATGTCCATCAGGTTTTCATATTCCTCATACTGCTCAAAATTCTCATTTTTAAGGAGGTTTGATTTCAAATTCCTGATTTTCAAGGTCAACTCGGCGATCTCATTCTTTTTATTTTTAACTTCAACGGATATTTTTTCCTGGTATGAGATGGTCTCGGTATAAAACCGAACGGCATCGTCAAACTCGAGCTCCTGCAAGGATATATCTGCCTTGTATTCATAAGTTTTGGATATTTTAAATATCTCGTTTTTAGGAAGAAACTGCAGGGCTTTATTCAATGACTCAAGGGCCAGAGCATAGTTCCCGGTACGAAGATACGCGATATGGCCAAGAGCAAATTGAATATGACCGTCATCCGGTTTTTTTTCAAGATATTTGATATAGTATTTTTCCGTTTCAAGATACTTGGCAATATCTTCATAGAGATTGCCAAGCATGAGATAGAGTTCAGGCGACAGTGGCTTATCGGTACCCGAGAGGTACCTCTCAAGGTGATAGATGGCCCGTTTTTTCATGCCTGTCCTGTACAGGGCACGGCCCAACTCCAGGGAGTAATCGAAATTATCCATGTTGAGGGAACTGGCTGTTTCAAGAACGTCGATATAGGCGGTAAAATGGTTCCGCTTTTTGAAGATCTGGGATATTTCATAATAAATGATATCATCCTTTTTATCTTCAATTTTCTTAAAACGCAGGCATTGAATATAGTGATTCAGGGAATAATCAAAATTGGTTAACTTGAAATAGTTGCGGGCGGCGTACAGGTGAAGGGACGAGACGTCAGGTTTATCTTCGATGAAGAACGGTTCAGCCTTGCGGTTCCTGAAAAGCATTTTAAGATCGACATCTTTCATGACGTTTTTCATGGTGATGAATCCGGTGGGAATACGCTTGTCATCGACGCGGGTCAGATAAAAATCATTGAGCCTTTTATTGATAATCTCAAGGGATTTGGCATAATTCCCGTTGGAGTAATGACTGATATAATCCTCTGATTCGGCGACCTGTGATAAGGCGGGAATTGTCAGTAAGAAACATATGACAGCCGCAGCGAGAGTGATGGCCAGTTTCTTGATACTCATGATATTACATGCTTCCAGTTTCTCCATTAATATATTATCGGAAAAAAAGGAAGAAAAAAAAGCCTTTTATGGTATTCTGAAGATTATCATGGTAATATCATCATGCTGCGGTATGGCGCCGGTGAATTTATCTATTTCTTTGATGACTGATTTTATCATATCCTGCGGATGTTTGCCTTCGCTTGCCAGCAGAGTTTTCTGAAAACGATCCAGTCCGAATTCATTATTGTCGGCGTCCATGGCTTCATCAACGCCATCCGTATATTGCACGAAATAATCACCCTTTTGCAAGGCGAACTCTTTTATGTCAATAGCCTTTGAGAAGGTTTCGCCGGCAATAACTCCCAGTGCGATGCCCCCCGCAGTTAAATTGAGTATTTTTCCGTTCCTGATAATAATAGGTCCGAAGTGTCCGGCGCTGGAGTAGGTTATTTTCAAGGATTTAAGGTTAAGTATTCCGTAAAACATGGTTACGAAATAACCGCTGGCGGTGTTATTTTTCAAATATTCATTGATGCTCTCGATTATTTTCTTTGTATTGGTTGTTTTCGTGCAATAGGTATGGAGCAGCGTTCTTGTCATTGCCATGACCAGGCCTGAACCGACGCCGTGACCTGAAACATCGGCAATGGTAATGCCGACCTGGTCATTGTCCAAAACGATGCAATCGTAATAATCGCCTCCAGACTCGGTTTGGGCCGAATAATATGCTCCGAATTCGATGCCTTTCAGCTCCGGCAGGGCTGCCGGGAGCAGCGCCGCCTGTATCTGCTGGGCGGTCAGCAATTCCTTTTCCATGCGGACTTTTTCAATTTTTATATCCTCGGCCTTTTTCAGGTTCAACGTCATGACGTTGAAAATATCCGCCAGTCTCCCTATCTCATCGGAGCCGGGAATGTCGATTTCTTTTTCAAGATTGCCCTTGCCGATCTCAATCGCCCCGTCCTCCAGTGTCTTAATGGATCTGATGATGAAAGTGGGGAAGAGGAGAGCGAGGAAAATGGCCCGCAGCAATATCGATATCATGAGATTGATGATTTCATTTTCGCTTTTAACCATTTCCGGAAAATACTTGGCCCTGTACAGGTACAGGCCGAGAACGCCGGCGAGGTCCTTGCGGAAGGAAATACGGGCAAGCTCGTCAAGGGTTTTATCTGATGAAACATGGATTTCGAATTGGGTAAGACGCTGAAAGCACTCTGACCAGACCCGTGCTTTAATCGCTTTTGTAAAGGAGGGGATGCCGTGCTTTTTCAGGATCTCTTCCCAGATTGTTAATGTACGGGATATGGTTATCGTTCCATTCCTGATGTTCCTGTCCATCATGTCGTTAAAGTCTTCGGTCAATTCTTGCAACTGGGCTGGTTTCAGCCTGGTCACTGTTGATTTGGCCAGAAGAAAATTCAGGAGGATGTTCCTGCTTTTTTCCGAGGATAATTCGATAGTATAATCGAGATGCAAACCCTGGCTGAGGATATTTTTGAGGAATTGCCGGGGCAGCCTTTTTTTCTTTTCAAGATACTGCTGAACCGTTGCTTTGGAGGGGGATTGGCGCTTGAATTCCAGATATTCGCTGTAAAGGGTCGGTTTTTCCCTGAAAATGGGTATACCCATAATTACATAGCTGGGTTTATTTTCAAAAAGATATTTGTATTGCTCCTGGACATCAGTGACAGAGGCAAAACCGATGAAGGGGCCTATATCTATATTATTCATGTAGTGATTGATGATGGTCGGCTCAAGGAGTGGGTCATTTCTTCCGTTTTTCTGCATGAAGGGATCGCCGGAAATGCGGTTAAAGTAAACATAGTGTGTCTGGTCCCACTGTTTCCAATCAATTGTGACATCCTGCCAGTTGCAATCAACCATGTAGGCGATATCCAGGATTCTGTCCTCTTTAATATCTCTAAGAGCTTCTTTGCCGATAACAGAAGAAAAATAAGTGCTCATTTTTTTCAGCGCTTCCGTCTGCTGTTTCGTCATGAAGACTCGGTTCATTGGAGGAATTGTTTGGGCTTGATCGGAGGATAGCATATGCTTATTGACAAGGAATATTCTGGCCTGGTCTGAGATGCCTTCAAGAATCGTTGCGCCCTGTCGCTGCAGGGAATCCTTTATCTTCTTTTCATGCTGGTTGAGCAGGGCAATGCCGATCATTGTTGATACAAGGAGTACTGCCAGTATAATAATGATGGAAAACTTGAAACGGATTCCGAAAATGATTCTTCGTATTGGTATTTTTCTTTTTTTCATCAGTCATTAATCGTTCGATTTTTTTTGGGATAAGGAAATGAAAAAATTGTAGAGCGCCGAAAAAGCAAAGCCGGCAATGAGGCTGTCAAAAGCCGCGTACATGGTGTTTATTGCTATCCCCGGGATACGGGATGTTATGGTTCCTTCAATGTTCTCAATTATCGAAAGTCCGCCATTGGGGTGAATTGATTCGAACAACCGAACGACCTCAATGCCAAAATTGTTTATTGAACACCATATAAACAGTATCAGCATCGGTAGGGTTCCGATGATCAGTGTCGTTATGGAAAACCATTTAATATTCAGTTTCATACTTGGCCTCTTTATACAGAACCTTGGGTAAATTTACTATATATTATATGAATAATTGTGTTAGTCAATTAAATATTTTTCATATATTATCAATGGCTAAAAAGGAATTTTATCATTTTTTATGTTTGTATTAAGGCTGTCCTCCAGGGATTTCTTCATTCAAGGATTATAGATTGATGAAAAAATATTTGAAAAATTATTGATACTGTTTATTGGTTGTATTTACCGCTTCTGAAATTTTAACTGATGGCAAGAAATTTAATGAAAATTCTTTTAACAAACGATGATGGTATACATTCAGAAGGTATTAATTCATTATTCAATATAATGTCAGAACGTCATGATGTTTACATGATTGCGCCACGTAGCGAACAGAGCGCCTGTTCGAATGCCATCACGGTGCGAACCAAGCTGAATATTAAAAAAATCGGTGAATGCAAGTTTTCCGTAAACGGGTTTCCCGCCGATTGCGTTATCATAGGACTGAGCGGAACATTCATTCCCGATATTGATCTCGTTGTCTCAGGTATTAATCACGGTCCCAATGTGGGGGATGACCTGGTGTTTTCCGGCACAGTGGGAGCCGCTCGAACCGGCTACATGTTCGGCAAGTCCGCCATCGCCATATCAATTAATTCCTACCATCGTCCATCACGGTATTCAGATGATGCATCGCGGTTCCTTGTTGAATTCATCGAACAAAACATCCACCATGGACACGGCTCATCAGCGTTGCCGGAAGAAAAGAGAAAAGACCATAAAACTGGAAAACATTTTTTTAATATTAATTATCCCGATCTTCCCATTGAGAAAATTCAAGGGTGCAAAATGACCTATGTGGGAAGAAGAATCTACAGAGATTCCTTTACAACAACAGATTTCAATTCTGACGAAGCGGTGGTTCAGATGGGTGGATATATAGAATCGATCCGGGCCGATGGATCAGATACCACTGAGCTTGAAAAAGGCTTTATATCCATTACGCCATTGATGACGGATTGTACCGATTACGGTTCTTTGAAAAAAATATCAGGAAGAAGTCATGGCTGATATTACAATCCAGGATAAAATAGATGGTTTTCTCAATTCAGCCATGAAAAAGTTCGTAATCCGGGATTATGAAAAGGCAATCCGGGATCTGAAATCCGCTGAAATGCTGGACAGGGAGAACCCGGAAATACTTTACAATATTGGCGTGAGTTATTGCCGCATGGGTCTGGATAGGTCGGCCATAGAGTACTTTAAGAAGATATTGAAGCTCAAGCAAACCTTTATCGATTCCCTGGTTGTCAAGAAACTGCTTGCCTATGCCCTGATCCGATTGAAACAATATGACGAATCACTGGATCTCTTGCAACAGGTCATGCAGTTACTTCCGTCAGATGCGGCAGCATTAAACATGAAGGGATACTGCCTGGAGGCCCTGGGCAGACTTGATGATGCATTGCAGGTGTATACAACTATCATTGAGCATGAAAAAGGTAATTACAACGCCTATAATTCAATTGCTTATATACTGTCAAAATCCGGGGGGGATCTTGCGAAGGCATTGAAATACGCTCGTATCGCCTATGATGCAAATAATAATAATCCGGCATATCTTGACACTATGGGGTATGTGTATTTAAAAATGGGTAACATTGATCTTGCCAGGCAATATTTAGCCTTAGCATTGGAAAAAGCGCCCCTTTCAGATGAGATAAAAAATCATATTCTGGAATGTGAAAAAAAGGGTGCTTTATGATATATATGCGCTCATGGTGCAAATCAATTGTTTTGTCTTTAGAATCAGGTGCCGATAAATTTATATATATGTTTTATACCAAAATAACGAATTAATATCTTGACAATTCTGCTATTTTGAAAACTATTTGAATATAATAGAAAGGATTAGACGATGAAATATCAGCATAAAATAACATCGGATATGATCAGCAGCATCCCCGTAATAATTATCGAGGGAGATTTAACATCTGATGCGGATAGTGATGCAAAGGGTGTTTATTCTGATGTGAAGGAAAAATATTCTTCGCAAAAAATCATTGTTAATTTTGAAAATACCAAGTATATCAATTCTTCCGGTATTGCAACGCTGATCCACATCATACAGGATGTTAATGAAAAGGGCGGAACCATAGCCTTTGTTGGCATGTCGGACCATCTAAAGAAAGTAATGAACATAGTCGGTATATCAGATTTCGTCCAGATTTATAACTCAAACAATGATGCGATAAAAGCCATGTAATTTTCGGCATGCGGTCAATTCGTATTCCTTATTTCCATCATGCCGGATCATTCACAATAGGTTTTATTTTTTAAAATTTTAAAACTTGATCGTGGGCGGAATATCATGGCTGAAAAGACAAAAATAATTGAAGATTTAATTTTCGTTATAGATGCCGGCACCCAATCCATTCGAGCAGCACTGATTGACCTCCAGGGAACTATTCGCGATATCGTTAAGACACCCATAGAGCCGTATTTCTCCGAACAACCTGGCTGGGCTGAACAGGATCCGGAATACTACTGGAAAGTCCTTTGCCTCACCTGCAAAAAACTCATGAAAAAAAATTCCACCCGCGTCAGTGCAATTCGGGGCGTGACTATTACAACACAGCGGGGAACGGTCGTAAACCTTGACAAACTGGGGAATCCTCTCCGGCCGGCCATTACCTGGCTGGACCAGCGAAAGGCGGAAAAAAAGGAATGGCCGCCGCTCCATCTGGCTGCGGCGTTAAAAGCGGTAAAGATGTATGAATCGGCTGTGCATACATACCGTGAAACAGAATCGAATTGGATTCGGCAGTACCAGCCGAAGCTCTGGGAGCAAACTCACAAGTTTCTTCTTATTTCCGGTTTTTTCTCATACCGACTCACCGGAGAGTACGTCGATTCAATCGGCAGCACCGTGGGATATGTTCCCTTCGATTATAAGGCTCATACTTGGATGAAGAAGAGCGACATCAAGTGGGGCATTTTTGATTATGACCTCTCCCTTATGCCGTCACTGGTCAAACCGACAGAGATAATGGGTCAGATAACCAAAAAGGCTGCCCGTGAGACCGGCATCCCGGCTGGCCTGCCGGTCATTGCCGCTGCGGCGGATAAGGCTTGCGAGGTCCTCGGATCAGGCTGTCTTACACCGAAAATCGCCTGCCTGAGCTATGGGACCACTGCGACCATCGAGACCACCAATGATAAATACACGGAAGTGGTTCCATTTTTCCCTCCCTATCCGAGCGCGGTGCCCGGCGCATATAATACCGAAGTCATGATCTTCCGCGGCTACTGGATGGTTAGCTGGTTTAAGAAAGAATTCGGCCTTCGTGAAGTAGAGATCGCACAAAAGAAGAAGATCCCGCCGGAAGCTCTTTTCGACGAACTGGTGAGGAATATTCCGCCTGGTTCCATGGGGCTCACCCTTCAACCATACTGGTCGCCGGGTGTGAAAATACCGGGACCGGAGGCGAAGGGGGCCATTATCGGGTTCGGCGATGTGCACACCAGGGCCCATATCTACCGCGCGATTTTGGAAGGTCTTGCCTATGCACTGAAGGAAGGCGCGGCACGGACTGAAAAGAGGAATAAAATAAAAATCGAGCGGCTTCGCGTGTCCGGTGGAGGATCACAGAGTTCCGTGGCCATGCAGATTACCGCTGATATTTTCAACTTGCCGGCTGAAAGGCCTCACACCTATGAAACATCAGCCCTGGGCGCTGCCATTGACGCGGCAGTAGGGCTTTCACTCTATCCTGATTTTACCAGTGCCGTTAAGGCCATGACTCGGACTCGGGACACCTTTGAGCCGATTCCTGAAAACAGGGATATATATGAAAAACTGTATGAAAAGATATACTTAAAAATGTATGACCGGTTAAAAACGTTCTATGATGATATCAGGGATATCACCGGGTATCCGCAAAAAATACATTAAGGGGCACAGGTCGCCTGTGTCATTTGAATTATGATGTTTTTGTATGAATATTATTATTTTGAAAGGGAGTAGTTATGGCGGTATTTCAGTATTCATCATCAAAACAAGGACCAGTGACCCTTATTACAATAGGCGGGAGTTTGGACGCTGAGACCTCACCGAAATTTCATTCGAAAATCAAGGGTGAGATTGAAAAGGGAGCAAGGAAAGTCGTATGCAACATGGAACGACTGGACTATATTGCCAGTGCGGGGCTCGGTGTCCTCATCAGCGCCAATGATGAATTAAGCAAGCATGGCGGAGAGATAAGGATCGCCGCAATGAATGAAAAAATTAGGAAAATTTTCAAGCTACTCGGCTTTCTCACCCTGTTTAAAATTTTCGAAAATGATCAACAAGCCATTGACTCATTCTGATGAAGCGGAAATGAAGCAGGATTGCTCTATGGCGGAAATCCCTGATAAAATAACCATCGATGTGCCGAGGATAATCAGCAAATTGGATCATGTGCGGGATTCCGTGGTTGAATTCCTCAAACAGCATGATATCAGCGAGGCATCCGCATCTCGTATCGAATTGTCGGTATATGAAGCAGTGGTCAACATAGTCGAGCACTCTTCACATTATAAAAAAAATGACACGATCCATGTGGAATGCATGCTCCATGGCGATGAAGTGATCATTACCATAAATCATTTCGGGGATAAATTCGATATTACCAAGGCCGAACTGCCGGACATTGAAAAGCATTATAAATCCGGGAAGATGAGGGGCCTGGGTATATATTTCATCATGACCTTGATGGATAAGGTGGAATATTCCCATGAAGCCATGCAGAATACCCTGACCATGACAAAAAAAGTATAAAGGTGACACGGCGCACTGCCGGGTCAGTTGTGATATAATTCGCACTTTCCCGACATGAGGTATTTAACGCTTTCATCGAGCCCGTCGAGGGTGAGCTCAAACATGGGGAAAATGCCCCGGATCATCCTGATGGTCTGGACATAGTTCCACGAGCGGGCGGGAATGGGATTGAGCCATATGATATTCTTGAATTTATCCTTGAACCGCTGAAGCCATACGATGCCGGGCGTATCGTTGTGATACCAGTAGTCTATGGCGCCGTTCACCCAGGTCAATTCGGAAGGAGCCATTTCGCCGTCCCCGACGATAATCACCTTATAGTCATTGTCCTCGCTCCGTATCAGGTCCTGCGATGATATGGTCTTATTTCTTTCAATATCTGTCCATAATTCCTGGTATATGCAGTTGTGGAAATAATAATGCTTGAATTTGCTGATCTGGGAGGAGGCGGCAGAGAAGAGCCTGCTTGCCAGCTCAGCGTAGGGAGTCATGGAGCCGCCCACGTCCATAAGGAGCATGACTTTTGATGCCTTCTTTTCCTTGTTCTCCCATATGAGCTCGATCTCCCCGGCGTTTTTGCAGGTCGCATCGATTGTTTCTTCAACATTGAGCTTTTCGCCCATGCCGATGGGCAGGAGCGAACGGAGGTGAGAGAGGGCGACCTTCATCTGTCGCGTGTCCAGGGTGATGTCGCTGGAATAGTTGCGGAAGGTCCTTTTTTCCGCGATCTGGACAGCCCTGTGATGACGCGATTCTCCCTGGCCGATGCGGATGCCAGCCGGATTATACCCCCATGCCCCCTGGGTCGAACGCCCTCCGGTGCCGATTGCCTTGTTTCCTCCCACGTGATCTTTATAGTGACCGGCCTTTAACTGTTCCTCGAAATTCTTGAGGATTTCATCGAGATTGAGCTGCTCGATCTCTTTTTTCTCTTCTTCGGTAAGATGTAACTCTTTGACTTTTTTCAGGCCGGCAAGTATCTCCTCCAGCATTTCATCGGTGGTCTCGATATCCTTGAAGGTGTCAAGAAAGGCCATGTCGTATTTATCGAAATGGATTTCATGTTTTACCAGGATCGATTTTGCGATATAATAGAAATCCGTCAGGCTGCAGTTGTTCAGATTCAATGACAGGGCGTGATGGAGGGTCATCCATTCATGGATGGAAACAGGGACGCCGTGCGATTTGAGAGAAAAAAAGAAATTAATAAACATCCCTGGTCCTCATGCTGGTATTGTAAGCATAATGGGACTTCCCAGATTTTTCAACCAGATCGACATCCTCCTTCTTCTTGAGAAGGGTTCCGACAAAGGGGAGCTCTTTTTCTATGGCCTTCGCAGAAATGCCGCCTACCTGAAGTGCCTGGAGCCAGTCAATAAGCTCGCTCGTGGAGGGCTTTTTCCTGAGCATGTCGAATTCACGGATCCAGTAAAAGCGCTTCAGCGCCTCCCTGAGAAGGGTTTTCTCGATTTTTGGATAATGCACTTTGATGATGTCTTCCATGAGCTCAGTATCAGGGAACTCGATGTAATGGAATATGCAGCGGCGTAGGAACGGATCAGGCAGCTCCTTTTCGCTGTTGGAGGTTATGATCATGATGGGACGGTGCTTCGCCTTGATGATCTCGCCCGTTTCAGGGATATAGAAACTCATCTCGTCAAGCTCGTTCAGGAGATCGTTGGGGAATTCCAATTCAGCCTTGTCAATCTCATCGATGAGGAGAACGACCTGCTCTTCCGATTTAAAGGCCTCTCCCAGCTTGCCAAGCTTGATATACTGCTTTATATCAGATACGTTCCCGTCACCGAATCGGGCATCATTAAGCCTCTGTACGGTGTCATAAACATAGAGACCTTCTTTCGCCTTGGTCGTGGATTTTATATTCCATATGATGAGCTCCTTTCCAAGACCCTTTGCGATTGAATGGGCGAGCAGTGTCTTTCCGGTCCCGGGTTCTCCCTTAACAATGAGAGGACGCTCAAGGGCTATGGAAACATTGACATTGTCCCTAAGAGCCTGTGACAATACATAATCATCGGATCCCTTGAAATGATTCATTGCAATTCACCTTTTTTTATTTTTAATATACTATATAAAATTCCTTTTAATTGTACCACATTGACTAAATTACACCATATCGTAAACTGTTAACTATCCAATATTACAATACAAAATAATACATTATTGATGGCAAGTATTTTTACCAATCTCATTTATTAATTCAAGGGTTCGATTATCGTTCGATTCTTGGTTTTACCCTGGAACATCGGTGTATTTCACGGAGCTGAGAGGGCGGGATATATCATTCACCCCACTGGTCGGAAATGCCATCGGAAAAAATAAAAGGTCCCGTTAGTCGTCACAGCAGGTTTTTTCTATACGGCCAGGTGATAGAAATAGTCATATTACCTTGTTGCCGGGGGTATCCTGTCCAGGTTCTTCACGTAAGGGTTCTACATGGCCTTGAGTTGCTATACCATGAATATGCTAAAATTCAATGGTTGGTTTTATTTCAAAAACATCCGGACTTATACTTGGCTTCTGGCCGGAAAAGATACGTCATACCTGCATTCTATATGTTTCATTCTTTCAGCAGGTTTTGCATTATCGAATGAATGACCCCGGGCGGAGTTTTCACGCCCGGTGACACAACAGCGGCTATGATATCGAATAGCGGAGTATCCGCTCATGCCGTCAGCAGGAGCACCCTCCTTCACCGCAGGATCCGCTGCTGCATGAATCGTCATCACAGCAGCTGCAGCCGCTCTCCAGCTGTGCTTCGTTGTTGATGGCGAGAATTTTCACTGCGAAGTGAAGGGTCTTCCCGGCAAGGGGATGATTGAGGTCGAGTATAACCGTTTCCCCATTGACCTCGGTTATCCTCGCCGGAATGAGACTGCCGTTTTCCATCTGGATGGATATGATCATTCCCGGCTCGGGGTTGAAATTGGACTGCATCTCGGCCAGAGGTATGTTCATGACAAAATCATTGTTGTATTCGCCGTAGCCGTCTTCCGGGCTGATCGATATTTTTTTTTCGTCATCGATGTTCATGCCGATCACCGCACGGTCGAGCCCGACGATAATCGAACCTGAACCGACCTGGAATTCAAGAGGGTCTCCGTCCACATTGGAATCGAAAATTTCTCCATTGTCAAAGGTCCCGGTATATTGGATCTGTACGAATTTTCCTTCTTCAACCATTGTATTCTCCTTGGTGTGTGTGAGTTTGCTTTCTGATGGGCCAGGGTGCAGGATATCAGAATTATGACATTATCTTATAGATAAGATAAATTGTAAATTCAAATTTATCAAATATAAAAGTGAGGAAAATTAATAATTAAGGATATCATCTCGCTATATCTGATCCTTGCTGTTTTTTACGATTTTTTTCATAAAGCGCGAGGAGGCGCACCGCCTGGAGTGTAACCCATTTGCTTTTATTCCCTATGTGTTTTCTCGGTTCATTGCCGAACATCATACCGGTTTGAGCGTTTTCCATGTTCCAGGACCCGTCACTGTTTTGTTTTGATATGATGAGGTTAAATGCTTCCCCTGCCCTCCTGTCACCGAGAAAGCCCGCTTTTGCAATGAAAAGTGTTCCCAGGAGTATATCGTATTGAGACATAACCGGGTATCCGAGCAGGCGGAAATCATGGTTCCATGAAGGCCTGGGCCGTATCGGATCACCCTGGCTGGTTTTGTACAATGAGCGCCGGAGAAAATATTCTGCCGCAATGGATATTGCGGCGTCATACTGTTTTGTGCCGGTGATCTGCTTGTAATCCACAAGGGCCATTGAGCAGGCTATGGTAGCATAGATGCAGCTGGTGACGGAATGATCGTGTTCCCTTTTCAGTCCTGATCCGGGTTTATTAAGCAGGATCAGCTTTAACTGATCACAGGTGCCGGCGAGGGGACAATGGAGCCATCCGCCGTCATGGCGCTGATGCGTCGCAATCCACTCAATGCCGCGGCAAATGTTTTCGTCTTTGAAGCCGGCTTTGAGGAGGAGCCGTATCAAGTCACCGGTTCTGCAGGCTAATTCTGTCAGAGGCTTCCATTGCAATGAGAACCCGCCTGATCGAGTTTGATAATGGGAAATAATGAACTCTGCGGAATTCTGAATGATCAACGATCGCTTGTCAAGACCTCGTTCGATTGCTTCGGCAAAGCACCATACAATGCCGTGATAAAAGACATCATCATTGTTGATGTTTCCAAGGAGAATCCTTTTTTTACTGACCATTTTTTCTATGGAAGGTGTTTCCAGAATGGCTCCATAGAGGCTATCGCAGGCGGGATCTTCTAATATTTCCTTGCTCGCCAGGTATCGTATTGAAGGATCCGAATCCTCAAGAAGCCAAACAAGGGGGCTGTTGCTCAAATATTTACTGTTTATATACATTGACATAATACAATAGAACAGGATGGAATTATGTCAAATTATTTACCCAAGAAAATAAGAATTGGTTTTAATACAATAATAAGCGGACGGCCTTTTTTCAATTGAAAATGTTAATTCCAGACTGTATTATTAAATAGGATAAAGGCTATCGGACGCTGTTCAATATATATGATATTTATCTTGTAAAATTGACAAATTGATGAAAAAAATTTAAAAAAATGAATATTTTATACCGTTAATGAAATGTAGGCACAGGTATCAAGTTTTTGATAAACAATGCCAGGGTGGATGCATATGGATGAATATATACCTGAAAATAATCTCGTTGTCTTGTTTCTGTTGATGATCATAACCTGCGGTTTCTATTATTTCTGGTGGCTTGCACGGGTCAGCAGGGCCTTCGAGGATGATCCCATCATCAATATCCTGTTGACCATATTTACCATTGGAATATGGGGATTATATCTGAATTTGAAATATCTGCAAAAATCGGAACTAATGAATGGCCGGGATGCAAAATGGTACATGATCCTGTTTTTACCGTGTGTGTTTATATTCCCGATCATTATTCAGCATAATTTAAATGAAAAATTTTTCCCGGGTCGTTAAGCTGAACAGGAGCCAGCAATGATAGTCAGATGTACGAGCTGTAAATCTGCTTTTGCCGTTGATGACGATAAGGTCATGGGTAAAAAATTCGCATTTACCTGTCCGAAATGCGACCATGAAAATATAATCGACAACAGGAAAGAAGCGGTGGCTTCAATGACGGGACCGACTGTCATAGATGAAGCGCACAACGAAACACCGGCGCGTTCTTCCCGGGATAAAGCCGCGATCGGCACCGGACCGGAAAGCATGTTCGATGAAGTCCCGGCGCCCCATGTTCCGGAGCGTGCGGCTAAGAGAGATCTTCTCGCCGATGACGAAATGCTTCTTGATGATTCGGTGATGGTCGATACCGATGATCTATCGGGACTTGCAGAACCGGAAAAAATTGAAGGTATGGATACGTCAATCGATCACAGCGACCTCCCTCCTGCTGATGATATGCGTTCCGACGTTCCATTGGACGATTTGAACATTGATGATGATTTAAAAGATCTCGGTATAACTGATATTGATCTGGAAACAGAGGAGACCCATCCTAAGAAAAAGGGAAAAACAGCCGGAAAGGAAGAAGATTCAATAACCTTCGATGACCTGGATCTGGATATCGACACGGGTGCATCAGACTCAAGCTTAATCCTTGATGAAATGGAGCCTAAAAGTGTCGCCGAAGAACCGATTGAACTGGATGAAATTGATGATATTGAAAAACTTCTTGCGGAAGATGAAAAGAAAAAGGAAATTATAGACGATTTTGAGCCACTTGAAGTAGAATCGGAACACATAGCTTCCAAACGCCTGGAGCCGGATATGGTTCTTGACGAGGAGATACAAACAGAAGAGGTCTACCGGGCTAAGGATTCAATGGAAGATGAGAGCATAACCATAGACCTTGATAATCTTGACATCGACCTGGAAGAGGGGGGCGATGTGACGGATAAGCCGAAAGGGAAGGCGACCGCCGCTCCCGGAGGCGCGGAGAAAGAGGGCGTGCTCCATGACGATGAAGATGAGAGCATAACCATAGATATTGATAATCTTGACATCGACCTGGAAGAGGGGGGCGATGTGACAGATAAGCCGAAAGGGAAGGCGACCGCCGCTTCCGGAGGTGCGGAGAAAGAGGGCGTGCTCCATGATGATGAAGATGAGAGCATAACCATAGACCTTGATAATCTTGACATCGACCTTGAAGAGGGGGGCGATGTGACGGATAAGCCGAAAGGGAAGGCGACCGCCGCTCCCGGAGGTGCGGAGAAAGAGGGCATGCTCCATGAAGATGAAGATGAGAGCATAACCATAGATATTGATAATCTTGACATCGACCTGGAAGAGGGGGGCGATGTGACGGATAAGCCGAAAGGGAAGGCGACTGCCGCTCCCGGAGGTGCGGAGAAAGAGGGCATGCTCCATGAAGATGAAGATGAGAGTATAACCATAGATATTGACACCCTTGATATAGACCTGGAGGAATCGAAAGAGATTTCTAAAGGGGAAAGCCACGAGGAGCTCGATCTCGATCTTTCAGATTTCTCAGAAGAGACAATTCAGGAACTGGAGGAAGTCGGAAAGGCCCCGAAGGACAAGGATGATGAGGATATTACGCTGGACCTGAATACGCTCGATATATCCCTCGAGGAAAGTAACGAGATAAAGAAGGGGGAGGACCTTGACGAAGACGAGAAACTGACCCTTGAGGATGCGGGCCTGACAATTGAAGAGTTGACCAATGATGAGTTAATAACGGTATCGTCTAAGGGAGAGGAAAAACAAGACGAAGATGATTTTGCATTGAGCGTTGATGATATGGGCCCAGACATCGACATGAATCAAATCGAGAAGGAATTGAAAGAAGCGGAATCAATCCTGGTGGAGCAACCACGAAAAAAGAAAGACCTTCTTGTTGTTGATGAATTGTCCGATCTTCCGGAAATAGATTTTGACAAGGATTTGGAGCTGATCGGTGTCGAATCCGGAGCGAGTAAAGCGGCTGGAGCAGGGATAGCAATCGGAGCAGGGATGGCGGCTGGAGCTGGCATTTCGGCTATCTCAAAAAATGAAGACGAATTGTTCAAGCTTGACGATAGAGAAAAAGGCATACCGGGGCAGGGTGGGCTTCAGAAGAAAATTCCCGACATGGTCACGCGCGGGGCCGTTAACTTTTCCATCGATTATTCCATAAAGTATTCACGGTTTGGCGCAGTCCTGAGGCTTTTTGGGCTCTTTTTTCTGGCCCTCATCCCGCACTATATAGTCTTCTTCGTGTATAATGTACTGTCAATCATTCTCGGATTTATCAATCATATTGTGGTAATTTTTACAGAGAAGAACATCGAGGATTTTTCGGAAATCCATGAAAATACCCTTCGATATCTTCTGTCAATAAGCGCTTCATCGATCGGTATCGTGGAGGAGATGCCTATCTACGCAGGTCGTGATAACATCGATTATCCGCTGCAGATGCGTATCGTCTTTCCTCTCCGCTCATCGAGACTGCTGGCGTTTCTCCGGTTGTCAGGGATCGGCATAATCCTGCTGACATTGCCGCACCTGGTTATCATGGGGCTTATGAGCATTGTCATACCCATAGTATTTATCGTAGGGATTCTCTCGGTCCTCATAACCGGCGGCTGGCCCCATGTGCTCTTTGATTTTATGACCAGGTATTACCAGTACGTCGCTCGGGTGCTGGCATTCAGCATCGGCATAATCGACGTGTATCCAAAGTTCAAGTTTGATTGACAAACTTCACCAGAACCGACCTGGTTCTGGGTCCGTCAAACTCGCAGAAATAGATCCCCTGCCATGTACCCAGGCACAGGCGGCCGTTTTCGATGATGACCATCTCCGAGCATCCGATGAGGGACGATTTTAGATGGGCCGGTGAATTACCCTCGGCATGGCTGAAAATGACCTCGTCGAATTTCAGGTGGCGCAATCCTTTGATCATATCTTTTCGCACGGCAGGGTCGGCGTTTTCATTGATAGTGATGGCGGCCGTTGTGTGGGGCGTGTATACGAGGCAGACCCCGTCGGTGATTCCGCTTCGTTCAATAATGGAACGGATCTGGCCGGTGATATCGATTAGTTCCTCTGAAGCCCTGCTTTGAACGGTGATTGATTCAGCCATTGGCACCTCCCTGACTCGATACAAAGGCATCCATCATAAACCTGACGCTTTCGCCCAGGGCCTGGAGATTATATCCCCCTTCCAGAAAAGAGATGACTCTGCCGCTGCAATGGACATCAGCCACAGCCATAATCATTCTTGTAAAGTTCCCGAAAGTTTCAGAGCTGAGTCTGATAGAAGAAAGGGGGTCGTTCCGGTGGGCGTCGAATCCCGCGGATATGAGGACGATTTCCGGCTTAAATGAATCAAGGGCCGGGATCACTTTGTTCTGGAACGCAGGCATGTATTCATGCTCCGAGCTCCCGGCGCGCATCGGGATGTTGATGGTGTAGCCTTTGCCGGAACCTGTTCCGCATTCAGAGGCGGAGCCGGTGCCGGGATAGTGGGGATGCTCATGGAGGCTGATATACAGGATGGTGTTGTCTTGCTCAAAGGAATGCTGCGTTCCATTCCCATGGTGCACATCCCAATCCACAATGGCGATTTTGCCAACGCCGTGGCGGTTTTGAAGATAGCGTGAGGCAATGGCAATATTGTTGAAAATGCAAAAGCCGGCGGCGCAGTCACGTTCCGCGTGGTGGCCCGGCGGACGAAGGGCGCAAAAGCCATTAATTGCCCGTTGTTCCATGACGGCGTCGCACATGGCAAGGGAGCCTCCCACAGCCTTCAGGGCCACGTCAAAGGAGTAGGGGCATACGGCCGTATCCATTGAATCAAGATATTGCTGACCGCCTTTTATCTTCTTTTCAACGCGCTTGATATAGGCACGCGAGTGTATGGCCTCAATATGCTTCATCTCCGGCAAGGCAGAGGTCAGTTTCAGGAGATTGTCATAATACGGGGCTTCGGACATGGCAATGCTGATATGCATGAGCCGCTCAGGTTTTTCCGGGTGTCCCCAGCCGGTATCATGCTGCAGGTAAACCGAATCAAATAAATATGCAGTGGTCATAGATTAGTGCTTAACTCTTACAGATTGATTGTTTTGTCCTTTGGTAATATACAATTTCCCTGGGTTGTGTCAAATTAATATTTAAACAGAGCTGATTGGTTGTCAAATACCGACTCGCATTAAGGGATGAGTTGGACTGTGACCAATTTTTGTATTGACACATGAAATATGTGCGCATAATGTCTTATTGATAATACAATTAAATTATGCATTATGTGCCTATGAAATCGGTCATTCTCGAGAATACCCATGTACTGCTACATTATCAGATTGACGATTATCTCGTAGATATACTGAAACGGGATGAATTGAATCAGGACATGCAAATTCTTTGATATGCTGGATTATTCAGTAATGACCGTTTTCAGACGCATTCGGTCTGCCGTGGGCGAGCCGATGAGTTATACGATTAACTATCTGCCGAAACACAATGACCACCCAATTGAAAAGAATTAACTGCAGCGGATGACCATTTCAAAGTCGAACTTGATTAACCCGTTCATTTATTATCTATGAGGTTAAATATTTAAGGAGGATACCTATGGGCGAATATCAGAAAGCGTATGATGTATCAATTCAGGATCCGGCAAGTTTCTGGGGGTCAGCGGCCCAAAATGTCGTCTGGTACAAGAAATACAGCAAGGTGCTGGATGACTCCCGAAAGCCATTCTACCGGTGGTTCATTGACGGTGAAATGAACACATGCTACAATGCCCTGGATTATCATATCGAACAGGGGCGAGGGGATCAGGTTGCCATCATTTACGATAGCCCCGTTACGGGGATAAAACAAAAAATCACCTACAAGGATTTCCGTGATGAAGTGGCCTTGTTTGCCGGCGCACTGAAAAAGCATGGCATTGAAAAGGGAGACCGCGTCATCGTTTACATGCCGATGATCCCCCAGGCCGCGGTCGCCATGCTGGCCTGCGCGCGGATCGGGGCGATCCATTCGGTCGTCTTCGGCGGCTTCGCGCCCAACGAACTGGCCGTCAGAATCGACGATGCCAAGCCGAAGCTCATCGTATCTGCGTCGTGCGGCATCGAAGGAAAAAAAACGATTGAATACAAGCCGTTACTCGATAAGGCCATAGAGCTGGCAGCCAATAAGCCTTCACATTGCATCATTTACCAGAGAGAGCAGGCGGCTGCTCCACTGGCGCCCGTAAGGGATGTTGACTGGAATGAAGCCATAAAAAGCGCGGTTCCGGCGGATTGTGTCGCGGTCAAGGCGACTGACCCCCTGTATATCTTGTACACGTCGGGAACAACGGGACTGCCGAAGGGAGTGGTGCGAGACAATGGCGGACACGCAGTCGCATTGAAGTGGAGCATGAAACACATATACGGCATGAACCCCGGCGAGGTGTTCTGGGCTGCGTCGGACGTGGGCTGGGTCGTGGGGCATTCGTATATCATCTACGCACCGCTCCTGTACGGGTGCACAACGATCATGTATGAAGGGAAGCCGGTGGGCACCCCTGATCCCGGAGCCTTCTGGCGCGTCATCAACGAGCATGACGTGAAGGTGCTCTTTACGGCGCCGACGGCCTTCAGGGCGATTAAAAAGGAAGATCCCAACGGAGAGCATCTGAAAAAATACGATCTCTCGAAATTCAGATATCTGTTCCTTGCCGGGGAGCGCCTGGACCCGGACACCTATCATTGGGCTTCCAACATGCTCAAGAAACCCGTGGTGGATCACTGGTGGCAGACTGAAACCGGCTGGGCCATTGCGGCTAATTGCATGGGCCTGGAGCAGTTCCCGATAAAAGCCGGGTCACCTACCAAGGCAGTGCCCGGATACCAGGTGGAGATAATCGACGGCGAGGGGAAGAATGTTCCTGCCGAAACAGAAGGGTTGGTGGCGATCAAACTGCCGCTCCCCCCGGGAACATTGCCGACCCTCTGGCAGAATGACATAAAGTACAAGGAATCGTACACTGATCCGTTCCCGGGCTATTATTTCACTGGCGATGGCGGATATGTCGATAGGGACGGGTACCTTTACATCATGGGAAGGGTCGATGACGTGATCAATGTGGCGGGTCACCGCCTGTCCACAGGGTCCATGGAAGAGGTCATTGCCCAGCATCCTGACGTGGCGGAATGCGCCGTTATCGGCGCGGCCGATGATTTTAAAGGGCAGCTTCCCCTCGGGTTCGTGGTGCTCAAGGAAGGGGTCAAGAAGGGGAATGAGGACATCATCAAGGACCTGGTGAACATGGTGCGGGACCAGATCGGGGCAGTGGCGGTCTTCAAGCAGGCGGTTATCGTGAAAAGGCTTCCCAAGACCCGGTCAGGAAAAATACTCCGGTCCACCATGAGAAAAATAGCCGATGGACAGGATTATTCCATCCCCTCAACCATAGATGATCCGGGGATACTGGGTGAAATAGAAGAGTCGATGAAAACTCTCGGTTACGGAAAAAAGTAACGATCAGTTCTCGCGATACATTGTCTGTATTGTATACAACATGATTGTTACATGCCCTCCCGGTCATTGCCGGGAGGGTTTTTATTTTTATTAATCGGAAAACATCATTGACATGCCCTGTAAACCTGTTCAATAATTGCAAAACACCTCTTGTTGAAGCAGCATGATAGCGAGATTATTCATCTACATATATGACAGAACCTCCTTTGGTTTTACCATAGCATTGTTTACAACAACATGGTCCTGGGTCACATCATTTTATGGCTTCTTTTTTGTCCATGCCACGGTCAATTTTCAAAGGGATGAGATGCTGTATATGATCGTCGCCCTGATTACCTGCACCGGCATCGCGGTCATGTTCCATCTCAGTCATTACGGTATGCTCTACCGGTGGGGATTCCCGGGGTTTTCCAAGACGGTGCGGCTTATCAATAAGTACTTTGATAAAAAACATATATTCGTTAATTTCAAGGATATCAGCAGCAGAGAAATTAAAGAGGTGTATTCAGCTATATTAGCTCTTCCCAGGAACAATTTTTTTACCGGCATATTCTACACTACTCTCGTTGTACTTTCTCTTATTGGCCTCATTTATCATTACAGCGGGGATTTTGACAGGGTTGTCTTCATTCTGCTGGGCGGAATATTTTCATCGGTCATCATCAGTTACTGCACCTTTCTCCTGACGGAATATTTTTCAGGGCCGTACAAGATGAGGCTGGAACAGATGCTTTTTGAGCGGTCACTCAAGATAAAACAGAGGGTATTGCTGAGCTTTAAATATAAAGCGATATTCATGCTGATGGTGGTCCTCTTCTCCATGATGAACCTGACGATATTAATACGGCGAAGTGAAAAATCGATCCTGGTCATAATCGGTTTCATCACATTGAGCCTCATCACCGCAGGCCTCCTGCTCTCCCTGATGCTCAATATTCTCAGGATATCTCTGGAGACTATCAACCGATCTACGAAAAAGCTTGCCTCAGGGGGAAGCGGCATGTTTTTTCCTCCCTTTTCCGACAAGGAGTTTTCCATATTTTCAGAAAACTATAATCGCGCGGCTGTGGAAATAAATGAAATCAGGACAGATTTGGAAACAAAAATCAAGGAGCGCACCGAGGAATTAAGCAATGCCTACGACAATCTGAACAAGGCCTACAGCCAGATCCAGGCTGACCTGACACTGGCTAAAAGAATCCAGAAGAGGATCATGCCGGAGAATTTTGATTCCTTCGAGGGATTGAAACTCATCGTTCATTATTACCCCATGGCGGATATCGGCGGGGATATTTATGACGTTTTCCAGATGTCGCCGGGATACAGCAGGTTTTTCCTCGCCGATGCCATCGGTCATGGCATCCAGGCGGCGCTCATAACCATGATAATAAAAAGCGAATATGAAAAAGTCAAAACGATAGAAGATACCCGGGAGCTTCTGGAATGGCTTAATAAATCTTTCACCGACCTCTACATTTCATTAAATGCTTTTTTTTCCTGTGTCATCGTCGATATTGATACGAAAAATAACAAACTGCGCTATGCGTCAGCTGGCCATCCTAACCAGATTATCGTGTCCAATAATAGCATTGAGCTTATAAAGCATACGGGAAAATTGATCGGGATCAAGCGCGATACCGAGTATGAATTTGTTGAAAGAGAAATACATCTCCATGACAAGGTTATTCTCTTTACAGACGGTTTGTTTGAACAATTCAATGACCGTGACGAAGGATTGACAGAACAGGATATCGCTGATATTGTTGATCAGAACAAGCATTTATCCGTCAGCATAATCGACGACGTCCTTATTAAGAGATTGCGGGATTATATCGGCATAAAGGAAAATCTCCAGCTCAGGGATGATATTACATTGATCAGTATTGAGATCATAGGTGCATAAATGAATCGTCATCAGGTCCCGTAATCGGTGCCCCGGATGGGAAAATCCTTCGAAGAACAGCATATCACACCATCATCATGAATGAGATCTTTAATGAGCACGGCTTCCTTTCTACAATGATACCGTCATATGAATACAGATGCGAACAACTCCATATGGCTGAGTTTATTTTAGAACGCCTCATCAATTGCGAAAACGGAATCATAGAAGCGGGAACCGGCACGGGTAAAACACTGGCCTATCTCCTTCCATTGGTCCTCCATGCGGTGGAGCATGATAAAAAAATCGCGGTGTCAACCGAAACTAAGGCGCTGCAAAAACAGCTTGTCGAAAAGGACCTCCCCATCGTGCAGGAAGTCGTTCGAAGATTCTTCAATATGGACTTTTCCTATTCTCTCTGCCTGGGCAGTTCTAACTATCCATGCCGGAACCGCTTTGAGGCAGCATTGAAAGCCGGGAGGTTCCATCCGGGTGATTTGAGAAAACTTGAGAAGGTCCACGATTTATTCGACAGTAAGAAAATCTTCACTTTTTTCGATCTCACTCTGCCGGGTCACCTATGGAATGAGATAAATCGTGAAGGCGATTCCTGTTATTCATACAAGTGTCTTTTCGCGCCCGTGTGCCCATACCAGAGGGCGCGAAAAGAATGGAACCAGTCAAATCTCCTGGTCATGAACCATTACCTTTTCTTTACCAACATTTCCTCAGGTAAAACCTATCTTCCACAGTGCGAGATCGCGGTGTTCGACGAGGCTCATTCCCTGGAAGAGATTGCTGCTTCCCAACTGGGGTTCAACCTCGGATACGAGGAGATCATGGAAATCATCGATCTGTTCCGCGAAGACAAGAAAGGGAATGTGATCAGGGGGCTAAACAATGATGGAGCAAGGAAAAAGCTGAGCGATTGTGCGGCAACGATCAGGCCGGAGATATCAACCTTTTTTGAGGCCATACGATCAGTGGTGCCTGCGGAAAAGGGCTATGTCAGGATCCGTGAAGTCCAGCCGTCGGGCAATGTACTGGTTGAAAGACTGCAGGAAATAATGATGATCCTGGCCGATTCGGAAAAATCATTTGATGAAGATCACCCCCAGCGCCTCGACTTTGATATAGCGCGGGGAAAACTCTTCACCTACCTGGAGAGCCTTTCGTCGTTTGTCTATAAGAAAAGTGAGAATTATGTTTACTGGATTGAAAAGGAACCGGAAGCGGCCCTGGGCGATCTCTTTCTGAGGGGTCAGCCGGTGGACATATCGGAATTATTCCAGCGGGAGGTCCTGTCCTGCTACGATTCGTCCATCTTCATATCGGCAACCCTTTCGATAGGAGGTGATTTCTCATATTGCGCCGGCCGTCTGGGCATTGAGAATTATCGGGGTCTCTCCCTGCCGTCATCCTTTGACTACAAGAACCAGGTATTGCTTTACATCGAGAAGGATATCCCGGATCCGGGAAACAGTGTGTTTAACGAGCAGGCATCGGTCAATGCTGCGGAAATCATCAATCATCTCCAGGGCAACTGCCTTATGCTCTTCACGTCGTATAAAATGATGAGGGAGGTTAGAAGCATCCTGAGCGGCATCATCAGATATCCCATTTATTCACAGGATACGATGAAACCGACGGAGGCCTTCGACCGGTACGTTAATGACACCAATTCCGTTCTCATGGGGTCTAATTCCTTCTGGCAGGGGATCGATCTGCCCGGCGACCTGGTCCGGGGGGTGATCGTTATGAAGCTCCCCTTTGCGGTGCCGGATTCTCCGCCGATGGAGGCCAGGATGGAACGATTGAAGCTGCTCGGCAAAAATCCCTTTTCAGCCCTCCAGGTGCCGGAAGCGGTAATACGATTCAAACAGGGTTTCGGCAGACTCATACGGAGTAGCAGCGACCGGGGCATTGTCGCTGTCCTGGACCCACGCATCGCCAGCAAGTCATACGGGAAGCTTTTTTTAAAGGCCATTCCGGAGTGCAGAATCGTGCACTCCCTGGATGAATTGAAGGAAGCCTACTCGTCAATGATGGTTCACAAGAATTCCGGTGAATCGTCATAGCAATGGCGGTCGGCAGATTTTGCAATGAGGTAATTCCATGACCGTAAAAAAGAATACAACGTTAAAATGCGCACTTGTGGTCGAGGGAGGGGGAATGCGCGGTATTTTTCCCGCCGGCGTTCTTGATGTTTTCCTGGAAAAGAAATTTGATCCTTTTGGCCTTTATGTCGGCGTGTCAGCCGGCGCCTGCAACCTGGCATCCCACCTGGCCGGGCAGCATGAGAGGAATTTTCGCATCTATACGCAGTTGATGACCAGGCCCGGCTTTATCAGCCTGAGGAAATTCTTGCAGGGCGGCCACCTGATGGACCTGGATTACCTCTGGGATCTCATCGATGATCAGGAACCTCTTTCCTTGGAAGAAATTTTCAAGCATAAGGGAAAAGAGTACGTAGTCGTTGGAACGAATGCGAATCTTGGGATTCCGGTATACATGAGAACAAATGAGCGTAATTGCAATGAATGCCTGAAGGCATCGAGCGCGGTTCCCCTCCTGTACCGGGGGATCGTTGAAATTGATTCAACCCATTATGTTGACGGCGGAGTCACCGATCCGATACCGGCTATGGAAGCGTACCGGAGGGGGGCACGAATAATAACGGTGATACGGACGAGGCCGGCGCATTTTAGGAAGAAAAAAGGAATCGAGAACTATATCTCTTCCTTTGCCACAAGAGCATGGCCGAAGCTTTCGGATGCTGTGAAAGCACAGGCCGAAACCTATTCCCGCTGTGTCGATTTTATTCTAAACCCGCCGAACGATGCCACCATAATACAGATCGCGCCGGAGACGCAGTTGCGCACCGGCAGGACAACACAGGACATAGGATCATTGCTGGCTGATTACAAAACAGGGAGAAAAATCGGGGAAGAATTTGTATTCCGGTGGGAACAGGTCATTGGGTGTTAGGCCGGGTATAACGCTCGCCATCCAGCACGAAAAACCCATACTGTGCACAAAGATTGGGAAAGGCCCCGACCCTGTGTGATGTGACGGAGGTAGTCACTGAAAAGTGATTTTCTTTTTTTATGGGATATCCGTGCATAATGCAGAAAATCTGAAAATCCCGAATTGTCAACAAGTGAATATTGGGCGTCTCATACCATTCGTAAGGAAGAAGCATGTTTTTCGGCATGATTCCCTTCAGCAGCAGTTGTAACCTGGTTTTATAATAGCCGAAATTGGGAAAGCTCACAATGGCGTTCTTGCTGATGCGCATCATCTCATTGAGAACGTACGACGGCCTTTTTGTGATCTGCAGGGTCTGGTTCAGTATAACGTAATCGAAGGAATTATCTTTGTAATCCGCAAGGCCCTCGTCTATGTCCCCCTGATAGCAGTACAGCCCCTTTTCCACGCACTGGCATACACCGTCTTCCGATATCTCAACGCCGTAGGGCACGGCCTCCTTGAGCTCCTGCAGCCTCTGCAGAAGAATCCCGTCGCCGCAGCCAAGATCTAGCACTTTCGAATGAGGCGCGACTTCATCAATGATAAGATCGTAGGCAATATGATCAAGAAGGCTCATCAGTCGTTCACCCGTTCAAATTCCCTTTTTAAAAAATTCGTTATATTCCTTTTCAGCGGCTCGTAATCGATAAGAAAGGTATCATGGCCCATATCGGTCTCAATGTCCGTATACATTACATTTTTACCGTTGGCGCGGAGGGCCTGCACGATTTCCTTTGACTGTGTGCTCGGGTAGAGCCAGTCCGAGGTGAAGCTTATGATCAGAAAATTGGAGCCTACCGAGGAGAAGGCGTTATGAAGGGATCCGTAATCTTTTTTAAGGTCGAAATAATCGATGGCTTTCGTTATATACAGATACGAGTTGGCGTCAAAGCGATCCACGAACTTGGTCCCCTGGTAATGAAGGTATGACTCGACCATGAAGACGTTGTCGAATTTCGTTATGGCCGGGTCATCATCTTTGTACTGCCGGCCGAATTTTTCATGCATATGCTTTTCGCTCAAGTAGGTGATGTGGCCGATCATACGCGCCAGGGAGAGGCCCGCGTCTGGTCCCTTCGTGTCATAGTAGTTGCCGCCGTTCCAGTTGGGATCATTCATGATAGCCTGACGGCCCACTTCGTTCAGGGCTATCCCCTGCGCTGAAAGTGACGCGGACGTGGCTATGGAAATGACCGAGTTGACCATATCCGGATACATGATGGCCCACTTGAGGGATTGCATCCCCCCCATTGATCCGCCCGCAATGGACAGAAGTTTTTCTATTCCGAGATGCCTGATAAGGTGCCACTGGCTGTTCACCATGTCGTGGATAGTGACCATGGGGAAGTCTAGGCCGAAGGGCTTGCCTGTATCTGGATTGATAGACGAGGGACCGGTAGACCCGCTGCAGCCGCCTATGACATTGGAGCATATGATGAAGTATTTATCGGTATCGAAGGGCTTCCCCGGCCCAATGTACAGGTCCCACCAGCCCGGGTGCTTGTCCTGCTCGCCGTGAAAACCGGCGGCATGGGCGCTGCCGGACAGGGCGTGGGTGATGAGGATGGCATTGTTCTTTTTATCGTTGAGGGTGCCGTATGTTTCATAGGCCAGAATAACAGGACTCAATATTCTGCCAGACCTGAAGGTGAACCGCTCACAAGAGAAGTATTTTGTTTCAACAATTCCCACTGATCGGCTGGATGTATCATTATTATCCATGGCTCATATTAATGAACGTAATTAATGTCGGTCATATAAAAAGCGGTTGGGGTATCAGCGGCATGAGATAAAAAAAACCGCGATATGAGATAGCGGTTGTGAACTCTACCATCTCATCTTCCGGATTCATCTCCGCTGGAATTGGCACCTCTTTCATTGCTGAACGGTTGCCGTGGCTTCACAGGGCCAGTCCCTCGACCACTCTCGATAAGATAAACAATGCTTTTAGTGGCATTAAATTGTGATGTCAATAATAAAAAATTGTAATAAGTAAAAATATTGTATTAATAGACGGGAATGTTCTGTTACTGATCCCGGGGTGTATTTGAGTATTCCCTTGATTTGGTGATTTGAATGGTCATCCGATAATTTTTGTTGACATTAATTATTATGAAAAAGATAAAGGTAGACAATTGAAATTTATTTATACAAATCGGACAATTCAGATAACAAACCGTCTTTATATTTAAACCAGGAGGGATTTGTATGAAGTTTGCTGGATCGTATGGCGTCCCGTTGGAAGAAATTTCGAGAGAATCTTTCTTCAACATCGGCGGACCGCATGGATTTATGAGGTGGGGAATATACATCTTCATGTTCATCGCCTTCTTCTACCTTGTTTATAGTGTTGTTCAGCGGGTTCTTATCTGGAGAAAAGGACAACCTGAGTTGCGTACCGACTACCCGGAAAAAAGAATACTGGCAGTCATTAAATATGTAATATTACAGGCCAAAATCCTGCGTGAGTCCTTCGCCGGCATTATGCACGCATCATTGTTCTTCGGTTTTGCCGCTCTGTTCATAGTGACGTTGATCATTATGGCCCAGGACGACTTCTTCGAGTTGTTCTTCCATATGCGCTTTATAACGGGCAATTTTTACCTCTTCTGGTCATTAGCCGCGGATCTGGCCGGTGCGGTAGTATTCATCGGAGTCTGCATGGGCATCTATCGCCGGTATATCACCAAGCCGACCAGGCTAGACACCAAACCGATTGACACCTTTGCGCTGGTTCTTATCCTTATAATCGTCATAACAGGATTCACCAGCGAAGCAATGCGTATTGCGATGTCTGATTTCCCGGCCTGGGAAGTCTGGTCGCCCTTCGGCTATGTCCTGGCATTTTTCTTCTCGATATTCAGCGATTCTACTCTCAGGGTCATGCACCAGTTCAGCTGGTGGATCCATATGCTGGGAGCCTTTGTGTTTATAGGTCTTGCCGGTTCCGACAAGCTGGGACATATCGTGATTTCATCGCTGAACGTATACTACGGTAATATCAATAATGAGAATTCCCAGACCAAGTATGGTCTGGCCATCATAGACCCGGCCGTGTTCGAAGTCGCCGAAAGTTTCGGGGTCTCCAAGGTTGAAGATTACACCTGGAAACAGCTTATGGACAGCGACGCCTGCACCCGGTGCGGCCGCTGCCAGGACAACTGCCCGGCGTGGCTCACCGAGAAGCCACTATCGCCGAAAAAGCTGGTCAACGACATCAAGGCCAATATGGAAGAGCGGATTCCCAAGCTGAAACTTGCTGAAGATCCCTCCACTGTCGAAACAACTCCGCTTATAGACGGTGCCGTTCAGTCAGACGAATTCTGGTCCTGTACCAACTGCTCCGCCTGCCAGGAAGCCTGCCCTGTCAATATCGAGCACATACAGAAGATGATCGATATGCGTCGGTATAAAGTTCTCATGGAAGGCGACATGGCTCCGGAATTGCAGACAACCTTTATGAACCTTGAGAACAATTTCAATCCCTATGGTTTTGCTTTCGGCGAAAGGGGAGCGTGGCTCCCTGCTGACCTCGGCGTCAAGACAATGGCGGAAGACGCCGAAGTCGAATACCTCTACTTTGTCGGCTCTCCCGCTTCCTACGACAAGCGGAATCAAAAGGTCGCCATAGCGTTCCTGAATATCATGAAAAAAGCTGGAGTTAAAGTCGGAATTCTCGGGGCAGAAGAAGCAGATTCCGGCGACGCGGCATTGAGAGGCGGCAACGAGTATCTCTTCCACGCGCTGGCAACCCAGAACCTTGAAAACTTCAAGGCCTATGGCGTGAAGAAGATCGTTTGCACCTGTCCGCATGATTACAATGTCATAAAGAAAGAATACAAGAAATTCGCAAAAGTGGGCAAAAACGCCGAGGGCGGCCCCCTTGAGGCAAATTATGAGGTATATCATCATACCGAGATTATCAATGACTTGATCAAGAGCGGGAAGATAAAGCTGGTGAATGCTCTCAACGAAACCATCACCTATCATGATTCCTGCTTCCTGGGCCGGTACAATGAGATCTACGAGGCACCAAGGGAAATACTCAAGGCGATACCGGGAGTGAATTTCGTGGAAATGAGCAGAAATCACCGGACCAGCTTCTGCTGCGGCGCCGGAGGCGCGCGTATGTTCATCGAAGAGCACCTGGGGACACGGATAAACCAGTTCAGGACCAAGGATGCCCAGTCAACTGGCGCGACGAAGGTCTGCACTGCCTGCCCGTTCTGCATGACCATGCTTTCCGATGGTATCACCGAGTTGGATATTCAGAATATGCAAAATTTTGACATAGCCGAATACGTATTTAACGCTATGGAAAAGTAAAAAACCAATCTAACTTCTAGATATTTTCAAAGGGGCTTTTCTTATTAAGGAAAAGCCCCTTTTTTATTATTCAGCCATTCATAATTAGAATTAAAAAAATTTCGATTTTCAGAAAAAAACACTTGCAATATGCAATTATTTTTGATTGGTTGGATAATCAACCAAATCTAACCATCTGGTTGGTTTTTTTTTGTACGGTATTTTTTGGAGGTTATATATGAGGTCTATGCTTGAAGGTATACGAATTATTGACTTTACCGCCAATATCGCCGGGCCGGCAACGACGGCATTGCTCACCGACATGGGAGCGGAAGTCATCAAAGTTGAAAAACCCGGTATTGGTGATGATGCACGCCTGTTCCCGCCTTATGTTAATGGTTTTTCAGCTCCTTTTATTGTCATGAACAGGGCTAAGAAGAGCGTTGTCATCGACATGAAGAAACCCGAGGGAGTGCAGGTATTCAAGGAACTGGTGGCAACTGCCGACGTTCTGGTTGAAAATTATAAGCCAGGCGTTATGGCCAAGCTCGGAATAGATTACGAGTCATTGAAAAAAATTAATCCTAGGCTAATTATGCTGTCATTGTCCGGGTACGGCCAATTCGGTCCGCTATCGAAACGCCCGGCCTATGATTCCATCATACAGGCCTGTTCAGGGATTATGGATGTTACCGGTTTTCCCGATGGACCTCCGGTAAAGGCCGGTCCCATTATCATTGACCTCGCTACGGCAATGCACGCCGGCTTTGCCATATGCGCTGCCCTCTTCGCGAGGGAGAAATGCGGCGAAGGCGAATACATCGATCTGTCGATGTATGAAACGGCTATCAATCTTCTGGCAGGGGTCTGGACCGATTATACTGTTACAAAAAATGTTCCTAAAAGAACCGGAAATCGGTATCCCTATGTCAGTCCCTTTGATACATTCCATGCCAAAAACGGCTACTTCATGATATGCAGCGCCGGGGATTCAACATTCCACAAGCTGTGCGACGCAATGGGAAAGCCGGAGCTCAAAACCGATGAGCGTTTTAAAAACCTGTTTGTCCGCAATGCAAATGAACCTGAATTGAAGAAGATCATTCAGGAATGGGTCGGGGATAAGACGACCGATGAATTGATGGAAGTATTGATTAAGTTCGAGGTTCCCGCCTCTCCCATTCTCAATGTAAAAGATGTTGTGGAGCATCCCCATACGGTGGCACGGGGGATCCCCGTAGAATTGGAGCAGCCGGGCCGTGGAAATGTGGTCATATACGGGCCGGCGATAAAAACAAAAAACAGCGAAACAAAGGTACGGGGTGCAGCTCCGGAGCACGGACAGCATACGACGTGGATGCTCACTGAATTACTTAAAAAATCAGCGGATGAGATTGAAAAGCTTAAAGCATCCGGAGTAGTAAAATAAATTGCGCCATTGGCGGGGCGAAAGCCCCGCTTTTTTTATTGAAAACAACCAAAAATTGATCATGCTACTTATTCCGTCGCGATAAATAATATTTGTTATACATATAAATTGAGATGAGTATTAACGCGAAAAGAATATATCCCAGCGTAATGTCTCCCGCAAGGCCGAATCCAATTTCATGTGAATGAATCAGACCGACATACGAGAAAAGGATCAGGGGCAGCGTCCAGAAAAATGCCCTTAAAAAATCTTTTTCAATTAGATAAACAGCCACGGCAGAAAGAAACATTGCGGAAAACAGCGCACCTTCGGAAAAAACCAGAATTCCTTTCAAATGTGGCAGCTTCTGCGATATGATTTCATTTATCTGCCGGGTCGTATGGTTGCCTTCAATGTTGATGAACTGTCGGAGTAATGACAAGCCCCAGGCGGCAATGGAGGGCATGAGTCCCAGGGCCACTGCCGGCGCATGATTCGACGGAGTGGTCTGGAAAGCCTGGGCTGTGATAATTACGCCAATCCAGAGCAGGATGGGAAAACCCGCTTCAAGGGGCACGGCTGAGACAATTACACTCATGAGACCGGTGAAACAGATTATGGTCATGACTGCGCCATTGATGATGGAATATCCGGACCGGGCGCCAAGGCCTTTCCACCCGGGGTGGCCTATATATACCGTGGTCGGAAAAGGCGAGCCGAAAAAGGACCCGATTATGGTGCCTATTCCATTCATCAACAGAGTCGGCATGGCGGGGTAAGTGTCGCCGGCAGCCGAGGCGGATTCGATATTCTGCAATGTACCAAAAAAAGCCATAACACCCATGGGTATTGAAATTGAAAGATATGGAAGAATATCCTGTATGCTAATGCCGTAGAGAATTTCGAAAAGAAAAAAACCGGGAAGATATAGTGATACTTCTTTTGTGGATTGACAGAGCTTGGCCCCGTCCATGGCCCCGGTGGACCAGGCAATGGCAGATCCAACAATAAGGGCGTAAAAACCAGCGGGTATGCGGAACGGAAGCTTGACGTGTGAAAAGTATTCAGCCATGATCAGGGCCAGAGGGATAAAGGCGATCAGTGGCTTGTCCCATATCTTGATGGTCTGATCCAGGGCGATGAATGAAATGGCGATACCCGCCAAGGTTGAAAGAAGAGCGGCACGGGGAGTGATTTTTCTCAATTTGTCTCCGACAAAAGCGCCGATGCCTTCAAAGAATCCGCTGATGAAACAGCTTATGACCCCGACCTTCCAGGCAAAATCGGCGTTTTTTGTCTGGATGAAGACCGGTGCGATAATGAGCGTGAAAAAGGCGAAAAGGCTTACGGTATTTATCCCATAGGGAAGCGCAGTGACATCTGAACGCCCTTCCCGTTTTGCCAGGCGATGGGCCTGCCAGGAATAAAAAATATTTCCGGCAAGAACGGCGGTTGCCGTGCCCGGAAGCATTCTGCCGAAGACCAGCGATGCCGGCATCCCAATGGAAAGGCACAGGCCGGTAATGATGAGGAGATTGACAAGGTTGTCAATGAAGAGGCCGATAAAACCGTCAAGGTCACTTTTAACAAAAATGGGATATCCGATGGCGCTTTTTTCAATCATCGCAGATTCCTTATCTTATATTATTTTCCTGTCATCCAAGTTCAATTATTGTGGGTGAAGCATTGGATTCTATTGTTTTATTATTAGTCGCTTCAATACTTTTAAATTATTTTTATCAGCTTCATCATCGTTGAATTTCGGGGTTTCAAGTATCATGGGAATGTTTTTAAGCATCGCGTCATTTAGCAACAAGCGGAATCCTTCGATACCGATGCATCCCTTTCCAATATGCTCATGGCGATCCACCATGGAGCCGCATCCTTTTTTTGAATCATTGATATGAATCAATTTAAGCTTTTTCAGTCCTATGATGGCATCAAAATCGGAAAGAACGGCCCTGTATGTTTCTTTTTTTGATATATCATAGCCAGCTGCAAAAATATGGCAGGTATCCAGGCAAATGCCGAGCCTGTCGGGATAGGATGTTTTATCGATAATTTCGCGGAGATGCTCAAATCGATGGCCGATGGAGGATCCCTGACCGGCGGTTGTTTCAAGCAGGATGCCGGTATTTTTATTGGCCTTGAAAACAGAATCCAGACTTTTTGCGACAGCATCTATGCCGGATTCGAGTCCCCTGCCGCCGTGGCTCCCGGGATGAAGAACCAGATAGTTGATATGCATCTGGTGCGCTCGATTGAGTTCGTCAGCAAGAGCCGTTAATGATTTAGCAAGGACATCGCCGGTCCCGGCAAGGTTGATCAGATAGCCGGAATGTGCAAAGACCGCAAGGCCCGGAAGATTTTTCCATATGCTGATAAAAGTATCAATATCATCGGCATTGTAGGGCTTTGCTTCCCAGCGATTGGAATTTTTTAAAAATAACTGCACTGCCCCGATGTTCAACTCATCAGCTTTGATGAGGGCCTTGTGAAGGCCACCAGATATAGATAGGTGTACGCCGATTTTTCTCATTCTTATTCCCGCTTATATTATAAAAAGTACGTCAGTTTTTTTCAATGTCATGGATTTGATAATTTTTCCAGTATGGCTTCTCGTGACAGTCCTTCAATGGCGATTCGCTTTTTTTTGCCTTTTTGGCCTGAAACAATTGTTATGTTTGATTTGGGAATCTTCAATTTTTTCGAAAAAAGAGAAACAAGCTCTGAATTGGCTTTTCCATCGACAGGGGGGGCATTGAGAAATACTTTAATGGAATTGCCGGGACCGAGGGTTATTATGCTCCGGGAGGATTTGGGGGATACGGCAATATCAAACACTACTTTTTCATTCATAGGTTTTGTGCTATATTTTTTTGATTATTATGCAAGTTATTTTTATCATAACGAGTCAAATCTCTGAAACTCAATATCAAAGATTTGATTGAGGGCAATTTTTGAAAGAAAATATAAAGTGAGAGTTTTCTGGAAGAGTTTTTACTAACAATTAATAAAGTATTAATAAAACTGTTTTTCGGATCAGCCAGCTTGAATTAAAAATTAGTAATTGAAAATTTTGGATATCAGTGTTATTATAACTTTAAGGTTTTGATTGTTAATGATACAGTACCGTTGTGAATCTCATTGTATGGCTTCATGGATTGAATAATGAGCACAAAGAAACAAATCACCAAACTATATGCCAACCATGTTTCACCGGGGAAAGCGGATATCTATACAAAATATGATATGGTGCTTATCCCGGGGAAAAGAATCGGGCCTTTCCTGTATGATATTGACGGCAAGCAATATATCAATTGCCACAGCAACGGCGGTGTTTTCAACCTCGGCCATCGCAATCCTGAAATAATTCGCGTCATAGAGCGGGCAATGAAAACCTATGATATAGGTAATCATCATCTCATAAGCGAACCGAAGGCTCTCCTGGGAAAATTGATTTCGTCGATTATGCCGAAGGGATTGAACCAGGTCGTGTACGGGGTGAGCGGCGGTGAGGCTGTCGATTTCGCAATAAAATTTGCCCGAGGCGTAACAGGCAGGCCCGACATTATTTCGGCACAGGGAGGATATCATGGCCACACGGGCCTGGCCATGGCTGCCGGAGACGGTAAATTCAGAGACAAATTCGGGCCAACTACTCCAGGATTCCAACAGGTTCCGTTCAATGATGTGGAGAGTATTGAAAAAGCGCTGTCGGATAAAACCGCGGCAGTAATATTCGAAACAATTCCCGCAACATTAGGCATAGTCGTTCCGGACAAGAAATTCTATAGCCGGGTGAGATCACTGTGCGATGTCTGCGGGGCGCTGCTCATTCTGGATGAAATCCAAACCGGCTTTGGGAGAACCGGAACCATGTGGGGGTTTGAGCATTTTAAGGTGGTGCCGGATATCGTTACTCTGGGGAAGGGTATGAGCGGAGGTCTATACCCTATCAGCGCCACAGTGTATCAGGAGAAATATGCCGGATTTCTTCGCACGGATCCATTTGTCCATATTTCAACATTCGGAGGAAGCGAAATAGGGTGCTGCGCCGCCATGGAGGTAATCCGCATTAGCAGGCGTAAGGCCTTCCTCAATCATGTGTCCAGAATGGCGGAATTTTTCAATGAAGGTCTGAAGGGATTATCGATAAAATATCCTTCATTGAAGCTCAGAATCAGGGGAATGGGACTCATGATGGGCCTGGAATTCAAGGATGAAGGAACAGCCTTGTTGATGATGAAGCTATTATTTGATCAAGGGATATATCTGGTTTACTCCGGAAATGATCCGAAGGTTCTTCAATTCATGCCGGTGCTGACTATTACAAAGAAGGATGGGGAGGAGGTTCTGAAACGCATGGATCATGCATTTGCCAAAATGGGAGGTCTCTAGGCGATGAAGAGGAATGATAATAAGGGCGATCATCTTATAGAATTACTGAAGAATATCGACCTGGCCTATGCATTCAAGAAAAAAAGGCTGCGCTATATCCAGTATGCATCGAAAAGCAAAGAAATACAATCTCTCCGGGATAATTTTCAGGACCTATGGACAAAAAAGGGGAATCTTAATTTTCTCAAAGATCCGGAATTAACTCAGAACAGCATAGAAATTTTAATGGGTTTATTCGGCGATAGCGATATGGCTGAATATATGCTGAACTGCGACATGGCACTCGTTAACATTGACTGGGGTGAAATCAATGAGTTTTTGAATCTGCATATAGCCAGTGAAACTGCCCGAAAAAACTTGATGTCAATACTAATGGAAGGAATAGACTCTCTGGTTGAACTCGCCCGAAGACAAATACCATACTTTCAACGATACATCCCCACAATGAAGAAATTTATCGGCACCGATATATCTTTGGTGGGACTGACGGAAAACGATCTTGATAATTTGAGGCATTTTATTGAAAGGATCGATGACGTTGCAGGTAATTTGAAAAATGATATTCAATGCTATAAAAAATTTGCAGCTGATTTTTTTACACTGTATCGCGAGAACGCCGAAGTGACCGTTGTCGGTTATGGTGAAATTTCGACCGTTATGCGTTTAAATAAAAAAAACCATCTTCGCAGCGATATTATTGACAGTGAATCGAGATGGATATGGAAAAAAATGCCGCCGTTTCCGACGATGAGCGAGGTTGATCGTTACATGCGACTGTATGAAATGTACAGGCATATTTTAATAGAAGATCTAGGCATTGCTGTTCCTGAACAAACAGCTCGGTATTTTAAGCATAATACATATTTTCTGGTCTATGCAGGCCAGGAGCGGGTCGATGAGAAATGCATTGGTAATGCGCTGATCAGAAGATTAGATGAAGTGAATGCCGTTCATTTGTTGGAAAAAGTGCTGAAAAAACTGGTAGATGTCCATGTGTTTAACAAAAAAAATACAGAGATAAACATAGGTATAGATGCCCAATTTTCAAACTGGGTGCTGGTCTCGCAAACCGGCTCATTGCATGGTATTGCTGATAGTGATACGGTGACATACATTGACACAAGCTCTCCCATGATTCGGATACGGGGAATAGAACAGGTAAACACCGAGATTTTTATAAAGAGCGCAGCTTCATTTCTTCGACCGTTTATTCGTGCCTTTTTTTTGCAGCAGGTCCTCGACAGGTATTATGATCTTCGATCGGTGGTCATCGATATTATCGCAAATCTCTACAAGGAAAAAAGGGCGGATCTTATCGATAGTTTTATCCAATCAACAAATTCATTTTTCAAGAACGCGGGGGTTGTCGTTAAGGATATAAACAGGAAGGAGATTGATGCGTATTATTCCAATGATGCGTTCATCTGGAGATTCTATCAGGCCTCCCGAAAGATCGATCGCTTTGTGACTGAGAAAATCTTGAGAAAACAATACATGTTTAGGATCCCTGAAGCAATAGAACGATAATGCAGCGCATAATCGGAGGTGCCTATGTGCGACACCATGGTGTCCACGCCGGTTTCATCGGCTGATAAAGCAATGATAGTGGGAAAGAACTCGGACAGGGAGCCGAACGAGGCTCAGAATATTACATTCATTCCTGCCATGGATCATCCTGGTGGAGCCAGGGTGCAGTGCACCTATATCACTATCCCGCAGGTAAAACATACCTGCGCTGCCCTTCTCTCAAGACCGTTCTGGATGTATGGCGCTGAAATGGGTGTGAACGAGTATGGCGTTGCCATCGGCAATGAAGCTGTGTTTACTAAAGAGAAATATCACAAAAAAAATGACGCCCTGCTGGGCATGGACATGTTACGGCTGGCGCTGGAAAGATCTCGAAACGCGAAGGGAGCCATTGATGTCATTATTGATTTGCTTGATAGATATGGTCAGGGCGGCGTTCATACAATGGGTGGGACCAAGTATTATCACAATTCATTTATCGTTGCTGATCCTATGGAAGCTTACGTTTTTGAATCCGCGGGAACACAATGGGTTTACAAAAAAGTTACAGATGTCGCCTCAATATCCAACTGCCTTACCATAGAAAGTGATTTTGACAGAACATCATACAATGTTGGCGCGGGGCACAATAATCGGAACGTGACAAATCATGGGCAGCTTTTTAATTTCAAGGAAATTTTCAGTGATAGACTATACACTTACTTTGCTCGGGGAAAAGTGAGAAAGTCCTGCAGTTTTGACATGCTGGCTTCGAAGAAGGGCTCAATTACCAGCAGCGATATGATGAAAGTTCTCAGGAGTCATAACATGATAGAGCCGTATCAACCCGGGAAAAGACCTATGCAAGGGATATGTTTGCATGCCGGTGGGCTCATTTCGTCGCAGACGGTGGGGTCCATGGTGGCGGTTTTGAAAAAGGGACGGCCCCCTCTGGTATATTTTACCGGGACATCGGCTCCATGTATGGGCATATTCAAGCCCCATACGATTGAGAAAAATCAAAAAAAAATGCATTTTGGGTGTCAATCCCGTCCATCGCCTTTCGGGGGATTTGACATATATGGCTCAGCATCGTCATCTTTTGACGAATCAACTCTCTGGTGGACCGGTGAGGTAATACATCGCCATGTACTGATGAACTATTCTTCCCTGATGCCGTTAATTCAATCAAGGAGGAATGAGATTGAAAGCCGTATTATAAGTTCTGTAGAAAAGAAATGGAATACCAGCAGCAGTAAGGATTTCTCGAAAATCTGCAATGGTTATGCTGAAGAATTATTAAAGTTGAATAATGACATTTCAGAAATTATTAAGAAAGAATCTCCTATTTATGCAAACAAAAAGGAAGTTTCCCGGTGGTTTGCCACTCAATGGAATAGCATTAATTCAAAAGCTGGATTTATCTTCTCGGAAAGAGAGTGATGTCTCTATCGATATCATCCTCTGGTGCGGATAAGTCAAAAAATGGGTGTTGAAACCATTACAGCAGGTCTATTTAAAGCTTGAAAAAGCCTCATTGATACTCGGGAATAATTTAATAACCGAGGTCACTTTCGTCAGATCAAGAACTTTCTTTACTTCCTCATTCGCAGCAGCAAGACGCAATTGAGATTTCAAACTTTGATTTATATTCAGGAAAATTCCGATACCCGAGCTTGTTATCATTTTAACATCGCTTAGATCCACAACTAGCTTTTTAATTCCCTTCTCAATTATCGTTTCCTGTAGTTTTTCTTTTAAATCAGGAACATCAAGGGTATGAACTTCTTTCATCACTATTTTGATGACAAATAGGTTTTCGCCTTTATCAGTTACTTCGATCATAGGTATCTCCAGCTATTATTGCTGATAATAGTTTAATTAATATAAAAACAAAAAGTCAACAAATTTTTTATTCACGTATAGGGGAATATTTAAAATAGAATAATCAGGATAATGAGATATCGCATGCCATAGGCGTGATAAAGAGCTAAACATTATAAGCTTGACTAAAATATCGTGATTAATATATAAGATTCAAATTAAATTTAAGCGATTAACAATATCACAATTTTTTGTATTTTTTGCCTGGAATGCAATGTTTCCTTGGGTCAATGTTATTCATGGAATTTTCAGATAATCTTAAAAAAAGCAATATACTGTTAAGGCCGAAATCGACCACTCGGTGGGACTTGCTTTCAGAAATGGTGGATCTTGCCGTCAAGAACAAGGAACTTGATTCCTGTGATTGTGATGAATTGACAAAATCGCTCGTCGAAAGAGAAAAATCGATGAGCACGGGAATCGGCAATGGCGTTGCCATCCCTCATTGCACTACGACGCGAGTGCAGGACATAGTATATATAGTCGCCATCGTTCCGCAGGGCGTCGATTTTGATTCCATCGATAATCAGCCGGTAAAAATCGTTATTCTTCTTCTTGTGCCCAAAAGCAAGCTCACTCAGCACATCAAAACCCTGGCAAATATCGCCAAGCTCATGAGCAATGAAACTCTTCGCAGCACCTTGATAACATTAAAAAATCCCGAAAGCGTCATTAAAACAATTAAAGATTTTGAAAACATCAAAAAGCAGTAACATGATGGACGATGAACGATTGACATGTTCTGATGGCATCCTGAAAGAGGAGGAGCATGAACGGACGCTGAGGCCCTCCCGGTTTGAGGAATTCATAGGCCAGAAAAAGAACACTGAAAATCTTAAGATTTTCATACGGTCCGCCAAAATGAGGAATGTTCCCCTCGACCATGTTCTTCTGGCTGGGCCGCCGGGGCTTGGGAAGACGACTCTGGCTTTCATTATTTCAAGGGAGCTCGGAGTCAACATGAAGGCAACCTCCGCACCGGTCATAGACAAGGCCGGTGATCTCGCATCCATATTGACGGGTCTTGAGGAGCATGATGTTCTCTTCATCGACGAGATTCACAGGCTGTCTCCCGCTATCGAGGAAATACTCTATCCGGCATTGGAAGACCGGTCCCTTGACATAGTCATCGGCCAGGGCATCGGCGCGCGCAGCATTAAGCTGAACCTCGCACCGTTCACCCTCATAGGCGCAACGACAAGAACCGGGCTCCTCACATCGGCGCTGCGCGACCGTTTCGGCATAAACATGCGCCTCGATTATTACTCTATCGAGGAATTGCGGGATATTGCCCTCAGGTCTTCGTCGATCATTCATTGCGATATAGATGAAGAAGCTGCCCTTGAGATAGCCAAGAGATCGCGGAGAACACCCCGCATCGTGAACCGTATATTGAAACGGGTTTCGGATTTTGCCACGGTGGAGGGCCTGAAAAAAATAGATCTAGCCATTACGCGCTTCGCCCTGAAAAAGCTTGAAATAGACGAACTGGGCCTTGACGATATGGACCGGAAATTTCTTTCGGCCATCATACAGAAATACAACGGCGGGCCGGTCGGCATAAAGACCATAGCCATATCGATCGGGGAAGAAATTGACACTCTCGAAGATTATTATGAGCCTTTTCTTGTGCAGGTAGGCTTGCTGAAAAGGACCCCCCGGGGCAGAGTGGCCACCCCAATGGCCTATCAGCACATGGGAATCCCCTATAACGGCTTGAGCGTTGATGCCGGGCAGGAGAATCTTTTTGAAAGTGATGAATAATGTCGAGATTCCGTCAAATTGCCTGATGATGGCGACACCATGGCATTTTGCCTGCCAATTAGTGCTTATTATTTAAACCAACCAGTCCGATATAATAGCAGAGTATTTTATATTCATGGGGATTGTTATGAAAAAGTATAGTATCGTTCTGCTGGCACTATTGGTCCCGGCAATGCTGTTTTCCCAGGATGCAAAAAAAGAGGAAGCCCCCAAGAAAGAGGAAACCCCGAAAAATCAAGGGAATGTTCTAACAAACATTCCTGTGCAGGCGCAATACAGCAATAATTTTGAAATTAAAAACCTCTTCTTCAATAAACGGACCGATGTGGGGGGAAAAGGGGAGATCCTCGAGGTTGAATTTTCCCTGGAAAACCTGACCGATGATCCGATGGATGTATATGTGTTCACCATTGCCACATTTGAAAAAGTTGAAAAGACAAAATCCAGTTTGGAGAGACCGATCCCGCAGCGCGAACGAATAAGAACCTTTGTCACCTATCCGGATGATATTTCAAATTTTACCTATCAGGATACCGATGAAAAGGGCAATGTAAAAAAGGACAAAAACGGGCTGGAAATAGTTAAGCTGGTAAAGTTTCCAAAGAATACTAAAGCCGGGGTTGATCCGAAAACGGGAAAGCCGTATCACCTTGTAGATAAACTGCAGATATATACAACACATCTCAGCAAATACAGAAGAAATTATTATTTCTTCAATAACCTTGCCGTATTGGTTTTTGACAGTGAAGGAAAACCGGCCTTTAGAAAATTATTTGAGATAAAAGGGAAGAGAAATAGATAATTCTATTATCGATCAACGTATTGAATCATAACAAAGGCCTCCATGAGCAATTCTGGGGGCTTTTTCATGCTGCTATGATTTGAATTCGTCAGATCAGATTACTCTCACCATCAAAATATCTTTAACGTTTTTGATCTGTTTGATGACCGCATCATCAATGGCGCTGTCGACATCAATGATATTATAGGCGTATTTGCCTTTGCTCATGTTCAGCATGTTGGCGATATTGATCTTTTTATCCGCCAGGGTCCTGGTTATATGGCCGATAATGGCCGGGATATTGTTGTTGGCGATCAATATGCGCTTCGGCGATTTTTGAATTAATGAACAATCGGGGTAGTTCACTGAATTGATGATGTTCCCTTTTTCAAGAAATTCGCGCAATTGATCGGCTGCCATGCGAGCGCAGTTTTCCTCGGATTCAGGCGTGGATGCTCCGAGATGAGGAATCGGTATGACGCCATCCAGATTGATCAGCTCTTCATCGGGAAAATCAGTTACGTAGCGTGCAACGGTACCATTTTTCAAAGCCTCCTTGAGATCCTTGTTGTTTACCAGGCCGCCGCGGGCGAAATTCAGAATCCGCACGCCCTTTTTCATGATATTGAATTTCTCGCGATTGATCATTCCCCTGGTTGTTTCATCAAGAGGCGCGTGAAGGGTGATAAAATCAGAATCCGAAAGCAGCGAATCGAGGCTTATGGCCCTTCTGACTGAACGGGAGAGCCTCCAGGCAGCCTCGATTGAAATATAGGGATCATAACCCGTCACATCCATGTCCAGAGAAAGCGAATCATTGGCGACGAGAAGACCCACAGCGCCGAGCCCGATTACGCCCAGCTTTTTGCCCTTGATTTCCGGTCCGACAAAATTCGATTTACCCTGCTCAATCAGCTGGGGTATTTCTTCACCCTTGCCGGCCAGGCTCCTCGTCCAGGCTATCCCATCGAATACTTTTCTGGACGACAGGAGCATCCCAAGGATGACCAGCTCCTTCACCGCGTTGGCGTTGGCCCCGGGAGTATTGAAAACGACAATTCCTCTTTGTGAGCATGCATCAACAGGTATGTTGTTGACCCCGGCTCCGGCCCTGGCGATGGCCAGAAGCGATGAGGGAAGCACCATGGATAACATGTCGGCGCTCCTGACCATTATAGCATCAGGATCGGTCATCTCTGAGGCGTGTTCATACAGATCAGCTGGAAAGCGCTTTAATCCCTCGGGGGATATTTTATCAAGTTTATGAATTTTAAACATAGGACCTTTACTTATTGGCGGATTCGAATTTCTTCATGAAATTTACGAGTGTTTTAACGCCTTCAACAGGCATGGCGTTGTAGATACTGGCCCTCATGCCTCCCACGGAGCGGTGACCTTCCAACTGTACGAGACCGTTGTTTCTTGCTTCCTTGATGAATTGAGCTTCGAGTTCCTTGGTTGTGGCTATGAAAGGAATATTCATCAGGGACCGGTCTTCCCTGGTTATGGGACTCTTGAACATGGATGAGCTGTCGAGGAAATCGTATAACAAAGAAGCTTTTTCCTCATTGATTTTTTGCATCTCCGGTACTCCGCCGAGGTCCTTGAGCCATTCAAACACGAGCTTGGCCATATAGATTCCATAGGTGGGAGGCGTGTTATAAAGGGATTTGCTATCGGCATGGGTCTTGAAATTCATCATGGTCGGTGTAATGTCCATGGCATGGCCGATAAGATCGTCGCGGATGATGACAATGGTAAGGCCGGCAGGACCGATGTTTTTCTGTGCGCCGGCAAAGATTATTCCAAATAAAGTAACATCGACAACTTCGGATAAAATATTGGAAGACATGTCAGCAACCAGCGGCACGGAACCAGTATCCGGGTAAGATGTAAAACGCGTGCCCTCTATGGTATTGTTGGTGCAGATGTGAAAATAATCGGCATCGGCCGAAAAAGATGTTTTATTCAGTTTGGGAATATATGAAAATTTTTTATCCTCAGATGAAGCAATAATGTTGCAGGTGCCATACCGCTTTATTTCATCTATTGCTCTCTGGGTCCATGTACCAGTATGGACTATGTCGACTTTCTTGCTTTTGGTAAGGAGGTTCATCGGGATCATGGCGAATTGCGTCGAAGCGCCTCCCTGGAGAAAAAGCACATGATAGTTTTTGGGAATGTTCATGAGATCACGCAGCAAGGACTCGGTGCCTGCAATGATGTCGTCATAGGCCTTTGAGCGGTGGCTCATTTCCATGACAGACATGCCGGTGTCTTTATATTCCACTAATTCGCTAGAGGCTTTTTGCAAAACCGCTTCGGGAAGGACTGCGGGACCTGCTGAAAAATTGTATACTCGTGCCATGGTATGCTCCTGGAAAAAGTTATAGTTCCTTTGGATTAAGGGTAAAAAGGGCTGATAGAAATCTGAATTCCGTGAATATATCAAGGTTACGTATATAGATCGATTTATCGGAAGAACTGATAATCATCGGCGTCATGTTGATGATTCCCCTGATGCCGCCTTCAATCAAGCGGTCCATGATTGTTTCCATGTTACGATCCGGCTCAGTGATGATAGCCATTTCAATATTTTCTTTTTTCAGAACCTGTGGAATTTCATAGGTCGGATAAAGAGGGATTGAAGTTTGCACTGTCTCCAAAATATTTGTATTTGAATCGAACCCGGCTATAATTGAAAAACAAGGCAATGTCGGGGCATGGCCATTGATCAAAATCGAACCGAGGCTGCCAAGGCCAATGATACAGGCATTGCGTTGATTATTGAACCCAAAGGCTTCCTGGATTCTTTTCTGTAATCTATTTATTTTATATCCCGAACCGCTGGTTCCTGATTCGTTGAGATATCCCACATCCTTGCGAATACTATGGGAACCTTCGCCAAGTCTTTTACCGATTTCCTGAGAAGATATGGTTGTTTCACCTTTCTGTCGAAACTCTTCAAGAAGAGAATAGATTTTGCACAATCGTGAAAGTGTGGGTTGGGGTATCTTCGTATTTTTTAATAATTTATTAGAAATAATCATTTATAAATCGTGAAATTATTCACAATATATGTCAAGAAATTATTTTATTCGTGAAATATTTCACTATGTATTATTCTTGAAAGAATGGGATAGTATTTTAGCTTTGCCTTGCAAGAGAAATAATGAATATGATATCGAATGATGTTTTTATAAGGTGAATCAATGGCTACCATTACTGAATTTAAAGGACTCAGGCCTAAAAAAGAATTTGTCGCAAAAGTATCAGCCCTTCCCTATGATGTTGTCAGCAGCGATGAAGCACGGATCCTCGCCGGCGATAATAAGCTGAGCTTTTATCATGTATCAAAACCTGAAATTGATTTTTCCAAGGGCGCTGATCTTCGTAATGATAAAATTTTCATCCATGGCCGGGATTACCTGAAAAAGATGGTGAACGATGGCATATATGTACAGGACGAAACTCCATATCTATATCTCTATACGCAGATCATGGATGGCCGGGAGCAAACGGGCCTGATAGCCTGTGTCAGCATCGATGATTATAATAATAAAATAATCAAAAAACATGAGTTAACCAGGGAAGATAAGGAGATTGAACGGACCAGGCATACTGATATTATAAACGCCAATACGGGCCAGGTTTTCTTGTTTTACCGCGATAACGAAAACAAGCAGTCTCTCATGAAAAAAGCGATGGAGATCGAGCCGGAATATGACTATGTCAGCGGTGATGGCGTACGCCAGATCATCAGGGTAATCAGGGATTCCTCGGTTATTGAAAAATTCAAGGCCGCCTTCAGAGATGATGTGCTTTATATTGCGGACGGGCATCACCGGGCAGCATCGGCCGTAAGGGTAGGCCTGCAGCGTCGTAACAATAATCCTGGCTATACGGGAGTGGAGGAATTTAACCGCTTCATGGCTGTGATATTTCCTCACCGTCAACTGAAAATTATAGCGTATAACCGGATTGTGCATGATTTGAACGGACATACACCGGAAGAACTCATCGCGAAGATATCTGAAAGGTTTTCAGTGGAAAAAACGAAGAATAAGGAATCGGATGCTATTCATGATATCTTCATGTACCTGGGCGGCACATGGCATAAATTGAATCCTCGCTTCGATCCGGGGAATGACCCCATTAACAGCCTTGATGTAAATATACTCCAGGAATATATTCTCGGACCTATTCTCGGCATAGAGGATCCCCGTACGGATAAGCGGATAGATTTCATCGGTGGGAAAAACAGTGTTGAGAAAATTCAAAAAAGAGTGGATAGCGGATCTTCCATGATCGGGTTTTCACTATGCCCGACAAAAATCGAGCAATTGATGAGTGTTTCCGATGGGGATGGCATAATGCCGCCGAAATCGACCTGGTTCGAACCAAAACTCCAAAGCGGCATCGTGCTGCATCTTCTGTAGACAACGGTCCCGTAAATAGCAGCGAAAACTATATTACTTGTTTTTTGGACAGGCGACCACAGTCCCCTTGTCCACAACGCGATGCTCCAGTTCATCGCCAAATTTGCACAAAACGCAATCAGCTCTATTGTCGAGGAAGAAGGAACATTTAACGCATTCCTCAAGTTTCATGGGTTTTTTCATAGTACTTCAATACTCCATCCGGAAGCCTGCTCATATTCTCTATGTTTCCTTTTATAATCAAACATGATACAAAATATTAAGAACCACATCAAGTGAGTAAAGAAATTTTTAAAGGTTAGCGGATTTAATGATGGTATTTATCATATAGCGGGCGAGCTGTTTTCTGGTTTGGTTATCAGGGAGCTTTTTGATATATGCATCTACTATATAGAGCATGCGATTGTCCAGATCCGATATAACCGGCTTAATCGTGTTAACAGTCTGGGGTTGGTCAGAGGAATTCCGCTGTACTACTCCACTGCCTTTGGTTTTCGGATTATCTTTTTGAAAAAGCTTTTCTTCTGAGGGCTCCTTATTCATTGCAAACCGTCCCTATTGATTTAGTGGCAATACTATATGAAAGGAAATCGTGGGATGAAGCATGGTTTTTATAGTATTTACATCCATAGGCAGACTAATTTTTCAGAAAAACTATCCATCCATATTGTCGAAAAAAAGTTACTAGTAAATTATCCAATTTTATTGGGAAACCTGGAAAAATAAATCCGGATGCTCTCTTCTATATATTTTCGATGCATAAATCGGTGTTTTTCGATGCGTTTGTGAAAATTCTTATTAGAGAAGCCCATAATTTATCATGGAATTAGCGTTATCAGTAATTACTGGTAAAATATAACATGATTAAAATAGAGTATTGGAAACGAAATTTTTAAGGCTAAAGATCAGATTTATGTATTAATTCAGCTTGGATCGAAACAGCTATTGTAAATGGCTGATTTTATGATTTTTTGATAAATTAATTGACAATGATTTAAAAATCACAATAATTTCAAAATCATAGTTTTTTATATACAACGACAATTCTTGCTGGTTACTTTTACCAATAAGAATTTGCCCCGGAAACATGATATAAATATACGCCCGGTCATTTAATGAAACTCAATATGTTATATAAGCCCCCGGTGATATGTGTGAGAATGATATTGATTCTGATCACTTTTATATGGATCAATACCGGTCATGCGCAGTTATATGACGGCAGTTACGGTGGCTATAATTATTATGCAGAATCGGTTAATATTAAAAGCATTAATGGGAAATTTTATGCATATATAGTGTTGTTGTTTAATGAAAACCCTCATTTTGTAAACATGATTCAAAAGGATAGCATTCCTTTGAAAATAATGGGAAGCGAGGGGTTTCATATTAAAGAGTATAAGAATTACCTTAATACCCTTCGCGATAAAAAGCTGAAAAACCTGGCAAATCTTTTATTGATGATTTATCTGGAACCGAGGAAGTATGATGTCAAGACGTTGCATTACGTTGAGGAGATTCTTATTGCACGGAACATTATTATAAAATTCTCAAAAGATAAAAATTCATGGGCCGATAAGATTTCTCTTGATTATTGCATATTTGGGAAAAAACAGCTCGTTGATATCAAGCATCCTTTTTTCGAAATAAAGGAGAATATATATAATATTCAACCATTCATCTATTATGATGAATTTTCGACCAGCAATTCCACATTCTATTTTGATATGATTTACATCAATACCGTTGAGGTTGATAATGATTATATCATCGCAAAGAAAATACTTAACGGTGAGAATGTCAGCTCGATGTTTTTTGTTGGGTCCCAGATAACGGATGATATTAAATATTGCCTATCCCAGGCGTTTAAAGATAGAAAGAATATCAAAAACGAAATATGGAAAATGTTCATCATCCATGAGCTGACACATAAAGTTCTCAATAACAAATATAATAATTTTGATCAAGTACAGGGCGAAGAGCTTTCTCTGGGGAGCACCATGTATTATAATCCCCTGCTTGGATTGTCGGTATTATACAGCTATCTCAATTACAATGCCATCAATCCCCATCGTGTGGCGGCGATGAATTACGTTCGGTTTATTTCTAAAAGCATGGGCAAGTCGGAAATAATTGATAATCCGGGGATGATAAAATTTCTGCCCCACGGGGAATTGCAGAATCTTTCAAAAAAGCATTTTTCCGCTAATTTAAAAAAACAATAGCCAATCATGAACTAAGGCGTATCGGGTTCTTTATCTTCAGATCACGAAAAGCGAGTTTTTTGTCGCCTGTAAATGTATTGATATCCACAATGTCGCTCAGATCAGGCATTTTCCTTGTGTATAGAGAGGACTCGATTTTTTCCCATGCCTCTATGGTTTTTTCACAGGATAAAGCCAGTAAATTATGTATGGATTCATAGTGTAATCCAGGCTTGCCAGCGGGGTTTTCCCAGCGTTCCCGGTGAAGGTTCAAAATATTCTTGTTGTAACGTTTATTCATCGGATAACGGATAATAAAATTCGAATAAAGAAGATTGTTTCTCCGGAGGTACCTTAAAAAATCTGCAAGGCGGACGCTGTTTGTCCGTTTCAGCCGATAAGCGATTCTGATGCAGGAGGGGAGAATTGCCAGAGAGCTTATTGAGGGGAGAGTCTCGGAGCCGGATTTGTTTTTGTAGGGAAGGATCATTTTTCGATAGATATCCGGGTAGGTGATTTTGATAGATTCCAGAATAAATGTTTGCAAGGAATGATCAAGGATTGTTTTTGAAAAATATTTTTGCCGCGGAAGCATGTCATCCAGCTTGAATAAAAATTCTTTGCTGCGCTCATCATGGTACTGAAAATAGTTATCAAGATTGTATTTAAACAGAAGGTTCTGCTCGCGATAATAATTGATTTCTTTTTTTGATGTGCTGTTGGGAAAACCCGAATAATAAAAGATGAAAGGATTAAAAATCGAATCAGTCATGATGTGGGAGATAAATCCGTACAGATATGAACGCTGTGCAGCCGCCCATTCGTTATTTTTATCAGGATACACATGAATCTTATTCACCATCGTTTGTAAAAGTCTGGTAAAACCCCCATCGTGAAGAAAGAATGATATGGTTGTACCGTTAAGCACAGGGTTTCCCCATGGAGGGATGTAGTCAAAAATGTTTGGGCCTATTGACCCGTAGAGGCCGGCAGCATAATGGTCAGGAGAAAGGAAGAGTGCTTCGATCGATCTGAGAAGATAGCTTTTTTTTTCTCTCCTGGATAATAGCGATATGGATTCCTTGAGAACCCTGCTGTGAGTTACAATTCCCGGCATAGTGATGTTGTTTTCAGGATGCTATTTACCCGCCTTTTTTTTCAAAAGCTCAATCTCGGCGAGCCATCTCTTCGAGTAGTAAGATCCCCATATCTCAGGAACAGCGAGCCGTTCGGCAATATCCAGATTTTGCAGGGCCTTTTCCTTGTTGTCATCCTGTATAAGAGCCTCGGCATAGAACATGAAGTTCTGCGGGTTCTCCGGATGATTGGCCGTTGCTTTTTCCAGTAGTTCCAGGGACTTGTCAAGATCGCCTATGCCGGTGGGCCACGCAGGGGCCTTGAGATACATCATGCCGAGAACGCGGAGGGGTCCTCCGGCATCAAGGGCTTCGACTTTTTGAGCGGTTTTCAGAGCCTGATGAATTTCGGGAAGCTGCTTGAGCGCGAAAAGGCCTCTCATCTGGACAATTAATCCCTGGTTAAGGGCAAAATAGTAACATGCCTCAGGATTATCGTCGTTAATGCCAACAGACCGTGCGGCTTTAACGCCGATTTCAGCGCTTTTCTTTATCTTGTCCTCATCGCCATCGATGGAATCAGCCACCAGGAAAGCGAGCCGCGAAAGGACCAGAGCGGTATTCTTGCTTTTCTTGTCGATGAAATTAGCCTGTACGGCCAGGCGCAGGGCATAAACCTTTTGCCCGAAGGACGCGGATCGTGTTCCGAGCGTATCTGCCAGGTCGGTAAGGGCCCTGGGGTTGTTAACAATCGGCAATGAATGTATGTCCGCGTTTAAGTAATCCGGTTCCGTACGTTCACCGGCCTGCATTACCTGGTTGGTCCTGACCAGTTCCTGATGAATTCCGCATCCGGTACATACTATCGTGATTAATAAACTACTTATTGCCTTCGTATTTAGTAATCTCATTTTTCAGAGTCTCCGCTTCAAGTTTGTCAAAACCGTCAATTCCAAAGTTCTTGCACGCATCTTTGGTGTCTGCCTGGTTGCACATTCTGGTCACGGCATTGACGATTTTATTCTTGGCGGCGTTGTTGGTTTTTGTATTCGTCATCATCAATCCCAGGGCGGGCATTTTTGAGGATTGAAAGATCACTTCAATTTTATTGAACACATCCAGATTTTTAAGGCTGTTATACTGCATATTATTGAGAAGAACGGCATCGAACTGACCTGATGTGAGCTTGCGGACCGCCGAGAGGGGCCGGTTGGAAGGCTTCAGTTGAAAATGCTTCGTTACATCAATTTTATTATCGAATATCACTTTATTGATGAATTTCGTATCTTCATACAGAATGTTCCCGGCAAGAACCTTTCCTTTCAGCTGTTTCAATGATTTGTAAGCACCTTTTTTTACGATCAGATAATACTGTTCCTTGTCATCTCCGCCTATTTTAACCACTGCAAGCGGCGACAGGTTCATTGATTTTTTATTGGCCAGATAAAATCCGAGGGATCCCATGATATAGGAGTTTTTATTCTGTTTTATGTAAGATTTTGCATCAGATATATTATTGAAATATTTCCCCTGAAGGGAATCCTTTTTCATGGATGTCAGCTTTGTCAATGATGTCATGAACTGGGATATAATTTTCTCGCCTTCCTCTCCGGTATCGGGACCACCGAGAAATATTACGGCAAAATTGATTTTTTCAGCACAGTACCCTTTTGAATGAAAAGGAAAGAAAAAAACGGCGCACACAATCACTGTTATTAAAGCTAAGAATTTCTTGCTATTCATCAGGAAAATCTCCTTTGTCTTATATAATTTAAATACAAATTAAACGTCACTGAAAAATAAATTGGAGGATTACATATTTGTTAGTATTGAATCATTCCTGAATTATTTGAAAGAGGTTTATTTAATATGTACATTTTCTTCATTATTATCATCAATGTCAACGAATTTTTAGAATGACAGAAGCGCAGGCATTTTGGACTAAAAAACGTTAACATAAATATTACGAGATTTAGATACATAAATATGTGATAAAGTTTTACGATTAATAATATCATTAAAAATTTTTTATAGCAATGATGCATTGTATTCATTTTTGTAAGCAATAGATTCAAATAATGTGATTTGAATAGTATTGAGCAGTAATTATAAAAAAGATATCCAATCTAACACTATATTTTTATTAAGTAATATATGTAGGTCGTATCTATTGTGCATATGTGCGTTATAACATTTTTTTTGTATTACAAAAAAAAAGTTGTTTTATTATGTAACTAATAATTATTAGATATGGTTTTAAATAATTAAAGTTATGTAATTTGCGAATAAATCTAAGTCAATGCTACTATTAAACTTAATCCTATCTTATATCCATGGTCGCTGTTGATCGTATATGTTTGCAAAATTAATGCATATTTGTATGTAGGGAAGGAGCAGGGAATAGCACGAGATTGATAATGCATATTGGCTGGATGCATTACTGATTGTAACAACTATCAAGAATAATTATTCATTGTAGAGAGTATTATGCAAAAGAAAATCCTGAATTATATTTATAATCTATCTTTGAAGCGGGGAAAACTGCTCCTGATTGTCATGTCGCTTATAACCGTCATTCTCGGCGCATTTATTCCTCGACTCATCATTTCCTCATCACAGCAAAATCTTATCCCCAAAGACGATCCTGAACAGGCCAAGTATATTCAATTCAACAAGGAATTCGGTTCTTCAGACAATCTTATCCTTGTTCTTGAAGGGGATAGCGATGCATGCAAGGAATATGCCGATGATTTCGCCCGTGAAATCGGCAAAGAACAAAAATGGGTCAAATCGATATTTTATAAAGTTGACGCGAGCGTATTGCTGAAAAGGGCCCCTCTTTATGTTCCGGTTGAAGATTTAAACAAGGGCTTCGAGCTGATACAGAAAAAAAAGGGGATGATAGCAAGGATCCAGAATGTGTCAAATCTTCATGCCCTTCTCAATGAGATCAATAAGAGCTTCAAGGATCCGAACAGCGATATCAATGTCGAATCCGCGACAAAAATCATATCTTTTCTGAATGTGCTTTTCCGCGAATGGAACGAGTGGATCGACAACCCGAATCAGAATAAATTGAAATTAGCTGAAAAGCTTTCCCAGTCAGGGTTTCCCCAGCTGGCAATACTGCAGAGCGAGGGTTACCTGTTTTCCCGCGATTTTAAAATGATGTACCTCTTCATTCAACCCCGGAATTATAACGATGAAATTACTTATTTAAAGCCTTTTATGGAAGATATCCGTGCAGCGTGCGACAGGGCGAAAAAGACACATCCGGAATTGCAGAATAAAATCAAGGTGGCTTTTACCGGGATGCCCGCACACGTGCTCACTCAGACTGAGGTGATTTATTCTGATGTCGGCCATGCGGCTATTTTGTCGGTTATTATTGTTGCGCTCGTTCTCCTGATCGGTTTTCGCTCAATTAAAAAAATGATAATCGGTATTATTCCGACGGTAGCGGGTCTTGCCATATCGTTGGGAATTATAACAATAGTGCTGGGCAAGCTGAATCTTATCAGCTCATCCTTTATGGCCGTTCTTTTCGGTATAGGAATCGATTTCGGTATTTACCTGCTGCAGCGCACGGAAGAGGAACTGGGGAACGGGCTGTCGCAGAATGAAGCGATATATAAATCGGTCGTTCTCACCAGCCGCTCAATCATATCGGGCGGACTCACGACCAGCCTTGCTTTTTTTGCCCTGTCCCTTTCCAGGTTCCAGGGATACTCGGAACTTGGATTCGCGGCCGGCGTGGGCCTCATTGTCGTCTTGTTTACAACGTTCCTCATGATGCCGGCGCTGCTTATGAATATCCCGGTCGAGCCCAGGGATTATCATGTAAAGGAGACCATTAACGAGACAGTTAAGCTGGAAAGAAAAAAGATCCATTTAGTGCTGATTAGCGCCTGTGTCATAATCTCAATTGTAAGCATAATTGCGGCAACTAGGATCAAGATGGATTTTAATGTGATCAAAATGCTGCCAAGCAACACTGAATCGACCATCTACCAGAATAGGATGGAAGATGAAAGCGATTACAAGATGTCTTTTGCGATGATAACCGACAAGGACCTCAATCACCTGAAAAGCATTACCGACAAGGTTGAAAAATTGTCAACGGTCAGCAAAGTTGACTCCCTGGCAGGGCTAATTCCGCCGGAGCAGGAAGAGAAGCTGAAAATTATTAAAAAATTTAAACCACTATTGGGGAACTTCCGTATCGAGCTGAAGGATAATAATCAAAGCGGGGCGGATTTTATTGCCGTCCTTGACCGGATGAACTCCTATTTCGAGGATGCCCAGGAAAAGGCCTTTGCCGGAAACCAGAAGAATCTGGTGGAGCAGCTCGATAACATCGCCAACAATATTGAAAGTATAAAGACCAAATTGGCCGCAGATAAGGACGGCATGGCATTGGCCAGGACTAAAAAATTCGAGAAGGAGCTTTTCGTCAATTTAGCCAAAGCCACACAGATTATCCGCGATAGCTTCAATCCGTCGATCGTCACTGAAGCCACGTTCCCCAAAGAGATTATAAACCGATTTAAGAGCGACCAGGGGACCTACGTGGCAATGGTGTCTCCAAAAGGATCGATGTGGGACGTCGACTTTCTTGACAAATTTGTCACCGAGCTTAAGAGCGTTACACCCAATGTGACTGGTTTTCCCGTGACTCACCGCGTTTATGTCCGCCAGGCTGTTACCGCCGTGTTTCAATCTATGCTTTACTCATTCTTTGTTATTCTGGTGCTTCTGATCATTGATTTTCGAAGTATTCGCGGGGTGCTTCTTTCATTGATGCCGTTGTTAATTGGAATGTTGTGGCTTCAACTGTTTCTGTATATATTCGGCGTTGATTATAATGTTGCCAATGTCGCGGGGCTGCCGTTGTTGCTTGGCCTCGGTATCGTATATGGTCTCCGGATTGTTCACAGATGGAGGGAAGATACGACAATCACGGCCTTTGCCGCTACAAGGACAACAGGAAAGGGTCTGGCCTTTGCAGCGCTTGCAATCATCGCGGGATTAGTCAGTATTGTATTTGCGCGTCATACAGGAGTATCCGCCTTCGGTAAAATACTTCTTATCGGCATTATCTTGTGCATGTTTACCGCGCTTATTATCCTGCCGGCATTCATCGACTATATGTATGTGATGAAGAACAAGGAAGGAGCGCCGGAGGTAAAGGGTACCGGCATGGATGCTGTTGTTGATCCACAGAAGGACAGTCCTGTAAAAAAGAAAGCGCCATCTAAGGCGAATAGCAGATCCAAAAAAACCGTTGCTGTTAAAAAGACAGTCAAAAAGTCGACCAGAAAAAAGAAATAAAAAGATTCATCTCTAGTTCGATATAAGTAAAATACAATTGAAATTAAAAGGCATCTAGATAGATGCCTTTTTTATTTGAGATTGAAATTCAATGAATTCAATTATTTTTTATCATTGCCTTGACTAAATGATAATTATCCCCTATTGTATTATTATATGAAAAAGCGCCATTCAATGTTACAAGCGAATAGAATAAAGCGCTGCATAAGCGAATTACTACGAGGGTAATATGAAAAAACATTCAGTGATAGTGGCAGTGGCGCTTATCTGTGGCATATGGTATGGATCACTGGCCGAGGAAACAGTTGAAACAAGTAAGATCATATCGGTGAAGCTCTACCAGAACCAGGCGACGATAGTGCGGCAGGCGCGGCTAAAGCTCGAAAAGGGACTCAACACGGTCGTCATCAGCAATCTTTCGCCGCTGTTATACGACTGGTCGGTCAGGGGAAGTCTGCCTGCCGGGTTCGGCGGTAAGATCAATTCCATCGAAGTGGAGCAAAAGGCCCTCGTTCAGAAAAGGCAGCGGAACATTGTAACGATTGAGGAGAAGCTGGAAGGACTGCGTGAAAAGGACCAGGTTTGCATCGATGAGCTGAAAAATATAAATTCCCAGGAAAAGTTCCTTAATTCGATTCTGGAATTTACCAACGCCACGGTATCAAAGGAACTGGCGACCCGCATTCCCCAGATAAGCCTCTGGGACAATACCCTCGAATATGTATCCACCAAGATGAACAATCTGCTTCGTGAAAAACGAAAGATCGAAAAGGAGAGAGAAAAAATCGGCAAAGAGATCCAGAAATGGGAATTTGAACTGTCCCAGATAGCGGGTACTACCTATTTCAGAAATTATCAGACGTTGAACAAGGCAATTCTGGATAACAGGTCTGCTTTGAATATACAGCAATATGCCGGCAATACCGGCGAGTACGGTGAAAAAAAGAGGCTATTCAAAAATCCCACGGAGAAAGTGGATATTGAAAAAAGACTGAATGTCAGCATCTACTCGCCGGAAAATACCGAGATTGATTTGAATGTCAGCTATGTCATTCCGGAAACCAGGTGGCAGATGAAATATGACATAAGGGCCAGCGGTAAAAAAAAGAATGCCATGATGGTGATATACGGCGATATCTACCAAAAGACCGGAGAGAACTGGGAAAATATCAGCCTCTCCCTGTCCACGGGAGCGCCGATAAACACTATCAGCCCCCCGGAGCTCCGGCCATGGTATCTCGATCTGGAGCCGACATACAGGGAAGAGAGCACCGGCAGAAAGGATAAAAAATATGCGTCCGAAATGACTAAAAGAGTAATGCCTGTGGAAGATGAAAAGCAGAAGGAAGAGGAATATCAGACCACCATACGGGAAGAAGGATCGTATTTTGCGATCACAATTCCGTCAAAGCAGAATATAGCGTCATCAACGAAGTATCAAAAAAAATATGTAAAGGAATATGAACTGGAAGGGGAAAACAAGGTCAGATTCTATTATGAATTGACCCCCGAGAAGACGAACAACGCCTTTTTAAAGGCGACCCTAAAAAATTCGACGGAACTGCCGTGGCTTGACGGTGAGGCCCAGATTTTTTTGGAAAATGAGTTTATGGGAAAGGTTGCAATTCCCTTTACGCCGCCGGGAAAGGATCGGGAGCTTGTGCTGGGGACAGAATCAAGGATCACCGCATTGAAGGAGCTGGTTAAAAAATATGAGGAAACAGCCGGCGCACTGGGCGGAAAGCGTAGAATCAAATACTCGTATAAAGTGACAATTGAGAATCAGCTGCCTCGAAGCGAGGACCTGGTCATCACCGACGCGTTCCCGGTCTCAAGAAATGAAAAGATAAAGCTGGAAATCGAGAATATATCGGTGCCCTTTATGAAGGATGAGGAATTTGAAAAATCCACCCCCTATTCCCAGGGTATAAGGAAATGGAAACTGGCCATGGAGCCCCACGCGAAAAAAGTGATCACCTACGATATCATTATTACTTTCGATAAAGAAAACAGGGTATGGGGTATCAGGTAATTATGGAAAATAGACGTTTGGAAACGAGAAAGACAAAAATCATTTGTACATTGGGACCGGCAACGGATGAGGGCGACATCTTGCGCACGCTATTGATCAATGGAATGAATGTTGGCCGGTTGAATTTTTCCCACGGTTCCCATGAAGAGCACCAAAAGAGGGTCGATCATATTAAAAGCCTTCGCGATGAAATGGGGCTGCCGGTGGGACTCATGCTCGACACCAGGGGTCCGGAAATAAGGATCAAGCAGTTCGCCAATAAAGAGGTTGAACTGGCCGATGGATCTACCTTTACCTTCACGAACCGGGACGTGGCGGGGACGGATACCATTGTGTCAGTGGCCTATGGAGGATTCCCCCTGGTTGTGCATAAGGGCCAGATGCTGCTGCTGGATGACGGCCTGATAGGCATGAAGGTCACCGATATTAAAGAAACGGAAGTGATCTGCGAGGTCGTCTACGGCGGCACCCTCAGCAATAATAAAAAAATCAATATTCCCGGTGCCGCCAATAAGCTTCCCTTTATTACCGACAAGGACAGCGATGATCTTCTGTTCGGAATACGGAACAAATTCGATTTCATAGCAGCTTCATTTGTCAGGAATGCCAACGACATCAAGGAGCTTCGGGAATTGCTGAAAAAAAACGGCGGCGATGGGATAAAAATAATATCCAAGATAGAGATACGTGAAGGTGTTGATGCCATCGACGAGATCATACGGGTGAGCGACGGCGTAATGGTTGCCAGGGGTGACATGGGCGTTGAGATACCCTTTGAGGAACTTCCCTCAATACAGAAGAGCATCATCAGAAAATGCTACAGAGCGGGAAAAACCGTCATCACCGCTACGCAGATGCTCGATTCGATGATCCGCAATCCGAGACCCACCAGGGCTGAGATCACCGATGTGGCAAACGCCATTTACGACGGCACGAGCGCCATCATGCTTTCCGGCGAAACGTCTGTCGGGAAATATCCCATCGATTCCCTTCTTACAATGTCAAAGATTGCCATTGAAACAGAAAAAGATATCGATTATGTGAAGCGGTTCAATGACATGGACGTCACCGTGTCAAGAAATGTTACCAACGCAGTGAGCCGCGCGGCCTGCGACACGGCCCATACCCTGGGCGCATCGGCTGTCGTCTGCGTGACAAAATCAGGACATACGGCGGCCATGGTATCCAAGTATCATCCCGCATGTCCGATCCTGGCTGTTACAACTTCGAAAGATGTCTACAACCAGCTTTCACTGGCATGGGGAGTGGTTCCCGATATGACAGAGAAAAAGGATTCCACTGATGAAGTGTTTCAGCAGGCGGTAACCAGGGCGTCATTATCGAAACTAGTCGTCAACGGAGATTGCATGGTCATCACCGGGGGGATGATAGCCGATGTGAGTGGTACGACCAATACGATAAAGGTCCATATTGTCGGTGACGTCCTTGTGGAGGGAACTGGCATGACCGCAGGAACAGCCAGCGGCCAGGTATGCGTAATAAATAATCCGGATGATCTGAGGGACCTCAATGCCGGCCAGGTAATGGTGATACGGAAGAGTACCGATGAGATTCTTGCGGTCATGAAAAATGCCGCTGCCATTGTCACTGAAGAGGAGAGCGAGTCGCAGACCGTCACGGTCGGGAAAGCACTGGGGCTGCCTGTCATAGCGAACGCCCGGTCCGCAACGGAAATACTTAAGAGCGGCACAGTGATCACGGTGGAAGGATCTACAGGAAGGGTCTACAGCGGCCTGAAGAAATGAATCCCCTGATTCAGTTGAATTGACTTGACTAACTGTTATCAGGATTTATGATATAGAAAGGATCCATATAATCACTGAGGGAAATAGTTGGACCGGCCATTGAGAGTATTCATTATTCTATCTCTATTGCTGCTGATGCAGGGAATCCATGATGCCCAGCATAATCCGGCAGATGCTGCTGAAAAATACAGGGCGGCCACATTCTCCACCTCAATCGAAGGCCAGGACACGAACGTCAAACGCAATATCACCATAGCCTGCCAGAAATTGAACGGAACCGTGATACCGCCCAATTCAGTTTTTTCTTTTAATACCGTGGTCGGTGAGGGATCGGCGCAGAACGGCTTTGTCCCTGGGAGGGTCCTCTACCGGGACCGTATCGCCTTCGAGCCTGGGGGCGGTCTCTGCCAGGTATCTTCAACGCTCTTCAATGCGCTCCTGATGGCGGGATGCATTATAATAGAGCGTCATCGTCATTCCCAGCCGGTTTCCTATGTGCCGCTGGGTTTGGACGCGACCATAAAATACGGTAAAAAAGACCTCAGGATCAGGAATCCCTATCAGTATCCGTTGAAACTGGAAATGACGGCCGGAGATTCAAGCATAACAGTAAAGGTATTGGCGGATCGGAATATACCATTCAGGTATGAGATATATACTGAAGAAGATGAACAGGCTGTCCCGCTCGCGGATGATATGGAACGGATCAGGCCGGGAATGTCGGTGCTGGTGTACCGCAAACGATATCAGGGAGACAAGCTGGTTGAAAACATGCTTCTCTACAAAGATTATTATCAGCCCGTGTATGAACGTTAATTACCTGGATTTTATCTGATGATCCTGGGCAGTATTAACCGAATTGCGGCGGCATTATGCATTATTCTGTTTGCCGTAGTGTTGTATCCCGGGGAAGTGCGGTCGGTCGAGGACCCTCTCCTTTCGGAATGGAGGGATTTTTCCGGCACGCCTGAATGCCTCAAACTGCTGGATTGGCTCCGATGCCGGGCCAGGGCGCAACTAACCGGGACACCATGCAGCGATCGGTTTCATGGGTCAATACCGCGCTTTTTTGGACAACTGGGTTTGTTCGTTACTCTTTCAAAGGGGAAAAAAGTGAGGGGATGTTACGGGGCTTTCTCCCACAGTATCACCGATGGGGAAAGCCTTCTCTCCGATTACCTTACCGGGGCACTCACCAGAGACCCGCGGTACAGGCCCCTTGATATCTCTGAACTGAGGAATACCAGGATCATTATAACGATCACATCCCAGCCTTTTCCAGTCAATGATATTGGCTCAATTGATCTTCAGTATTATGGAGTAATGCTGCAGTGTGGGAACAGTGCCGCCATATATGTGCCGGCTGAGATAAAAAGCATGCAATATATAGAAAAAATTATGCGGGGGAGTTCCTGCCAGGTTTACGGGTTCAGGGCGGTAACACTGCAGCAGGATAACCATGAGTGATGTTGCGAACATTCTCCTGGTATCCTGTACCATATATCCGTGACAGCGGATATTCATGTTTGGGAGGATCCGATGCTACAACGAATCGCACTTGCTATTGTCATTCTTACGGTGGGGGTTTCTTATATTAGCTGTGACACCGCCGGCGTCAAGCGTCTGTCCGATGGGCGGAGCCAGTATGGAGAAACAAAAAAGCTGTCTGGCAAATCAACAATTGAAGGATATGTGCAGGATGCCGCTACCAAAAAGAGGATAAAAGGCGCACGGGTGGAAATTAAGAACGCCAACATGGGCGTCGGCTACTATCTGCGCGAAACGGGTGCGGATGGATACTTTAAAATCGATGATTTCATCCCCTATATCAAGTACATGGTCGAAGTCTCAGCCGATGGCTATGTGACCTATACATCAACAGGGGCCATTTCAGAGGGGACCCATACCATAGAGCTCAAGCCGGAATCGGTCCTTACCGGAATTGTAACGAACAGCCGCGGCGAGCCCCTGAGGGGCGTTGAAGTTAAGCTTAACACCAACATCCAAGAGGAGGGCGAAGAGGGCGAATATGCGGCGCCGAAGCCGAAAATATCCGCCACTGGCGCAAAAGGGGAGTACCGCTTCGACAAGCTTCCAGCAGGCTCGTACATGGCCACCTTTTCGGGCCCTAACTTCATCACTGAAACGGCCAGGCTGCAAAATATAAAAGAGGGGGAAACCTTCACCCTCCCCATGGTCATGATCAGGCCGGCGACCGTTTCCGGCAAGGTGGCCATCGAGGGGATCAACACCGGCGCCATCAATGTTGACGTGACCATCAGCGGCACTGTCACCTATTCCGCCACAACCTACCAGGACGGATCGTTCCGGTTTGAAGACGTGAAGCCGGGCAATTACAAAATGACCGTGTCCCACCAGGGCTTTTACGACCTTCAGCCCAGGGAAATTCGGATTGCCGAGGGAGAGAAGAAGGAACAGGTCAATTTCGTGGTAAAGGCCAAGGAGCCCCAGGTCCAGGTCTATGCCTACCGGTACACTTTTTCGCCGGGCGATACCATTGAATTCAATATCAGGTCCCTGCGTCTTGAGAGCCTGAGGGTCACCATTTACAAAGTGCCAGTGGACCTGCTCGTGCGGGGCGGCGTTGACCCGGACAAGCTCAATCCGGAGGAATCGGGATTGAAAGCGGTTACGTCCTGGGACGAGCCGATCAAGGAGTTCGAGCCCTATGAATGGCGCTACCAGTCGCTGCAGGTGAAAACGGCCATGGCCACCGGGGGGTACTGCGTGGAGGTCAAGGGAGCGGGACGGGTCGTGAGCAGGAAGTTCTTCTCTCTAACAACGGTCGGGGTGGTGATGAAGCGGTCGCAGGATTCGATCTTTTCCTATGTCACCAATCTCGTGGACAACACTCCCATTGCTGACGCGAAAATAGCCATCTTTGACACAACACCGGTACAGAAAAAGGGAAAAAAGAAGACTACATACAAGGCGCCTGAAAAGATTGAGGATCTGCCCGTGGCGGTGGTTCTCAAGGGAGTCACCGATGAGAAAGGCATCTATCATAAAAAATTACAATCCGGGAAATACCTGTCGGCCATAGTCATTGGCAAGGACGGGAGCTATGCCCTGTGCAACACTGGAGCGCCGTCATCCTTTGAAAAGGAGCAGAAGAAGTATTTCATCTATACCGACCGGCCTGTGTACCGCGCCGGTGACACGGTCCATTACAAGATAATCGGCAAGAACCGGGAGAGCCGCTTTGTGCCGATACAGGGACATAAAATCCATTACAAAATCAGAAACTGGGATATGGATAAGATCATCGATGAAGGGGAGGCGTCGCTGGATGAATGGGGTGCCGCGGATAGCAAAGTGGTCCTGTCGCGGGAGGGCAACCTGGGCGTACATGAGATCATGGTGGGGCCCTCGGAGAAGAACCTGTACAGCCGCGGAAAATTTTATGTCGAACAGTACCGGAAACCGGAGTTCACGATCAATGTGACCCCGTCAAAGGAATATTTTATAAACGGCGATACGGCTGAATTCAAGGTGGAGGCGAAGTATTTCTTCGGGGCTCCCCTGAAAGGGGCACTCGTGAAATACCGGTTTTATGAGACAAAGCTCCGGGATACCGATACCAGCTACTGGTGGGAGCAGGATTACGGAACGGGCGGATCCTATAACAGGATAATCCTTGAGGGAGAGAAATACGCTGATAATAACGGCATAGCGGTGCTGCGGCTCCATGCCGGCAACTATCCCTATGACAGGGAGATCACCTGCGAGGCCACGGTGGTGGACCGCTCCAATGTCAGCATCAGCTCCAGCAACAAGGTGCGGGTGGGTCGCGGGGAATACTACATCAAGATCGAGCCTTCCCAGCATTTCTTCTCCAGCGGCGAGAAGAAGCCGGTCATTATCAGGACCCTCACCCATACCGGCAGGCCCCACGGCGCCAAGGTCAAGGTGGAGCTCTTCCGCTACATCTGGAAGCCGTGGGAGAGGGTTTATGTCCATGATGCGAAACCACTTTTCTCTGAACAGGTTTCAACTGACAGCCAGGGCATTGCCACGGTGAACCTCCCGAAGGAGTTCAGCTTCTACGGCGAATTCGACCTTGTGGTCAACGGTGTTGACCGGAAGGATAATGTCATAACCGCGTCCCGGGTCATATGGATCTACAGCCTTGAAGGGGCCAGGGTGGCGTCGCGGTTCAAAAACCTGGAGCTGTCCGTCAACGCCACGGAGCTGGCCAAACCGGGAGAGATCACCTGCCTCATAAAGAGCTGCTTCACCGATGCCTATGTGTGCGTCACCCTTGAGGGAAGGGATGTATATGAGTCGAAGGTGATCAAGATGACCGGCAACATCATGCCGGTGCAGTTCACCATAAAAACGGAATACGCGCCGAACCTTTTTGTCACGGCTACGATGCAGAGAAAGAGGGCCCTGTACACCTCCTCGGCGGGGATTTCACTGCCGGTCCATGATACGGCCCTCGCTATCTCCATCGAGCCTGACAAGCAGAAATACTTGCCTGGAGAGAAGGCTTCTGTGCTACTAAAGGCTGTGGATGGCAATGGCAAGCCGGCAAGGGCCGACCTCTCCCTGGCTGCGGTGGACGAGGCGATATTCCAGGTCAGGTATGACCACACGCCCCTCATGAGGGACTACTTCTATACCAAAATATCCAACTGGGTCCTCACCAGCTATTCCTATCCCATAACCATGCTGGCCGGCGCAGCAAAGGACGGCAAGGTAAAGGTGCGGGAAAAGTTCGAGGACACGGCATTCTGGTCAGCGAAGATCAGGACCGGGGAGGATGGCACTGCCCGGGTGAATTTTACCTTACCGGACAACCTGACGACCTGGCGCCTCACGGTCCGTGGCCACGACCAAGCCGGCAGGATGGGCGAGAAGAAGACCACCTTCCTGGTCACCCAGGATCTGATAGCGCGCATTGGAAAGCCGCGATTTATGGTGGAGGGGGACACCCTGAGCCTCATCGGCATCGTCAATAGCAATACTGAGCGGGGCCTAAAAAAGGTCGATACTATATTCAAGGCCGATGACAGGGTCCTTGAGGCGGACGAAGCAGTTACTATCAGTCTCCCGGCCTTCGGGTCCGCCAGAACCTATTATCCATACAAGGTGCCGAAAGACAGGAAAGAGGTAACGCTCCAGTACTCCGCCCGGTCGATCGGGGACGCCAGGGACGCGCTGAAATTGACCGTCCCGGTGGAGCGGCGCGGCACGCCCTTCAAGCTCTACGGCATCGGCGACATGGCCGTTAATAGAACGGTCACGGTAACGCCTCTTGCCGAGACCGATGACTTCAGCTTCGTGCCTGAATCGGTGACCGTGTCCCTCAGCCCGTCCCCCATCATACAGATGCTCAGGGCGACGAAATACCTGAGCGAGTATCCCTACGGGTGCATCGAGCAGACCCTGAACAGCTTCATCCCGAACCTGGCGCTGAACCGGATGCTCAAGCAGAAGGGATACGGCCGGTTCATTAACGAAAAGGCGAAGAAAAAGCTCGATGACAAGGTGAGCGCCGGCATCGACCGGATCCAGCGGTACCAGAATGATGACGGCACCTGGGGATGGTGGTCCGGGAGCCGCGGCAACGCCTTTGTTACCGGCTATGTGCTCTACTCCCTGCGGCTTGCCCAGGAGGCGGGATTCACCGTCGATAAACCGGTCGTCACCAGGGGGCTCACGGCGGTGCAGCGCTATTTTTCCAATCCGAAGCTGGAGGAGTGGGACGCCGTTGCGTACCTGATGTATATCAACGCCCTCTGGGGCAGATGGGACCATGAAATTTTCAAGAAGATCATCAAGGTCAAGGACCCGGGCACATACCGGACCGCATGCCTGGTGAAGGCCCTGGCACTGGCGCGGGCCCATCCAAAATTGACCGATGACATGAGGAGCGAAATAAACGCCATGGCGCCGCGCCTGGTTGATCTCCTCCTGCAATCGGCCAGGAAGGACGGCTGCGGCATCTACTGGGAGAGCCGGGGCAATGACCGCTGGAGCTGGCCCGGAGGCGACACCGAGATCACCGCCCATGTCCTCTCAGCCCTGATCGGCGCCGGGGACCGTTCGACGGTGCCGGCGCAGATCGTCCGCTCCCTGTGCAGCCGCTCACGGGGGGATGCGTGGAATTCCACCAAGGAAACAGCAACGGTCATGATTGCCCTGTGCGGATACCTTGAGGCCATGGGAGGCCCTGCCGTGACCAGGGGCGCCGTGAGGTTTTCCCTGGACGGCAAAAAAATAGCTGACATTTCCTACGATCTTGAGGATCCGAAGGTGATGGAAAATCTGACCCGCAAGATCCAGTTGGAAGGAGGAAATGCCCGAAACTCCTTCACTGTGACCGCCGAAGGGGAAGCGGGATCGGATGTGAGCTTTGACGTAGTCATAGGCGGCACCCTGTATTTCAAGGACAAGGGTGCCCTGTCCCTGATACGGTCCGAGGAGCGGGGCATCAGGTCCCTTTCAAACGGCATCTCCATCACCAGGACCTTCGCGTCCATTACGAGGGTGCGCGATTCGCGCAACAATGAATACATGGTGCCCCAGAGCCTGGCGGGCAAGAAGGTCATCCAGATCGGGGACGAACTCCTGGTGAAGGTGAAATTCCAGGCCCAGGACGACTTTCAATACCTGGTGCTGGAGGACTATCTTCCCTCGGGTTTCGAGGTGACGAAGAACAACGCCTATGATGAGTACACGCCCTTTGTCCATATCGAACGGTGGGACAACAGGATGGTTTATTTCTTTACGGATTTGAAAAAGAATGAGATCTACGAAGTGGCGTATATCGTCAGGGCCGAGCTGCCAGGAAATTTCATGGTGAAGCCGTCCCGGATGGAATGCATGTACGAGCCGTCCATCCAGGGATGGTCGGCACCGGTTGTGGTTGATGTGGAGAAGAAATAGGGAGACACCATGTCCCCGCCACTGAGGCGGGGACATGAAAAAAATATGGAGTACCGATGAAACCAAAAACTATCGCCATTATTGTTGGGACCATTTTGCTGACTATTCTGATATTCCAGAATACCCATTCAGTCGTGCTGAATATCTTCTTCTGGGAGCCGGATTTTCCCCTGATCGTTTTGATCGTCATCGTCCTGGGAATAGGTTTCGGACTCGGCTTTTTCGCGAAAAATATCAGCGCCGTGGCGCAGAAGAAAGGCGAAGATTATTAATTAATGTCCGATCCGGTGAGCCCCGGTTAAGCCGAGAACAGATATCCCAATGAACAAGTGCCCGGCCATATTCCTTTTGCTGTTTATCATGTTCCCGGTCTATCCGGCAGGAGCGGAAACTGATAATGATAAGCCTGTGACCATACAGATACTATCCAAGCAGGTCAGGCTGTTGAAAAGCGGCGCCATTAAAAGAATCTCCATTTCGGTAACGCATGGCGCCACGGTAAGGGATGAAAACCATAGGGTGATAGATGGGAAAACCATAAGTTGTTCCGTCACTGCCGGAATGGTTGGCTTGTTCATAGATGACAGGCCCCTGGCGGGATCCGGAAAACTGGATATCGCACCCGCTCCTGAAAAAGACGACATCGTGATCCATATCGACGGAGAGGCGAGAAGGTATCCTCTCCCCCTGTCGGTCCGTTTTGGCGATAACAGCCTGATATTCACTGTACAGGAGAATCTAAACCGGTACGTCGTTGATTCGTCCCTGGCAGAATACAGCGGCGATTATTGGAAAGAAAGGGAAGGTATCCTCGCCCTGGCCCAGGTGATACGGGCCCGATATCATTTCTCCAAAAAAAATCCCCGCCACGGCAACGCGGATTTCTGCGACCTCACCCACTGCCAGGTGTACAGGGGCAGGATGAACAGCGCCATTTCTTTCCATGACGACTGGGTCATCGATCATCAGAAGCTGCGGCACAACCTCTTCTTTCACTCCCGGTGCGGAGGGAGGACCTTCGACCCCGGCGTTTTCAGGGGGAAAGCGATTTCCGCCGGCAATAACAGCCCTGGCGTAAGGGACTGGCTCTACCGCAAGGGAACCCGGCTTTGTTCCGCCAAGGATTCCCGCTGGGAGCGCACCATAGGCAATGATGAATTGGCCGGGATACTTTTTCCCGGGAAAGTGAATGATGGCAACGCATCACTGTCGCTTCGATACGACAGGGACATCATGGTGGTTGAGGTCATCACGCCATCGGGAAAGACATCTTTCCCGGTTGAGACGTTCAGGCTTAAAATAAACAGGGTCAAGGGATGGAACTTTATCCGCAGTAACAGCTTTACCGTATCAGAGAAAACGACTGATAACGAGAGGCTTTTCCTTTTCAGGGGAGAGGGACTCGGTCATGGAACTGGCTTATGCCAGCATGGGGCCATGGCCCTTTCCCGGCTCGGATATAACAGGTACGAAATACTGGAACACTATTTTCCCGATCTTCAGTTTCAAAGCCCGGAAACAGAGGGGGAGTTGTCACCTTATTGCTCGTACTGTCTTTTTGATGTTTCCACGGGAAAGGTTTTAAAGTCAACTCAGGGCGAGGCCTTTTTGTCGAGAACCGTTCCGCCGGGATCGCTATTTAAGGTCATCGTCGCGCTGTATCTTGCCGCCGAGCGGCCCGATATATTTTCTGATTACGCCTATCCGTGCACAGGAAGGAATGTGAATGATCCGAACCTTCCCGACCGCTGCTGGAGGCCCAAAGGCCACGGGACGGTACGGCTCAAGGAGGCCCTGCCCAACTCATGTAACCTCTATTTCAGCTCACTCTATAAAAACATATCTCAAAAAAAATTCAGGGCATTTTATCAGAATTTCTGCGGGTCCCTGGGTATCAGGCAGCCCCTGCCGGAGACCGCAAACGACAGGCAATGGGCGGAGCTCCTGGCAGGTCTTGATTTCAGGATGTCATTTACCATTGGCGATTTGATCAAGCTGGCGCGCTACTGTTATTGCGGCAACGGTGAAGTGAGAGATCAATCAGTTCCAGGAATTCCTGTCCCCTATCAGGAAAGATTGAAGCTATTCCAGGGATTGCGGGATACCTTTGCCCATGGCACGGCTTCCGAACAGAAAAAACGCTCGGGCCCTTCCTGTAATTATATTTCTCTTGAAAACCCAAGTGAAAAAAAATCCAACATGCCTTTAACTGGTCTCTGGGGAAAAACAGCCACTGTCCTGGATGGCACCAATACGCCGTTGAGCTATGGCCTATTCATGGGCGGGAACGGCGCCACCGGCGTTATTGTTGTGTTGAGAAAAGGCACGGGCAACATGGCTTCCCGATGGGCGCGGAAAATCCTCGGCCAGGAAAAAAGAAACGACTGATGCAGTGCAATTCTCCGCTTTCCTCAGGCGGATAACAATTTCAGCGCGTCCTTGATTATGGATTCAACTGGACTGTCGGGCTTGTTTTTTAGCAGCTCTTCAACGATCTTGGATGATTTGGCGTCGTCAAAACCGAGTGTGACCAGGGCTTCGATGGCGTCATTTTTATGAGTTTGCGGGGCATCAATCTGCCCTGAAAGGGTTGTCAGCTTCTTTAATTTCCGCTTCAGCTCAAAAATGAGCTTTTCGGCTTTGGCGTTTCCTATGCCGGGAATCTTCGTCAGAAGGGCCGTGTTTTCCGATTGGACTGCGTCAACGAGGCGGTTTATGGTTATTCCTGACAGGATGGATATGGCCATGGCAGGCCCTATGCCGGTTATGTTCAGCAGAATTGAAAAACACTCCTTCTCGTTTTCCGTAAAAAAGCCAAATAGCTTGAGTTGGTCTTCCTTGTGATGTGTGTGGACGTATAGAACAACATCGGTATGGGACTGAATTTTTTCATAGGTTGATAGGGGAATGGTTAATCCATAGCCCACGCCCTGGACGTCCAGGATAACTTCTGTCGGCTTAAGCTCGTCTATGGTTCCGCGTATTTTTGATATCATATATGAATGTAAACCGTTTATGATAGATTTTCAGTTTTTTAAGAATTAACTAATATAGTTCTCTTATACAATAAAAAAAGAAATTTTTAGATTTTTTTTGATTTTTTCACAATTTCAGTGGCCAAATAAGTTAATATTTATTATATTTAACTAAACAGTTAGTTAAACTAAATAGTTAGTTAACAAGGTATAAATGGAAGATACGACTGAAAAAAAGATAAAAAATGCCGCCCTGCGCGAGTTTGCCCAACATGGTCTGGAAGGAGCCAGGGTGGACCGCATTGCCCAGAAAGCGAAAATAAACAAGGCCATGATCTATTATCATTTTAAAAGCAAGGAAGATCTGTATGAATCGATCTTGATAGAATTTTACAGTAAAATCTTTCCGCGGGTAGCAGGCAATATTTCAAAAGACAAGGGTGTTGAAGAACAGCTGGAATCCATCGTTACGTTTTTCATTGATTTCATCAAGGAAATGGATCAGGATTATATCAGGGTTATGCTCAGGGAGCTCTCCAGCGGCGGCAAGTATTTCAAAAAACTTATGCTCCCCAATGTCATCATCCCCATGATGGGGCTAGTTCAGGAGCTTTTTACCGCAGGCATCAAGCAGGGAACATTCAAAAATATCGTCCCCCATTTAACTTTTATCCAGATGCTCGGATCAATCGTTTTTACCAACGCCATCCGCATAACCCTCTCTGATACTGATTTCGGGAAAATGATATTCAATGATGATTTCTTTGAAGAGTATAAGAAGAACATGCTGACAGTGGTAAAGACCGGGATCATGGCATCGTAAGGAGGAATCAGGAATATGAAATATAAAGCCTTATCAATAATCGCATTGTTCGTTGGATTGGCACTATCAGATCCTATTCCCATCCGGGGTGAAGGGGCTCTTAAAAAGATCACCCTCGACGATGCCGTGTCCATCGCGAAAAAGAACAACCATGATTATAAAATCGCCCTTCAGCGGCACAAGGCTGAATCCGAGAAGGTCAACCAGGCGTGGGGCATGCTCCTGCCGGTCATTGAATCGGAAGCCTCATTGACAAGGCAGGGGGCCCAGTCCGGATTCATGAGCATGGCCGAAGGCCAGTATGATATCAAGATAGTGCAGGTCAAGTTCGGCATCAATCCTGGCATGTTTTATCATTCCCTGCAGATGTCACGAAAGGCCTACGCCGTTTCCACGGAGGAAATGAGGAAGGTGAAAAGCGATATAGAATTCAACGTGATCGAAAGTTATTTCAATCTCATCCTTGCCGAAGAGATGATATCGATACGAAAAGACACGATCAAGCTTCTTCAAGAGAATCTTAAAGATGTGACCAGCCTCTTCAAGACCGGCAGCGTGCCCCGGTACGAGCTCCTCCAGGCACAGGTACAGCTGAAAAGCCAGGAGCCTTTGCTTCTGGAAGCCGAGAACCGGTACCGCCTGGCCCTGGAGATGTTCAATTACCAGCTGGGTCTCGATGAACGGGTATATGCCGCTGACCGGAGCATCATTGAAAAAGACAACTACCGCGTGGCGGAGAAGGATATCGATTCATTCATCCAGCGCGTTGGCGCCATTGCCCTGAAAAACAGGCCGGAGATCATCCAGCTCAAGATGAAGAAGGAGATAGCCGGTCATGCCAAGAACATCACCGATTCCTATTACCTCTGGCCGACCTTCATGGCCGGGGGATACTACGGGTATAACATGCCGCTTACCACGGTCGGCGAAAAGCTTCTCCCCACTTCCAATGGAGGCGCTACGTACATGGACCTGTCGCAGATCGCGGGGGAGCGGAAATGGCAGCCCAACTGGATGATACGCGTCGCGGCCACGTACCGGTGGAGCGCCCTGCTTCCCGTTGATTCCACCCGCGCCCAGGGCCGGGAAGCCAGGGCGCGGGGCCTCGAAGCCGAAGAGGAGATCGCCAAGGTGAAGCGCCTGGTGACCATTTCCATAAAATCATCCTATTCCAATATACTGACTGCAAACCAGACCATATCGTCCCACCGGGAGAATGTCGACAAGGCCAAAGAGGGGCTTCGCATAGCCCGCGAAAGCTACCGTGCCGGCGTCATTAAAAACTCCGAACTCTTCGGAGCGCAGGTTGCCCTTACGCAGGCTCAGGCCGGGTATATAAACGCCGTCAACAGCTACTACCAGTCCCTGGCAAAACTGCGAAAGGATATCGGCACTGACGATGACAGCATAATTTTCGGAGGAGAAGAACATGAATAAAAAGAAGATCATTCCCATAGCCGTTGTGGCGGCGGTAGTAACGCTATCCATCCTGTATTTCGAGGTGTTCCGCCATATTGGGGAGGACGGAAAACGCATTGAAGGGTCCGGAACCATCGAGGTCACGGAGGTTGACATCAGCTCGAAGCTTGCCGGGAGGATCATCAGCATAGCCCGCGACGAGGGAGAGAGCGTCAAACACGGCGAGGTCCTGGTGAGGATCGCCTACGACGAGCTGGACGCCCAGCGCCTTTCAGTGATAGCGAACCTGAACAACGCCAAAAAAAACATGGACCGCGTCAGGGACCTTTACAGGAGCGGGTCTGTATCGAAAAAGGATTTTGACAACATGGAGACCATGTACCGCATGGCGAAGGCCGCCAATGAGCAGATCAACGCGGCCATAAGCAACGCGGTCATCGCATCGCCCGTCGACGGCGTGGTGCTGGAAAAAAACCTGGAGATAGGAGAGATCGCCTTCCCGGGAACGCCGGTGCTCACCGTGGCGGACATAAAGGATACCTGGATCAAGATATATGTCAATGAAAAGCAGCTGGGCCGCGTCAAGCTGGGTCAGAAGGCCGAGATCACCGTGGATTCATTCCCTGATAAGAAATTCATCGGCAAGGTCATATCCATATCGAACAAGGCCGAATTTACGCCCAAGACGATCCAGACCAAGGATGAGCGGGTCAAACTCATGTTTGCGGTGAAGATCGCCGTTCCCAATCCGGACCAGAAGCTGAAGCCGGGAATGCCCGCCGACGCCATAATACTTGCGGGGGACGTTAAGTGATAACGGTTGAGGGCCTGACCAAGAATTTCGGCGATATACGGGCGGTTGACTCCCTGTCCTTTACCGTCAACAAGGGGGAGATCTTCTGCATCGTGGGCCCCGACGGCTCGGGCAAGAGCACCCTCCTCAGGATGATATCGTCGATCCTGATACCCAACGGGGGGAGCATCACTATCAACGGCATCGATGTGAAGGAAAATCCAATTAAAATCAAGGAGAACCTGGCGTACATGCCCCAGCGTTTCGGCCTCTACGAGGACCTGACCGTTGAGGAAAACATCTTCTTCTTCGGCAGGCTCTATCTCCTGTCGCACCGCGAGATCAGGAAGAAGCTCGACGCCCTGTACGGCTTCAGCAGGCTGGGGCCTTTTAAGGACCGCCTGGCGGGGAAGCTGTCAGGGGGGATGAAGCAGAAGCTGGGCCTCGTCTGCAGCCTGGTGCATACGCCGGAGGTGATTCTCCTGGACGAGCCGACCAACGGCGTGGACCCGGTGTCTCGCCGTGAGTTCTGGGACATCCTGTACGAGCTCCTTGGCCAGGGAGTCACCATCGTCGTTACCACCGCTTATCTGGATGAGGCGGAACGAAGCAACAGGGTGGCCCTGATGTACCGAGGAAAATTCATACGCCTGGGTAAGCCGAAGTCGATACGGGACGAATTGCAGCAGAGGATGCTGCATATTATCGTCGATGACCCGCACGGGGCGGAGACCCTGCTGAAAGTTGATGGCGCCATGAAGATCGTCCGCACCGGAAATTCCATCAGGATTTTTACCGGGACAATGCAGAAGACAAGAAAGCAGGCGGAGCGGCTGTTGAAAGGGAAGGGCATCGGCATCCTCAAAAGTGAAGAGGTGATGCCGCGCCTTGAAGACAGCTTCATCGAGATTATAACAAGGGAGGAAGACCGGTGAAAGCCTTTGGTTCCCTCATACGAATGATCGCGATTGCGGACAAGGAATGGATCCAGATACGGCGTGACGGCCGGAGCTTTTTCCTGGCGCTGTTCATTCCGACCCTGCTGGTGCTGCTGTTCGGCTATGCCCTGGTATTTGACGTGAAGCATGTGAAGGTCGCCGTGTATGACCAGGACCGCAGTTATGCTTCCCGACAGTACCTTGAGCGGTTCAAGCATACAGAATATATCTCGATTGAGCGGTATGTCGATAATTACAAGGATATCGACGGGCTCATAAATTCAGGCGCAATCGCGATGGCCCTGGTGATCCCGCCCTCTTTTGAGCGAAAATTCAATTCCGGGAAGTACGCCGATATACAGGTACTGGTGGACGGGTCGGATTCCATGTCAGCCCTGATCGCCACCGGCTACGTGAAGGCCATAAGCTATGAATTTAACAGGGACTACCTGGAGAAGGCTTTGACCAAGAAAGGGCTGACATCGTTGCGGCAGCCTGTAGAGATTAAAAACAGGATATGGTATAATTCGGAGCTGAAGAGCCGCAATTTCATCATACCCGGCAACCTGGGCCTTATCCTGGCCATCATATCGGCCCTGATCACCTCCCTCACCATTTCCCGGGAATGGGAGCGGGGGACCATGGAGACACTCATAACAACGCCGGTGCGCGGACACGAAGTGGTGCTGGGGAAGCTCATCCCCTATATTTTCATAGGCCTTTTCGATGTGGTCTTCGCCCTGGTCGTCGGCTATTTCGTTTTCAACGTGCCCTTCAGGGGAAGCTTCCTTGAGCTGATGCTCATATCCATACTGTTCCTGGTGGGGACCAGCGGCCTGGGCATACTCATTTCCTCGATAACGCGGGTGCAGGTGCTCTCGGTGCAGGTTGCCATTGTCCTTACCTATCTGCCGTCCTTCATGCTCTCTGATTTTATATTTCCGATCAAGAACATGCCGTTGATCATCCAGGCCATCACGTACATCATTCCGGCAAAATACATGATCGTCGTGCTGAAGGGGATCATCCTGCGCGGCGTCGGGTATCCCGTGCTGATAATGCAGATAGTGTTTCTTTCAATATTCTGCATCCTGGTGCTTGCCCTGTGCATTAAAAAGTTCAGGGTCAGCCTCCCGGACAAGTGACAAAGAGGCATAGGCGACATGAAAGCATTCATCAGGCCAAAAGTACTTGTAAGCATGATAAAAAAGGAATTCGCCCAGGTGCTGCGCGATATCCGGATGCGGGGCGTTGTATTCGGGCCGCCGATAATCATGATCATCGTTTTCGGTTATGCCATCAACCTTGACGTTAATACCGTGAACCTGGCTGTCGTCGATGAGGATAAAACATCGATGAGCCGGGGATTGATTGAAAAGTTCACCGGCTCTGGGTATTTTAAGCTGCATTCATATCTGTACTCGGACGATGAATTGATGCCCCTGATGGACCGGGGAACGGTGGAAGCGTTTATCCATTTGAGGCGTGACCTGTCAAAAAACCTTAAAACCGGGAAGGTCTCGGAAATTCAGGTGATCATCGACGGGACTGATTCCAATAGGGGCGCGATCATCACCGCCTATGTCAACGAGATAATGCAGGGTTTTTTCATGGATGAGTACCTCGGAAGGGTCAAGGCGCAGATACTGTACCGCCTGTCGGGCCTTCCGGGCACGCAAACTGGCGAGTCTGCCGGAATGGTAATGCCCCGGGGGGTCCGCATCCTTGACAGGGCCTATTTCAATCCTACCCTCCTCAGCAAGAATTATTTTCTGCCCGGGGTCATAGGTTTCATCGTTTCCCTGATAACGGTCATGCTGACGTCGATGTCGATCGTCAAGGAGCGGGAGTCGGGGACCATGGAGCAGATCGTCGTGTCCCCCATCAAGCCGATGGAATTCATCATGGGGAAGACGATACCTTTCGCCATCATCGGCTTTATCGACATGCTGATCGTAACGATAATAACGATTTTCTGGTTCGGCGTTCCCTTCAACGGCAGTATCGCCTTCCTGTATTTTGCGGCATTTTTCTATATCCTCTGCTCCCTCGCGGTGGGTATATTCATTTCCACGATATCAAAGACACAGCAGCAGGCGATGATGTCATTCTTTCTGTATTTCATACCGGCGATTCTCTTTTCCGGCTTTGCCTTTCCCATCTACGCGATGCCGGAAACGATACAGTTCATCACCTACCTCAATCCGCTGATGTATTTCATGGTCATTATCCGGGGGGTGTTCCTGAAGGGTGTGGGCATAACGGTCCTGTGGAAGGAAGTGCTGATCCTCATGGTCATCGGAATTGTACTGCTGAACCTGAGCGCCCGCAGGCTGAGCAGGAGGATGGAATAATGGAAAAAGTCGTTGAGATCAGGAACCTTACCAAGACATTCGGCGATTTTACCGCGGTCAATAATATCAGCCTCTCGGTGGAGAAGGGGGAAATATTCGGTTTCCTGGGCCCCAACGGCGCGGGGAAGACGACCACCATCAAGATGCTCTGCGGCATCCTGATGCCGACCTCCGGTGAGGGCCGGGTATCGGGGTTCGATATCATCGCCGAGCAGGAGAAGATCAAGACCATCATCGGGTACATGTCCCAGCGATTCAGCCTGTATGAAGATCTCACGGTCGTGGAGAACCTGGAATTTTACGGCAGCATATACGGCCTCGAGGGGAGGAAACTGAAAGAGTCCATCGGCCGGGTGGTCGACATGGCGGGCATCGGCGACCGGAAAAATGACCTGGTGAAAAACCTGCCGGGCGGCATGAAGCAGCGCCTGGCCCTGGGCGGCGCCATACTCCATGATCCGCCGATCCTCTTCCTCGACGAGCCCACGTCAGGAGTGGATCCCCTCATGCGGCGGAACTTCTGGGACATCATATACCGGTTTTCCGAGGAGGGGCGCACCATCTTTGTCACCACCCACTACATGGACGAGGCGGAGCACTGCAACAGGATTGCCCTGGTCATCGCGGGACAGATCATCGCCCTTGATTCGCCGGAAGCCCTGAAAAAGAATTTTGACAATGCCGTATATTCCATCGTAACGGATAACTTTCTCGAGGTATTCGAGAAAATCAGGTACCTTGACTTTATCATTGAAGCGGCCATATTCGGCACCGACATCCATATCCTGTGCGGCAAGGATGTGCCGGCGAAGAAAAAAATAGCGGCTTTTTTCAAAGAGCAGGACATCTCCTCCTATGCGATCCATCGGATAACACCAAGCCTTGAGGACGTGTTCGTGAGCAATGCCAGGAAATACGCCCTCTGAGGCTTTGGGAAAGACTTTTCATTTTTTCCTTGAATTATGATTTAAATCATATGCTGATGGTTTCATGATCGGAAGGATGAAGCATTGGTTCGGTCGCGGAAATCTTCACCGCTGGGTTGAGCCGTTTCCGTTCCGATACGGCAATGAGAATTGATCGGAGTACTATGTCCCTGGCATTTTCAAAAGATGATTTCATGTTTTTCAAGGATCTCCTGATCGAGGCCGGCACAGCCGCGCGGAAATTACAGAAAGATACCATCACCGTCACGAGAAAATCAGACCGGTCCATTGTCACTCAGGCTGACCTCATGGTGCAGGATTTGCTGATGAAAAGGATATCAGCGCGCCATGGCGATTACATGTTTATCATGGAAGAAAACAATTCCGGCGCCTCACCCGATATTAGCGATGATACCGTCACGGTCGTAATCGATCCCATTGACGGCACGGCCATGTTCAGCATGCACCTTCCGGAATGGTGCGTTTCTGTGGGCATATTCAGGGGGAGAATGCCGGTTTACGGATTCGTGTATTCCCCGGGGTGCGACATGTTTTTTTACAATGACGACAACGGCGCCTACTTGAATGACCGGCCCGTGCGCGCGGACCGGACCATCTCGATCGACAATGAAACAAATATCTTCGTTGCATCCGAGGCCGGCAGCAGGTTCGACATTCTTTTTCCCGGTAAGATCAGGAACCTTGGGTCTACGGCGCTGCACGCCTGCCTTGCCGTAGATAATGTCCGCAACAGGACCCTTGCCTTTATCGGCAAGTCCCGCCTCTGGGACTGGGCCGGCGCAATGCCCATCATCCGTAAAGCCGGCTGCATGATGAAGTATATCAGCGGAGAGGATGTCGATGTTCAAGAAGTGATCCGCAATGATTACCGGCTTCTCGATTATGTCATTGTGTACAACTCGGATGATTTTGAATCCGTGCGGAGTATTTTCAGAAAACGACAATGACATACGACCAGGATTAATGCCTGCTGATCGTAGCGCACACAAAACATTATGCGACAAAATACCCTGCAGGATGCCGCGGGGTATTTTGTTATTGGCGATCGGCTTCTTATTCAAAAAAAACCAAATGAATTTTTCCTATTTATAAATTCCTGTTTCGTCCCTGAGAAAATAACTGGAAAAAGTGAAAAGTGTATATGGTCGATTAATATGTTGACATTAATATACAGCGGATTGATCCTGACCCAAGTTGAGTTTCTGTTTAGGATGAGAGTATGCCACGGCCCAGAATTTTCGGTTATTTAGCTGTATTGTTCGCACTGATACTTACGGGATTTTTCATATATTCCTTGATGGCTGTGATGAATGACAATATCAATTACAGCCATGTTGATTTGAACGCATTGAGTTCATTCACATTCTACGCCATCGCAGCCCCAATCGGATTAGTGTCTATGGTCGTCATCGGAACCGGATTCTGGATCGGCTGGACAATTCTCGCAATAAAGGTGGTGCCACCAATGCCTGAGATAGTTGAAAAAAAAGATTTTTCCAAGATCAAAGCCTTTTTCATGTGTATCATTACACTCGCTCTGGGAGTCCTTCTCATTTACGGCCTGTATATCAGGAACTTCTGGGCGCTGGCGATACCCGCAGCGGTCATTTGCATCGTGATACTTGGCGCAGTGTTATGGGTCGGGATCGCCATCATAACAACTCGTTCAACGCTGCCTGAAGAGAAGCAACAGTCTTAATTATTCATGAAGGTTTTGCTGTTATGCTACCGTGGCAGTCCCTTTTGCGGAGGCCTCGGTATTTATCTTTATTATCTGAGCCGCGAGCTGGCACGAATGGGTGTTGAAATCGATGTTGTCGTCGGGCCGCCCTATCCGGACCCTATGGAAGAATGGGCCGCGGTTCATAAAATCGAGAACCTAAATATCTGGATGGTGAAGACGAAGAAATTCGGGTACGATCGGCTGAAGCGCGTCTACTCACTTTGGAATTTCGTCGATTATATCCTGACCCGTTTTCATATTTTTCCTGAAATGGAAACATTCAGCATCAGGGCTTTTTTCAAGATTCGCCGGCTTTTAAAGAAGCGGACCTATGACATCATCCATGATGTCAACGGCCTTGGATGGGGCCTTCTGTTCATGAAGGGTTTCGGCATACCGGTCATATCCACCATACACCACCCCCTGACACGCGACCGCGATGCCGATTTGATGATGGACAAGGATTTCTGGGGACTGGTCACGACGGTGTTGTTCTATCCCCTGATGATGCAGCGCTTTGTCATCAATCGCCTCGACAGGATCATCACATCATCCAATGAGGGGATCGATGAACTGAAGCGGGCCTTCGGTTTGAGCAGAAAAAAGGTATCCGTCGTATATAACGGCATGGACGTGGAAAGCTTCAGGAACACCGGCGAAAAACGGGACACCAGCACCATACTCTTCGTGGGTAACACCGAGGATCATAAGAAAGGGATCCTCTTTCTGCTGGAGGCCCTTGCTGAGCTCCCCGAGGGCATAGGGCTGACCATCGTTGACGAGGGGCCGCCGCTGAAAAAGAACGCCGCTGAGCTGATACGGAAGGTCGGCGTGGAGAAGCGCGTGACCTTCACCGGCAAGGTGGACCAGAAGACGCTGGTGAGCCTTTATAGCAGGGCCGCGGTCCTGGTCATGTCGTCCCTGTACGAGGGTTTCGGTCTGCCGGCGGCCGAGGCCATGGCCTGTGAAACGCCGGTAGTCGTCACCAGGGCCGGCGCCCTTCCGGAAGTGGTGGACACGTCATGCGGGGTCCTGGTGGAGCCCGGCAACGCGAAGGCCCTCAGGGACGCCATCATGGGCGTTCTCAAGGACGCCGATGCACGAAGGCGGATGGGCAAGAACGGAAGGAAAAGAGCCGAGGATAATTTTTCCTGGCCCGTGGCGGCGAGGAACACTCTTGAAGTATACCGTGATGTTATCAACAAGTACAGGAGAGCATAATGAAAATATGTCTGTTAAGCTATCGTGGTAATCCGTATTGCGGCGGACAGGGAATCTATGTCATGTACATAGCGCGCGAGCTGGTGAAACTGGGACACGAAGTGCACGTCATTGCCGGTCCTCCCTATCCCTTTGACGAGGAAGGCGTTATCATTCACCGGGTGAGCAACCATAACTATTTCAATAAGAAAAAGGATTTCATAAAGCCCCATAAGCCCTTCGCGACCCTCCAGCCCCTGAATTTTTATGAATTCGTCGCCGCCAAGATGGGTATCTTTCCTGAAATTGAAACATTTTCCGTGCGCGCATTTTTTAAATTGAAAGAGCTTCTTAAAGAGCACAAGTATGATATCATTCACGACAACCAGTGTCTTGGATACGGGTTCCTCCTGATCCAGAGGCTGGGAGTTCCCTTTATATCAACGATACATCATCCCCTCTCCATTGACCGCTCCACCTGGTTCGAGTATCCCTCGGATTTCAATATCAAGATGAGGCGGATCCTGTACTATCCGTTGCTGATGCAGAAATTTGTCGCGAACCGGATGAATCGGATAATAACCGTCTCTCATAACGCGGCCCTGGAAATAAACAAGGCCTTCGGGGTCAACCAGAAGAAGATCAACGTCATTTACAACGGGATGGATTCGAGCCTTTTCTATCCCGTCAAGGGCGTGCAGAAGAAGAAAAACAGCATTATTTTCGTCGGCAATGTCGAGGACAGGAAGAAAGGCGTTATTTATCTCCTGAAAGCCATGACCCTGACCAAGCACAAGGTAAGCCTTACTATCGTCGACGGCGGGGCCCCCAACCGGAGCACGGTCCCGAACCTGATCGACAAGTTCGGCCTCAACGGCCGGGTGACCTTCACCGGAAAGATCCCCATTGACAAGCTGATACGTCTCTATTCCAGGAATGAGATAGCCGTCCTCCCGTCCCTCTACGAGGGGTTCGGTTTCCCGGCGGCCGAGGCCATGGCCTGCGAGCTTCCCGTTCTGACCACGACAGCGGGAGCCCTCCCTGAAGTGGTGGGGGAGCACATGAAGACCGGATACCTGGTGCCGCCCCGCGACGCCGAAGCCATAGCCGAGGGCATAGATTTTCTCCTGGATAACCCCGATCTCCGCAGGGAGATGGGCAAGGCTGCGCGGAAACGGGTCCTTGAAGTCTTTACCTGGGAGAACGCGGCCCATGAGCTGGTCGCCATGTACGAAGAGGTGATCAATGCTCACCGTGGACTTTGACAGGCTCACTGTCAGAAAGGGCGACATCGTTCTTGACGCGGGATGCGGATTCGGCCGGCATTCCCTGGAGTTTGTGTCCCGCGGCGCCACCGTGTACAGCATGGACATGGACATGGAGAGCCTCCGGAAGACCCGCTTTTCCCTGACCCAGATGAAAAAGCATGTCAAGGGCGGCGAGGTGCGCTACCTTGTCCATTCCGGTGACGCCCTGAAACTCCCCTTCAAGGACGAATCCTTCGACAGGATCATCTGTTCCGAGGTCATGGAGCATGTCAGGGATGACGACCTGGCCTGCCGGGAGCTGTCGCGCGTACTCAAGAAAAACGGCAGGATCGCCATAACCGTGCCGACTGTTTTCAGCGAGCACATGTATAATCTTCTCACCTATGAATACTATACCTCGCCGGGGGGCCATATTCGTAATTATTTTCCCGGCGACCTCGCGGCCATGATGAGGCGAAACGGCATGGAAGTGTATGCCATAGGGTTCAAGCACTCCTTCCATACCATCTGGTGGATGATCCGGTCCGTGGTGGGGCTTCACCTGAGCGACCATCCCCTGACAAGGGCCTACCACAAGTTTCTTCACCTGGGGCTTTATTCAAACATGGTCAGGAAAGCGGAGTCCTTCTTTGATTATTTTTTCCCTAAGAGCGTGGTCATCTACGCCTGGAAAAAATAGCGGCTCATCGCAGGCGCCGGACAACCAGTCAAAGGGTCTCTGTAAATAACAAAAAATAACTTGCTATGTGAATACGCTTCATCTATCTCTGTCTTAAAATTGAATTCCTCCAGACCATGGTATCAATGAAACGTATCGTTGTTGCAATTATTGTCTTGATGTGCTGGACCGCGTCGGAAGGGGCCAAGCCGTACCGGGGTAGAAAGATCAACCTTTTCGGCAATTCGGCTGAGTCCCTCGCCCGGGCCGGGACGGGTGTGACATCGTCAGGGACCGAGCAGTTTTATCTGAATCCCGCCTCCATCGCCGATTCCGAGCGGATCGGGGCAAGCTTCCAGTACGGGTCCCTTCCATTGCCCACGAAATACTACGATGGCGGATTTTCCCTGGCCGTACCGACCTCATACGGCGTATTCGGGGGTTTCTTCCGATACATGAAGTTCCCCGGCAGCGCCATTGATATCAAGGAAGGCTACAGCGTGAGCGTGGGAAGCGCCCGTGACCTGACGAGGCAGCTGATGCTGGGCTTTTCCCTGAATTTTGTATACGGGAAGAACGGCGGAAAATCGTTTTACACCGGCGGGAATCTCGGGTTCATTTATAAATTCCCCGGCACGGCAGCGCGCTACGGCTTCTGTATCCATGACCCGCGGATAGGTTTTTCTGTCAATTTCGGGTATCCCTTTGGCAGCCATCGCAGCTATGCGGATATGAATGCCATCACCCTCGGTTACAGCTTCAAGTTTTTCCATATCAAGCAGTTCTCGCTTGGATTATATAATGATTTCACGGTGCTCAATTATCGGGACTTCCCTCTTAAATTCGGCATTGAATCGGAGATCTTCAATATTCTTATCATCAGGGGGGGCTATGTGATCCCCCATGCCTATAACAGCGGAAACTTCACCACAGGATTCGGTCTGAAAATCGATACGGAGAGTTTCAAGGGCTCCCTGAATTATGCCCTCAACTTTTATCCAAACATGAAGTACACCCATTATATCGGCGTCAATTTTGAATATGGCAAACTGGACCGGGAACCTCCCGAAACGGAGATCGGGGCGGATAAAAACGATATCTCTCCCAATCATGACGGGTCGAAAGACTACGTCCTGTTCAATCTCAGCGTCTTTGACAGGAGCAGGATAAAGGGATGGAAGCTCCAGATCATGGATGCCGGATCCCAGATCATCAAGGATTATTCCATATCGGAACGGGACATCAGCGACCGGCTCTCCGCACAGGAATTTTTTAAAAGGCTTTTTAAAAAGCGTGAATCGATGGTCGTTCCCGAAAGGATTATCTGGGATGGCACCGATGTGAAAGGGAAAACCGTGCCCGACGGCAGATATGGCTATTCCTTTACGGCATGGGATGAAAAGGACAATATTGCGGCCACGAAATCAGGTTATGTCTATGTTGACAATACTCCACCCGAGGTTGTCCTGGAAAAAAGCGACGATCTGTTTTCGCCCAATAAGGATGGCAGGAAGGATATCTATACGATTGTGCAGAAAATAAAATCATCGCCCGAGGATGAATGGTCTGCCTGTTTTAAAGATTCACAGGGGAATGTGGTCAAGAAATACAGCTGGGCAGGCAATGCCGTGCCGGCCCGTGTCGTATGGGACGGGAAGACCGATTCAGGCGATGACGCTCCCGAGGGCCTGTACAGCTATTCCATCTCCTGCGCTGATAATGCCGGCAACAGGGCCCATGCGGACATCAACTCCATCACGCTTACCCGTAAATATGAGATCGCCGACATCACCCTGACACCGGAGTATTTTTCTTTCGCCAAAGAGACGCCCTTGAAAATATTCCCGGCCCTGTCAAGCACGCACGGCCTCGTGGAGTGGAAAATCCTCATACAGAATGCGGGAATGAAGATTATAAAAGAAATCAGCGGGACGAATTCGATCGACAAGATGCTGACCTATGATTGCACCGACAAGGACGGGGCGCGTCTCAATGACGGCGTGTATTATGTCAGGTTCATCGCCGTGTTCAAGAGCGGCAACACGCCTGAGTCCTTTAACAAGATGTTTACCGTGGACAGCACCCCGCCGAAGCTTTCGGTATCTCATTCGCCCTCCCTGTTTTCGCCTGACGGGGACCGTGAAAACGACCTGTTGAAGATTGAGCCATGGGCGAAAGACAGCACGGGGATTAAAAGCTGGAGGATCATCGTCTATGATTCATCCGGTGAATCCTTCAAGACATTCTCCGGCAACGGCGCCGTTCCCGGGGAGATTCTCTGGGACGGTCTCGGGGACACCCTGGACATCGTCGAATCAGCCGCTGATTACACCATCGTTCTCGAAGCCACGGACATGGCCGGGAACAGGGGGGTATCCTCTCCGGACCGTCTGGAAGTGGACGTGCTGGTCCTGGTAACCGAGCGGGGGCTGAAAATAAGAATCAGCAATATCGAATTTCCCTTCGGCAGCAATGAAATCAAGTACAAGGGAAAGGTGATCCTTGACCGGGTCTTTCAGATACTGCAGAAGTATGAGAGCTATGACGTCCTCATCGAGGGACATACCGACGACATCGGCAAGGAAGAGTACAACCTCGAGCTCTCGGAGCGAAGGGCAAAAGCGGTGAACGACTATCTTCTGGGAAGGGGTATACCTCCTGACCGGCTGAAATATGTGGGAATGGGGGAGACGGTGCCGCTCTATCCCAATGACAGCGATGAGCATCGGCGGCGCAACCGCCGTGTTGAATTCATGCTGATCAAAAGGGTCGCCGAATAATGTACCTGGTCTTTTCCGACCTGGACGGCACGCTTCTTGATCATGACACCTATGAGTATCATGGAGCCCGGGAAGGACTGGCCCTTTTGAAACGGCGCGCCGTTCCTCTCATCCTGGTTTCCAGTAAGACGCTGGTGGAGATGGAAACCCTGCACCATGAGTTGAATCTGGAGGGGCCCTTTATATTTGAAAACGGCGGCGGTATTGTGTGGCCCGAAGCAAGGAAAGACCCCGAATATATCGGGACGGCCGCTTCTGAGCTGAAGGAAAAGAGAACGGTCCTTGAAGCGCTCCTGGGAGAGACGGTCCTGTTCATCACGGACATGGACGTTGAAGAGATAATGAAATGTACCGGACTTTCCAGAGAAAGGGCGCTCCTGTCAAGGAAGCGATTGACATCCCTTCCCTTCCTTGTACCATCAGGAAGAAACATTTCCGGGGAAGATCTGGAGAGGATCAATGGCGATTTGATCAGGATGGGTTTGTCGATAACAAAGGGCGGCCGGTTCTACCATTTCCTCTCGGCAAGGTCGGACAAAGGATCGGCTATAATGCGGGTTATTGATTATTACAGGGATAGACATGTAGCCGGGATCGTGACAATCGGCATCGGGGACAACGAAAATGACGTTCCCATGTTCAGGGTCGTGGATATTCCCGTTGCGGTAAGACGAAAGGACGGAACAATAATCGGGACTGCCATGGACAATATCAGAAAAATGAAGGGAACGGGACCGGAAGGCTTCAGTAAGGCGATCCTGTCTATCATCGGCGATAATTGATGGTACGCGCATTTGTGACCGCATACCTGTCATGACGATGCAAAGGTAATAGTTACCCAATAATATTACGGAATAAAGGAAGATCCATGAAATCTCTCATAAACGCTCTCATTGGCGTAATCACATGGGTGTTCAATGTGTTAAGGCAACTGTGCCGCAAGCTGCTTGAACATTTCATGGAGATTAACATATGCGAAAAAGCGATAGTGATCAGCACCATCATCGCCTTTGCGGCCGTGGTCGCTCCCATGGCGCGGTACCGCATATTTGATGTTTATTTTTACATCAATAACCCGATTGCCCATTATATGGTGGGGATCGTTCTGGTCATGATCGTTACCGTATACATCCCGGGCCTTATTGCCATGGCAATTCGTGTCATCCTGAATATTCTGTACCTGGTTGATGTTATCTACCTTCAGGCAGCTCATGAAATCAGCAAGGCGCCCTACGAAGTGACAGTGGGGTATTATTTGAATATTATCATTGCCCTGGTCTATATCGTGCTTTCGCTGGGAAGCTTTTTTCTTTTTCGTGAATCTTAGTTATGAAGATATTCAATGTCTACAAGGGGCAGAACGCCGGTACCTTCTTCTTTTTACAGTTCCGTAAAATTTTTGTAACATGAAAAAAATCGACATTATCTGATAAATTAAATGGTAGATTTGATACAGTCGATCGGCATGTAGTATGGTAACCTGGTCATTTGGTTTATTTGAAATTTTGATGTGCATCATATTCCTGAGGTTTTATGTGTCATTTTCAGGAAATCGAACACTATAAAATATTCTTATATATTAAGGAGAATTCCATGACAAAACACAAATTTCAGACAGAGGTCAACCAGCTTCTGCATCTTATAATTCACTCTCTCTATTCGCACAAGGAGATATTCCTGCGCGAGCTCATTTCAAACGCTTCTGATGCCCTTGACCGGCTCAAATACCTGACCCTCACGGATGAGGCCTACAAGGGCATGGATTTTGAGCCCCGGATCGACATTTATTTCGAAGATAAAAAAGAAAAGACACTGACCATAGCCGATTCCGGCATCGGGATGAGCGACCATGACCTGGAGGAGAACCTGGGCACCATCGCCCGGTCCGGGACCAGGGGGTTCGTCGAGCAGCTCACCGGGGACGCCCGCAAGGATTCCAACCTGATAGGCCAATTTGGCGTCGGATTTTATTCCTCCTTCATGGTGGCCGATAAGGTGGAGGTCATCAGCAGAAAGGCGGGTGAGGACAAGGCGTACAAGTGGACCAGCGACGGGAAAGGCGAATATGATATCCAGGACGCGGAACGGGAAACCCAGGGAACGTCCGTCACCCTCTACCTGAACAAGGAAGGGGAGGAATACGCCAGCCGGTATCAGATAGACACGGTCATTAAGAAATATTCAAACCACATACCCTTCCCGATATTTCTGCACTATGAAAGCACGCGGTACGAAGGGGAAGACGACAAGAAAAAGGAAATAAAGGAGCCGAAGACCGACCAGATCAACGCGGCGTCGGCCCTATGGAAAAGGCCCAAGTCGGAGCTCAAGGACGACGATTACAACGAGTTTTACAAATCCATTTCCCACGACATGGACGAGCCGCTGCTTCGGATCCATACCCACGCAGAGGGAAAACTCGATTACACGACCCTGTTCTTCATACCGAAACACGCCCCCTTCGATCTCTTCAGGGCCGACTACCAGGCGGGAATTAAACTGTATGTGAAACGGGTATTCATCACCGACGATGACAAGGAGCTGATGCCGGTGTACCTCCGCTTCGTCCGGGGGGTGATCGATTCGGAGGACCTGCCGCTGAACGTCAGCAGGGAGATCCTCCAGCAGAACCGCGTGCTGGCGAAGATAAAGACCTCGTCGGTGAAGCGGATCCTGGATGAGCTGTCGAAGCTCCAGAAAAGCGATCGGGAAAAATACAATGAGTTCTACAGGGAATTCGGCATACCCGTCAAGGAAGGCCTCTACCAGGACATGGAAAACCGTGAAAAAATCCTGGAGCTGGTGATGTACAAGTCCACCTCGGTAGATGGGTACACGACCCTCGATGAGTACAAGGACCGGATGAAGCCGGACCAGGACGCCATCTACTATATTACCGGCGCCAAGGAGGGGAACCTGAGAAATTCACCGCTCCTGGAAATGTATAAGAACAAGGACATAGAAGTGCTCGTCATGGATGACGAGGTCGATGATATCATCATTGCCTCTGTGCCGAAATTCAAGGACATAAACCTCAAATCGGTGAACCGGAGCGACGCGGCCGAAAGCCTGAAGAGCGAGGAGGACAAGCAAAAAGAGAAGGAGATAGAGCCGCTCATCAAGAAGATCAAGGACGTCTTGGGAGAGGAGGTCAAGGACGTGAAGGCGAGCACGCGCCTCAGCGATTCCCCGTCCTGCATCGTGGCTGATGAAAGCGACCCGACCGTGCAGATGCAGCACCTGCTCAAGGCCATGGGGCAGAAGAACATGCCAGATTTCAAGCCGATACTGGAGATCAACCCGGAGCATGAGATAATAAAGAAGCTGGAAACCGCTGATGATAAGGCCGTCGTCGAGGACATCAGCCATCTCCTCCTCGAACAGGCCCTTCTCATCGAGGGGGTTGAATTGAAAAGCCCCAGCGAGTTCGTGAAGCGGCTGAACCGCGTCATGGGCAAGGCGCTATAACAAGTAACCGGTATTGAATTCAATGGTAAGTCTTTACGGATAGGGCTCAATAGCGTATATAACGAAAATAATAAAAAGATCAAGAGATAAAAAAAGACGGCCCAACGGGCCGTCTTTTTTTATCAATTTGTTTTTGATAGTTAGAAGGTGAAGGCAGCGGAAGTATGGTACCGGTGATCGATGGCGCTGCCAAGATCGCCTTTCCATTTGGTCTGGTGGCGGGCATATTCAAATCCGACCCAGACATAGTCATTGAGGAACCACTGTGCCGATCCATTGATTGTTTCGTTCCAGAGGATATTGCCGAAGGCGATATTCCTGGTGTTGCTTTTCATGCTTCCGCCGTAACCGGCTACCAGCAGGATCGGAATCGGGCCGATCTTTCTCAGGTCGAACTGAACCTGGGCATAGCCGCCCTGCATCTTTACGCCGAGAATTTTTGTGCTCGAGAGATTCTCAACAGTGCCCTGGCCAAGGCCGCAGGTGAAGGAGTCCATGTTGACGCCGCGCCAGTACGCGCCGACGAAGGTGACAAGGGATATTTGGATTTTTCCGAAAGCATGAGCCGCATAGGACCTTGTCAGCCGTGCCCATCTCTGGTTTAACAGCGCGGCTTGAACGGCAGTAATGGGAGCGCCGGTTCCCCAGAGATTCCTGTTTGCTATGTTGTTAAAAGTCAAGGGGTGTCTTTCCCACTGATAATGGCCGCTGCCTCCCAGTGTCATGCTGAATATATCGTTCGGCTTTATTGTGAAGTAGAGGCGGGCGCGACCGCCGGGGAGCTTGCTTGCCTCGCCGGGTCCGCGGTTGTCAGCCTGGCCGCCATTAACGCCGGGATACAGGTCGGTGGCTGTGCCGGTATCGGCGCCGCTCAAGACCCGCGCCGCGGCCAGGTCCAGCACTAAATTGTAATTGTCATTGCCGAATTTCTGGCCGAACCATATCATCGGCTCCCGGATAAAGATGTTGCCGTTCTCGCCGTAAGGAACGTAGGTCAGGGTTGCCGGCGCTGCCGGTATCGACATGGTCACACCCCAGGTCTGGCCGAAAACAAGGTACGCGGAATACATGTCGGTCTTCCAGTCGAGTTGTAAATAACCGTGGCGGATCATCGGTATCCCCTGGCGGGCGCCGGAACCGGAAACGGCTGTGCCGCCCCAGAAGTCTATTTCGACGTTTGCCTTTGTGTCAGCTCCGATCGCTTTGGGTCCGGTGAGGTTGAGGCCCAGGCGGGAGGTGCGCATGTCGATTACAAATGAACCGTCCCTTTGGGCTGCCGTCTTTTTCAATGAAATAAGAGGCGTTCCTACGGTACCGGTTGTTAATATGGCGGTAGGCGCAGTAGGATTCAGATAGAGCACCTGGTTCTCAACACGGAACGGTCCTGATTCATTGAAAACATCGTTTGAATTGTAAACCATGTCCATCTTGACAAAGCCATAGAGCTGAACTTTAAAATATTCGCCATTGAAGAGCATTATCTTCTCTTTGCCTTTCGGTTTTTCGGCTTTGACGGGTTCAATCAGTTCTACGCCTTTCTTGTCCTGGGCCTTCTTATCCTGCGGTTTTGCCTGCGCGAACAGGGCGGTTGTTGAAAAAATGAATGCCGCAAGGAGGAAAAGCCCGAAAATTCGGTTTTTAAGCATAAATAATCCTCCAAAAAATTTTTATATTTGATGTTCCAAATCAGCTAAAATAAATCAAACATTTTTTTGTAACAAACATTTTTATTTAAGCGGGATTATACATATCAATGCAAATAAGTAGACTTTGACAAAACCGTGCCAAAAGTGATATTTTGTGATAATACTACCGGGGAATCAATCTATGAAAAATAGCCCCTGCAGGGGCTATTTTTTTTCCGTTACCTCAAGGCATTTGTCAATTATGGGCATCCATTCTGAATCCCTGAAATATTTTTTTGTATTCAGGAGAAAATCATTTTCCTGATCCTTTGTGCGTTCAAAGGTGGAATACGTGCCGCAGTAAAAGGTCCCATACATGAAGGATTTCAGCAAATTGTAGTAGTGCAGCTGCGCCTTGTCGCCGTTCTGCTCGATGTTCTGGTAAAGATTCTTCATCCTGTTTTCAATGGAAAGCTTGCCGGCAAAGACGACCTGGTTGGAACCCACGTCTATGACGGTGCTCCTGATGATAGCGGCGTCATAGAAGCTGTTGTAGCTATTGTCGGTCTGGGTGAAAAATGACGCCACCGCCGCGTATTTTCCCGGCCGGGCGTTGATGAGATAGACATAGTCGCCCCGGGCGTAATTGGATGGTATGATCTTGTTTCCCAGGTTATTCTCGTCCTTTTCATCAAGCTTGACGAAATATACCGTTTCAGGCTTGTTGTTGAAAATCTTGAGCGTCAAAGTGCGGATTGAAATGCCGATGACCGAGCTGTCCTTCTCGTCGACGGACCTGAGGTTCTTGGGGAGGCCGCATCCGATCAGTGATAACGAAACGAGTATGAATACGATTTTTTTCATAGGTGCCATCCTTTCTTTATGAACGCAATATCACCCGATCGCCGGCCAGATCGATTGCCGATCCGATAATACGGGGGGATTCTCCCGATTGTTTCAGCTGCTCCACTGCCCTGTCCGCCTGTGACCTGTCAACGAAGATCATCATGCCGATCCCCATGTTGAAGGTAGTATACATCTCCCTGTCGCTGACACCGCCCTCTTTCCGGATCAATCTGAAAATGGGCGGCAATTCAAAGGACGAAAGGTCAATAGTGACGGCGACATTATCCGGCAGGATGCGGGGAATGTTTTCGTAGAAGCCGCCGCCGGTGATGTGGACCAGGCCCTTGAGCTCAACGCCGGAGGAGATACAGTCGATGATGCTGCGCGTATATATCCTCGTGGGAGTGAGAAGGGCAGAGCCGAGGTCGCTCCCCAGCTCGTCGATCCTGTCGGCGACACCGCATTTTTTCATGTCGAAGAAGAGCTTTCTCACCATGGAATATCCGTTGGAGTGTATTCCCGACGAGGGGAGGCCGATGATAACGTCGCCCGGCGCTATGGTCTTCCCGTTGATGATCTTCTTGCGGTCGACCACGCCCACCGCGAAGCCGGCGATGTCATAATCGTCCGGGGCCATGACATTGGGATGCTCGGCGGTCTCGCCTCCCACGAGGCTGCAGTCCGCCTGGCGGCATCCTTCGGCAAGGCCCTTCACGATGTCTACCATGACGTCTTCGATGAGGCTGCCGCAGGCGATATAGTCGAGGAAGAACAGGGGCTTCGCCCCGGATACGACGATGTCGTTGACGCACATGGCCACGGCATCGATGCCGATGGTGTCGTGCTTGCCCATCTGCTGGGCTATTTTCAGCTTCGTGCCCACGCCGTCGGTGCCGGAAACCAGGACCGGATCGGCGTATTCGGGAAAGGAGCCGGAAAAAAGGGCCCCGAAGCCGCCGATGTCGGTTATCACTCGCTTGGAAAAGGTGGACCGAACGATGGGGGCGATGCGCTTGACGAAATTGTTCCCCCCCTCGACATCAACGCCGGAATCCTTGTATGTTAGACCCATGGTGACCTCGCACAATAGTGTGGATTAATAATTGGAACGGGGAATTAAGGCAAGAATTATTTGAGTATTTTCTTCAGCGTTTTCTCGAGCCAGTCTATATGCTCGATGACGGAGGCCTTGGCGCCTTCGGCGTCTCCCCGCTCAATGGCCGTTATCATCTTCAGGTGCTGGGCATAGAAGTGCTCCGAGGCGCCGGCGACGCCGATCAGCTTCTGCCTGCTGTAGGGAAGGGCTCCCTTCAGCAGTGATGAGATGGATTTCATGAGGTGAGCGAAGATCGTGTTGTTGGTGGCGTCGGCAAGGTCGTCGTAGAAACGGGCGTAGAGCTTGCCTCCTTCCTTGGAAAGAAGAAGGGCGGCCATACCCATTTTATCAGCCTCGCTCTTGAAGCGCTTCAGGAGGGCGACCTGGCTCTTGGTCGCGTTCAGGGCCGCCATGCGCGCCGCCTCGGAGTCGATGAGACGCCGCACTGCGAGGAGCTCCCATATCTTGTTGTGGTCAACGGAAATGAGCTCGCCGATGGTCGTTTCCAGCGGCAGGCCGCCGGCGACTTTGACGAACTTTCCCCTGCGGCCGTGCGACTCGATATATCCCTTCGCCTCGAGGAGCTTCATCGCCTCCCTGAGGGAAATGCGGCTTATGCCGAATTTTTTCGTCATGTCATGTTCGGAGGGAAGCTTGTCTCCGGGCTTGAGCGCTCCCGAGATGATGTGCTCGATTATCTGTTTTGCCACCAGGCTCGGGAGATCGGGGGATTTTTCGATTCTATTCAGGACCATGTCGTTATCTCTGTCATTGGGCGTTATGAATATACACGGTTGAGGCGCGGCATCCAGGGGCAGCGCCCCATCAATCGTCAACTCGGTTACAATATGTTAATTAGTAGGCTCCAGCATCAACGATAAATTGTCATTAATTTGGTATTTTCTGCTGTTTTTTTATTGACTTATTGTATTACAAACATATATACTTTGTAATACTGTATGTCAATAATTTTTCCATTTTTTACATTCCGATATTTACCACGTTTGGAGGAGGCATGCCATGGCAGCTAAAGGGTCCCGTATCGCCATCATTGAAGGCTGCAGAACACCGTTCCAGAGATCCGGAACAGGATACCATGACATAATGGGATGGGAAATCGGACGATACGCGGTCAAGGGCCTCGTATCGAAGATCCCCATGGATGTCAATGAGATCGGCCATGTTATCATGGGCACGGTAGTGGCCGATGTAAAAACGACCAACGTGGCGCGGGAGATAATGCTCGGAGCGGGGCTCCCCTATACCATACCGGCCCATACCAATACCGTCGCCTGCATATCGGCCGGCCTGGCCATAGCCAACGCGGCCAATATGATCATCTGCGGCGACGCCGACGCGGTCATTGCCGGCGGGGTCGAGACCTTTTCCGATCCCCCGATCAAGGTTTCCGCGGCCTACCGGCGTTTCATACTGGACATGACCATGTTCAAGAGGCCGAAGACGCTGGGGGGAAAGCTCAAGCTTATCCGCAAAATGAAGCTCATGGATTTTGTGGTGCCGGAGCGTCCGGCCCTGGGGGAATATTCGACCGGCCTCATCATGGGGCAGAACGCCGACCGCCTTGCCAAAAGGCTCGGCATATCCCGGGAAGACCAGGACGCCTATGCGGCCATGTCCCACCGGAGGGCGTCGGAGGCGATGAAGAAGGGAAAATTCAAGGATGAAATTGTCCCTGTCGTGGTTCCGGGACAGGTGAAGGCGATCACCGGGGATAACGGTCCCCGCCCTGATGCGACCGCGGAAAGCCTTGCCAGGCTGAAAGGCGCCTTTGACCGGCGTTACGGCACGGTAACGGCGGCGAACTCGTCCTTTCTCACGGACGGGGCAGCGGCTGTTCTCCTCATGAGCGAAAAAAAGGCCAGGGCCCTGGGTCTCAAACCGAAAGCATACATGCACTCTCAGGCCATTACCGGCCAGGACCTGTGGGAGGAGCTTCTCCTGGGACCGGCCTTCGCCATACCGAAGGCGGTGAAGAAGGGAGGGATAAAACTTTCCGATATCGGCGTGTTCGAGATCCACGAGGCCTTTGCCGCGCAGATGCTGGCGGTCATTCGCAGCCTTGAGTCGGATTCCTTCGGCAGGGAGAAGCTGGGACTGCCGGGGAAAGCGGGCAGGATCAACATGGACAAGTTAAACAAGTACGGAGGGTCCCTTTCCATAGGCCATCCCTTCGGCGCCACCGGGGCAAGGCTTTTGACAACCTGCTGCAACAGGCTGATCGAATCAGGGGAAAAGTTCGGGGTCATCGCGGGCTGCGCCGCCGGCGCCATCGGGGGCGCCGTTGTTATCGAAAACGCCCGGTACTAATGACCGGACCAAGGAGAAAAGCCATGAAAAACATACATATGGAAATCACCCGGGAGCAGGTTGCGGTCATAACCATTGACTGCAAAGACTCGAAAGTGAACAAGGTCTCCAGTGCCCTGCTGGATGAAATAGCCGCCATGGTGGAAAAAATAGACCACGGAAAGGTCAAGGGAGTCGTCATCCTGAGCGGCAAGGAGGACAATTTCGTGGTCGGCGCCGATATCGATGAAGTTATCGCCATGAAGAAAGACAGCGAAATCAGGACATACATCAGCAGGGCCAATGACATCCTGAATCGCATCGATTCCCTTCCCCTGCCGGTGGTCTGCTGCATCCATGGCAACTGCCTGGGGGGCGGCCTCGAGGTGGCCCTGGCGTCGGATTACCGCATAGCCGCGGATTCTCCCAAGACCGTGATGGGACTCCCGGAAGTCATGCTGGGGCTCCTGCCCGCCGGGGGCGGCACCCAGCGCCTGCCGAGGCTCATCGGCCTCAGGGAATCGCTGCCCCTGATGCTGGCGGGGAAAAATGTCCGGATACGAAAGGCCAGGAAAATCGGCCTCATCGACGAGATCGTCGTTCCCTACGGCCTGAAAGAGATCGGCGTACAAAAGGCGATGGAGCTGGCGAAGAAGGGATTCAAGCGGAAGAGGAAGCGTTCCCTGGCGGACGCCTTCCTGGAATCCCCCTTCGGCCGCGGCATCGTGTTCAAGCAGGCCCGGCAGATGGTGATGCGGCAGACCAGGGGGCTCTATCCCGCACCCCTGGAGATCGTGGACTCCGTGGAGTTCGGCTGGCGCAAGGGTGTGCTGAAGGGCGTTGAGAAGGACATCGACCGCTTCGTGAAGCTGGTCTTGTCGCCGGAGGCAAAATCCCTCATGACGATATTCTTCGGCATAACCGATCTGAAAAAGAATCCCCACAAGGACAGGGCAAAGGACGTTAAAAAGCTCGCCATCCTCGGAACCGGATTCATGGGAAGCGGAATCGCCGCGGTATCGACCGGCATCTGCGATACCATTCTTATGAAGGACATGAGCGCCGACGCCGCCGCCCGGGGGATGAATGAGATATGGAAGGGCCTGCAAAAGCAGGTCCGGTCTGGAGCTTTACGGAAGTTTGAGGGCGACGTGCAGTACGGGAAATTGGTTCCCTGCGACGATTATTCGCGCTTCAAGGGGACGGACATAGTCATCGAGGCCGTTTTCGAGGACATCAGCCTGAAGCGGAAGATGGTGAAGGCCGTGGAGGAGGCAGCGGACAGGGACACCATCTTCGCGTCCAACACCTCGGCCCTTTCGATCAGATCCATCGCCCAGGGATGCAGGAGGCCGGAAAACGTGATCGGCATGCACTATTTTTCGCCGGTGCCGCGGATGCCGCTCCTTGAGATCATCAAGACGGAAAAAACCTCTCCCCGGGCGACCGCCACGGCCCTGGAGCTGGGCATCAGGCAGGGTAAGACCTGCATCATCGTCAGGGACGGCCCGGGGTTCTACACCACGCGCATACTGGGACCAATGTTGATGGAAAGCGTCCGCGTCGTTACCGAGGGAGGGGAATTTCCGGACATTGACAGGGCCATGCAGCAGTTCGGGTACCCGGTGGGGCCCATGACGCTCCTGGACGAGGTGGGCATGGACGTGGGGATCCACGTGGTCACGGAACTGAAGCCGGTACTGGAACCGCGGGGCATCGTCCCTCCCTTTGACTTTTCCGTGCTCGCCGAAAAAGGTTTTATCGGCCGCAAGGGCGGAAAGGGGCTGTACCGCTATGATATCCCGAAAAAGAAGGGGAAGAAGCCGGTCAATGAGGAGGCTTACGGCCTGGTCGGGGGCGGACCCAGGAAAAAAATAAACGTTGAGGAAGTTCAGAACCGGGTGAGCCTCATGATGGTTAACGAGGCGGTCACCTGCCTGGAAGAGGGGATCATCGCGTCGCCCCGCGACGGCGACATGGGGGCGATCCTCGGCCTGGGGTTCCCGCCCTTCCGGGGCGGCCCCTTCAGGTATGTGGATGCCCTCGGGGCGGGGACCGTGGTGAAGATCATGGAAGGGCTGGAAAAAACCTATGGGAAGCGTTTTACTCCGGCCCGGATGCTCCGGGACATGGCGTCGAAGGGAAAGAGATTTTATTCAAATAAATAATCAGCCCCCCGTCCCCCGGAGGGGGCGTGTATTAAAATGATGCTCTTTGATACATGTCATCGCGACAGGTTGAATCTTTATATTGTTATTTAAAACGATACGATCTTATTTTCTCAGGTGTTTTTTTCGTATTCGAGATAGAGTTGTAGCTTCAATACTCGCGATGACAGACATTAAATATAATATTACATGCCCCCTCAGGGGGTCAGGGGGGTCACCAGGAGAACTCTATGGATCGCACGATTCAATTCACCGAGGGGCACCAGATCTTCCGGGACACCTTCCGGAGATTCATCCAAAAGGAGATAGGTGACAACTATTCCCAGTGGGAGCAGGACGGCATCGTGCCGCGGGAAATATGGAAGAAGTTCGGCCATAACGGCTACCTGGTTCCCTGGGCGCCGGAAAAATACGGCGGGGCCGAGGCTGACTGGCTCTACTCGGTCATCATCACCGAGGAGCTGGCCCGGTACGGCGCCGGCGGCCTTTTCGTGCCGCTCCATAACGATATCGTCGCTCCCTACATCTATTCCTTCGGCACGGAGGAGCAGCGGGAGCGGTGGCTGCCGGGATGCGTCAGCGGCGACACGATCCTCGCCGTGGCCATGACGGAGCCGGAGGCGGGATCGGACCTGGCGTCGATCAGGACCACGGCGAAGCGCGACGGGAACTCCTGGGTGCTGAACGGCCAGAAGACCTTTATATCTAACGGGCACCTCTCCGACCTGGTCGTGGTGGCGGCCCGCACCGGCGACCAGGGCACGGCGCCGGCCCAGGCCATGAGCCTTTTCGTGGTGGAGCGCGGCGCCCCGGGCTTTTCCCGGGGTGAGCTTATCAAGAAAATCGGCCTGAAGGCGCAGGACACCTCCGAGCTCTTTTTCGACGACTGCCGTATACCGGCGGAAAATCTTCTCGGCGCGGAAGGACAGGGCTTTATCTATCTCATGCAGAAGCTCCAGCAGGAGCGCCTCGTCTGCGCCCTGGCGTCCCAGGCCGCGGCCGAGCGGGGACTTGAAATGACCATCGACTACGTGAAGGAGCGAAAGCTCTTCGGAAAGCCCCTGTCGAAGTTCCAGAACACCCAGTTCCTCCTGGCGGAGTTGGCGTCGGAGATAACCGCCGGGCGGTGCTTTGTGGATACCCTGATCAACAGCCATGTGGCGGGTAAAAACGTCACCGGGGAAACCTGCATGGCCAAGTACTGGGTCTGCGAGATGGCCATGAAGGTGGCGGACCGGTGCCTGCAGCTCTTCGGCGGGTATGGCTACTGCACGGAGTACCTTATATCGCGCTTCTTCGTGGACGCCCGGATCCAGACCATCTATGCGGGCACATCGGAGGTGATGAAACTGATCGTGTCGCGCTCTATGGGTCTCTAGAAAAGTTATTGACAGATAAATAATAAATCTATACATATGTTTAGTATAACCTGATGGAGGTATAATATGAAAAAAGTGATCATTATTCTGGCGGTTCTTATCGTGGCTATACTGGTCTTGATCGGCTATAGCGGGTTCTTTACCACTGTTACCATCACGGAAAAGGAAATAGGTCCCTTCACCATGGTATTAAAGAAGCATACCGGGAGCTATTATAAGACCGGCGCTATCTTTGATGAGGTTGAAGCGGTTTTGAAAAAGAAGCTCGATACAAAAAAATTGAAGGGCGTGGGCCTCTATTATGACGACCCGGCCAAGGTCAAAGAGGACCAGCTTCGCAGCGAATGCGGTTTTATCGTGGAAAAAGCGGACATTGAAAAGCTCGGAGCAATGCCGGAAGAATTATTAATCAAGGATTTCGATAAGACGCAATGCGCAGTGGCGGAATTCCCGATCAGGACTTTTCTTTCCTACATGATCGGGCCGTCCAGGGTATATCCGAAACTGGCGGAATACGGGAAGAAGAAAGCCTTTGCCGGGGATTTCGGCATGGAGATCTATGACAATCAGTCAAAGACAATCACCTATTGCATGCCGGTAAAAAAAGACTGATACCCTCCATAATTATTCGCCCATACAAAAATGCCCTGACTATCAGGGCATTTTTTATACAGGCTAAAATTAATTCGAACTGACCATGTCAAATCAGATCCTGTCAAAGGCCCTGTCCAGAAGGGCCTGGTCCGGCCTGGCCGTGACAAGGCTCACCAGTGGCACCACGATAAAGGGGACGATCATCGCGATGGTTGCGGCGATGGGGGAGTTGGCCGGTCCGAGATAGAAAAATAGAACTATGGACAGGATAAGGCCCGTGGCCATGCCCGCGGCTGCCCCGTACCTGGTGGTGCGCTTCCAGTACAGGCCGTACAGATAGGGCGCCATGAAGGAGCCGGCCACCGCTCCCCAGGAAAGGGACATGAGGGTGACGATGATTGCGAACTCATACCGGGCTATGAAGTAGGAAAGGGCGATGAATATGCCGCTCAGGAACCGCATCATGACCAGGGACCGCTCTTTTGAAATATCCGGGTTGACATGGCCCTTGTACAGGTCTATGGCGACCGATGACGACGATATGAGCACCAGGGAAGAAAGGGTCGACATCGACGCCGACAGGACCAGGAGTAGTATCAGGGCCATCAGGTACTCCGGAAGGTGCGTGGTCAGGAGGCCCGGAATGAGGCGGTCAAAGGCGGGCTTGCCGCCAACCAGGGGAACGCTGTCATAGAAGAAGTGGGACATGGCGCCGGTAAAATAGGCGGTCACGGTTATGATAAGGGAGAACACAAAGGTAACGATGGCCGCTTTTGTAATGACCGTTTCGCTTTTCACGGCGTAGAACTTCTGGACCATCTGGGGCAGGCCCCAGGTGCCCAGGGAGGTCATGAACACCAGCGACGCCAGCATGAGATAATTAGTCGGGGCGGTGATGTGCTCGCCGTATTTCTGTCCTATGGCCGCGATGCTTTCCGTTACGCCGCCGGCCTTTCCCACGAAGACGAAGAGCATGGCCAGGGCCCCGAAGATCATGACCGTGCCCTGGATGAAATCGGTCAGGGTGATGGCGAAGTAGCCCCCCAGGATCAGGTACACGCCGGTGATGAGGATCATGATGAGGAGGGCTATGTCATAGGATATGTGGAAATTGACCTCGAAAAGATGGCCGAGGCCCTTGAACACCGAGGCCGAGTAGGGCAGAAGAAAAATAAAGATGATCATGGCGGAAATGAACTTCATGTACCTGCCGCCGTATCGCTCCTGGAGGAATTCCGGCATGGTCATGACATCCAGGTTCTGGGTCATGATCCTGGTGCGGCGCCCCAGCACGAGCCAGGCCAAGAGGGCCCCGAAAAGGGAATTGCCCGCCGCGATCCAGAGGGCGTTCAGGCCGAACCCCCAGCCGAGTTTGCCGGCGAAGCCGATGAAAAGGACCGCCGAGAAGTAGGTGGTTCCGTATGCAAAAGCCGAGACCCAGGGGCCGATGGAGCGGCCGCCGAGAAAGAAATCGCCCAGGGTCGAGGTTTTCCTCATGCCCCATATCCCTACGGCAACCATGACAACCATGAAGATCGTGATAAGAATTATCGAGAACACGGTGGATTACTCTCCTTTGGTTAACTGTATCAAATGACTGACAGGTACAGGGTGATTTTTTAAATTGTTGATGTCAATGAATTAATGGCGCCCGTCAATGGCGACGCCCGGGGGATTCTTAACCGGTAATTTGGCGCCGCCATAGAACAATTTGGAATTGCAATATTAGGCAGCCTGTGGTTGGATGATGCCATCATGCAATGCGCGGTACGCCTGACGGCAGGGAGTGTCCCATGACCAAGCCCATCGAGGGGATGAAAATCCTTGATTTTACCTATCTTCTTCCCGGTCCTTTCTGCACCATGATGCTGGCCGACCTCGGCGCGGATATCATCAAGGTGGAGAACTGCGAAAGTCCCGATATCGTGCGTTTCCTGCCGCCCCACGTAGACGAAGTGAGCGCCCTGTACGCCCACCTGAACCGGGGCAAGAGATCTCTGGCCCTTAACCTGAAAAACAGCGAGGCACTTGAAATAGTGCACCGCCTGGTGAATGAGTATGACGTCGTAATCGAGCAGTTCAGGCCCGGGGCCATGGACCGTCTCGGGATCGGGTACGGAGAGCTCTCGAAAATAAATCCGTCAATAATATATTGCTCGATAACGGGGTACGGCCAGACCGGGTCCTACGCGGACAGGGCCGGCCATGACATCAATTACATGGCCCTTTCCGGCGTGGAGTCCATATCGGGCCGCAGGGACACCGGGCCGGTGCTCACGGGCATCCAGGTGGCTGACCTGGCCAGCGGCTCGAAGAACGCGGCCATAGGCCTGATGGCGGCATACATAAGCAGGATGCGCACCGGCAAAGGGGAATTCATCGACGTGTCCATCACGGACGGGGTCTTTTCCATGACCGTGTTCGCCGTGGCGGGATTCCTGGCCGGCGGACCCGAACCGGAACGGGGCGACCTTCTCTCCGGCGGCGCCCTCTACGATTTCTACGCCACCGCCGACGGCAGGTATCTGTCGGTGGGGCCCATTGAGCAGAAGTTCTTCGCCGCCTTTTGCGACTGCGTCGGGTGCGCCGACATGGCGGCTACCGGCATCATGAACTGGAACAACAAGGAGCGCCTGGCAAAGATCATAGCCGAAAAGCCCCTGTCCCACTGGACGGAACTGTTCAGGAAGTGCGACGCCTGCGTGGAGCCGGTCTATTCCATAGGCGAGGCCATATCGAATCCGCCCCTGTCGGAGCGGGACATGGTGGTGCCGGTAAAGACCGCGGCGGGCACGGAAGTTCGCCAGATAGGGAACCCGATCAAGTTCAGCTCCGGGCCCTGCTGCGCCCCCTTTGCCGGGGTCACCCTGGGATATCATAACGAGGAGATATTGTCGGGGCTGGGTTATTCCGCCAATGAAGTTCGGAGATTAAGGGAAATCGGCGTAGTGGGAGGTATACTATGAAAAGAACATTCATTGTTATCTTGGTGATTCTGAATTCATCGGCGTTTGCCGATGAAGCCTTCAAATCACGGGGAAATGTCGCATATCTTTTCGGGGAGATCTGTAAAATAAGGGAAAGCCCGTCCCTTGACGGCAGGATCATGGATCAGCTGACGATCGGCACCGCCGTGGAAATCATCAAGGCAACGGACGTAGAAAGCGAAATAGACGGCATGAAGGATTACTGGTTTGAAATCCGCGCGAAAAATCCGAAGGGTGTGACGGTCACCGGCGCAGTCTGGGGCGGCCTCTTATGCAGCCATTATCTTGAAAAAGACATCGATGGCGATGGAAAAAAGGAGATCCTGCTGGTCGGGAATACAGGAAACAGGAATGTAAAAAACAAAAAGAATGTAGAGATACGAATCGTCAAAAACGGCCGGATGGCTTCAAAGTTCGGCTTCAGCCTTTATACGCTCAATAAAATTGGGGCACTATCACCCATGGATTTTGATGATTACCGCATCGGCGATGCGAAACTCAAGGCACCGGGGCAGCTCGGTCCCGATGTGTGCCTTCTTGTATTGACCTATTCCTATGATCATGTAGCATATCCCGGCAGCGGCGAAGTTATCATCGCGCTAAAAGGGAAAGACCTGAAAGACGCCATATACACAGCCAGCTACAGCGGCGAGGCCCTTACCCAGCTGCCGTCGGTGATCTATCCCATTGATGAAGGCGGGAAGAAGGGTACGGTGATTGTATCCTATGCGTGCTCCACATGGGAAGGCCCCGGCACAGAGGCCCGGGACCGAGAATTGAAAGAAACCTATACCTGGAACGGGACCCGTTTCGTAAAAAAATAGCAAAGGAAGTCCGCCGGATAGTGAGATTCAGGGATGGCGGCGTGAAGTAATACTATTTGAAGCTTTGGAAATAATTTTAAAAAGTTAATTAATAATACAAGGAGCGCATTTCTATGAAAAAAACATTCGTAGTGGCATTGTCCGCTGTTCTGCTTCTGGGGATGGGCAAGTCCAGGGACCTGTCATCGGGCAACGAAAAGACCCAGAAGCTCTATTATCCGGACAAGTCCCTCCAGGCCGAAGGGCCGATGAAGGACGGAAAGAAGAACGGCACCTGGGTGTTCTATTACCAGAAGAAGAAAGAGCAGAAGACCAGCCTGCGCGAGGCCCAGGGTCTTTTCAGGGACGGGAAAAAGGAAGGGGTGTGGACGCGCTATTTTGAAAGCGGCAAGCCCATGATGGAGGGTTCCTACGAGGCGGACAAGCAGACAGGCCCATGGAAATATTTCTATGAAAGCGGCCGGGTGAAGGCCGAGGGCCCCTTCCGGGAGGGGCAGCGCGACGGCGAATGGGTGCAGTACGACGAGGAAGGGAACCTCATGGGAAAGATGACCTACGTGATAAAGGAAAAGCTGGTGGCCAACCAGAAGGTGATGGTGGGGGACGTGGACGGCGTGAAGACCATGTATTACAAGAACGGAAAGATAAGCTCCCAGGAGCGGTACAACCACGGCACCCTGGAGGGGGTGACGGAATGGTTCTATGATACGGGAAAGCTCAAAGAGACCTGCCAGTTCCGGAACAGCAAGCGAAGCGGCGCGGCCATTGAATACTGGCCCGAGGGGGCGAAAAAGGCCGAAGGCGCCTACCTTGACGGTTTCAAAAATGGCTCATGGCGGCATTATTATGCTTCCGGGAACATTTACAAGGCCGGCAATTACGTGAAGGTGCTGAAAGAAAGGATGGAAAAGGGCCTTGAGGGCCTGAAAAAGAAGAAACAAAAGGACGAGGGAGCCGGGGAAGAAGGAGCGGAAAAAGCGGATACAAAAGTGAAAGAAGGAGATCAAAAGAAAGAGGATTACATGGAAATATCGTCCACTGACGGCCACTGGATGTTCTATTCGCCGGAGGGCCAGGTGATGAAAGAGGGGAACTATGTAAAGGGGGTCCAGACGGGGAAATGGATGTTCTACGCCTATCCGGGCGGAACGAAGGTGCTCCTGATGAAGCTCCCCCTCCGGTCGGACATGGTGTCCGTGCCGCAAAAGGAGATCCCCCTTACGGGAGAGGAGCTGCAGAAGGCGATGCAGGAGGAGAATGTCCGGGCGGAGCGCGAAAAGAAGAAGGGGGCGCCCTATAAGAAAAGGACGAAGTTCGTCCGGTACGAGCCTGACATGACCATGGTCTGCGAGATATTCAACGATAAGGCGCAGCTCATCGGCAAGGGAGTCATGAGCAACAGGCCCAAGGCGATCTTCGAAATAATAAAAAACGGGTCCAAAACAGGACAGGTTTCCTATCCGGAACCGCCCTTTGTCACGGAGAAGGAGGGCGCGTCGCTGCGCTGGACAGGGAACTGGGAGCCGCCCCAGAGGAACGGCGCCTGGACAGAATATTTTCCCGGAACGAACAGCGTCAGGATCCAGGCGTCATATATTGCCGATAAGCCCAGTGGGGCATATAAGGAATATTTTCAGAACGGCAAAGTGAAGGCCGAGGGATCCTACATGATAGGCAAAAAGAACGGAGAATGGAAGGTCTACAATGCCGATGGGTCCCTCAATGAAAGTGAATCGGGAAAATTCATGAACGACAAAAAATTCGGCAAGTAGAGGCAACGGTAGCCGGGGGCCCGGGGTCCGGGCCCGCCGGTGTCGAACCAATTACAAAGCCCTCCGGAACCTTATACATCAAGGCAGCGCTTTCCAGCCTTTATCTCGATCCAGCCGATGAGCTGCTGGAGCCATACCGGCGGCCTGATCCAGATGCCGAAAAGGCGGTGGCAGATGAACTCGAGGATGAGTCCGGCCTCTTTCTCGGTGTCCATGTATGCGAACTCGATGCGGAGGGGCCCCACGCCGAGCCTCCCCCTGACATAAATGGGGAATCCTGCGTCTGCCAGCTTTTTTGCCCAGGCATCCACGTCGTTCACAAAAAACCCCAGGTGCTGGATCACGGGCCTTCCGCTTCTTTCGACGCTCCGGCGGTAGAAGTCGGAGCCGCTCCCGGGCTCCAGGAGCTCGATCTCTATGCCGTGGTGATATCCGAAGCCGAGCCTGCTCTTCATGGCCCCGTCGGCGCCCCGCTCTCTCCATGACCGGGCTGATCCGCCCATCAGCAGGAACGGCTTGATGCCTTTTGCTTCAAGGTCCGCCGCGGCTGCGACGACATCAGGCACCACCACGCCGAGCTGGCTAACCGGGGCGTCAATGCCCAATTTTTTTCGCGATTCCAGCGCGATGGACTGGACCCGGCTGGTAAAATCAGCGTCGGCCATGACATCGGATAGAAGCATAGGGGAGCCTCCACGGAAATTGTAAATGATGATAATTATTATCAATCACCGCAGGGGAAATATCAATTCTTTTCAGCCTGGGAAAAGAAAAAAAGAAACAAAAATGATTGAAACACCAAGGAGAAAAAACAGGCGCGGCTTTCAATGCCGTGCCTGTTTAATATGAGGCAATATTAATAGGGCCCCCTGGAGGCCGCCGTGATTCTTACTGCCGGATGATGCCGGCTGTGATGATAGGAAAAGGACCTGCCCCGCTCTTACATCAGCAGGGGTGCATCAATTGGCAAAAACACCCCGGTATGCCTTGAAAAAGCTCCTGTTCTGGAACGTGATGTAGGAGCCCCGGTGGATCTTTATGAGCTTTTTCTTTTTGTTGCCGGTGGCCACGACCAGGTCCTTGAGAAACTCGATCCTGGTGACCAGGTAATAGGGGACCCCCTCACGGTCCGCCCTTGTTCTCACCACCCGGACAAGGTTCCTTCTGTCAATGCCTCTCATTGGAAGCGATATAAACATGCCGTAAATTCTCCCCGTGCCCGGCATTGAATTGTAAACATCCTTGTGCTCGCCGCAGTATATGACCAGCTGCTGTTCATAAACGTCTGAATAATAGGAATCGAATAATTCAACGTAGTAGTGGCATGTCGCGGCCGAGTTCGTATAGAGAAGTGGAAAAAAGACCCGGGTGCTGGGCAGGCCCGTCGCCCCGCCGGCATGGCCCGAGAGAATGTAACGGGACGCGCCGGAGTAGGTCGCCACATGCTTCTGCCTGAGATAGTAATCCTCCCAGACTATGCGCCCGCCGGTCGGGGCCAGGCTCAGGACTTTATAACTGTTAAAGTATTCCAGGGCGTGCTTTTTCCCCATGTTATTGGCAAAAGCGGTAAAATTGAAGGGCTTCAGTTTTGTGGAGCCCCGGTAAACGGAATTCACCGAATTGACCGTCCTTCCGACGCAGCCGGCGCAGAGGGCGGCCGCAAGCAATAGGGCGGCGAAGGCGGACATTTTGTTTCCGGGCCGTGGCGCGGGATTCGGGGAACCCGTGGAGGGAATGTTTTGTTCGCGGGTTGCTGTTCCCCTGTTTATAAGTTTTGCCTTTGCAGTGGGATTCTTCATCGTAGCCTCTTTATGGTCGAGTTTTTTGAAAAATTGTAAGATCTCAGTTGGTCGCTTTTATTTTCCCAATAAATGTGCTACAGTCACGGCGGCCCGTACCCTGCCGCCTTGAAGAGCGGCAGGGATTGAACGCTCCTGACTGGTTGGCCGGACACATCACCGGATGATGCCGGTTGTGATGACTGAATCAGGACCATCTCCCGCAGTTACAGCAGTGCCGGCTGTGAGGGCACCGGTAGACTGATTTATTGTAAAAACTGAAATGCTATCACTGCCTTTATTAGCCGCATAGACAAACCGGCCAGAGGGGTCCACTGTGACAGAATATGGGGTAACTCCAGCAGCCACGTCAGTGCCTGCGGTCAAAGCCCCGGTGGACTGGTTAATTCTATAGACTGAGATATTGCCAGTGCCGATATTTGCCGCATAGGCAAATCGACCCGAGGGGTCCACTGTGACAGAATATGGCATATCTCCAGCAGCTATGGGAGAACCAACTGCGGTCAAAGCCCCGTCGGACTGGTTAATTCTATACACTGAGATATTGTCAGTGCCGTAGTTTGCCGCATAGGCAAATCGACCCGAGGGGTCCACTGTGACAGAATATGGCATATCTCCAGTAGCTATGGGAGAACCAACTGCGGTCAAAGCCCCGGTGGACTGGTTAATGGTATAGACTGAGATTGTGAAAGAGGCCATACTTGTCGCATAGGCAAATCGACCCGAGGGGTCCACAGTGACAGAATATGGGCCCGGTCCAGCAGCCATGGCAGTGCCTGCGGTCAAAGCCCCGGTGGACTGGTTAATGGTATAGACTGAGATATTGTCATTATTGCCATTTGCCGCATAGGCGAACATCGGAATGTATTCCACGGCGCTGGTCCCTCCCACGATGGCCATGCCTGTCGGGTCCTTCTGTGTAGACACGGTAGCGGTAAGGGTAAGTGTGCCGTCACCATTTCGTGTGTAGGTGGAGATGGTGTACGATATGTTGTTCACCGTGAAGACGAATTTCTGCGATGGGTCGGCCTGAACGACACTCGGCCCGTCTCCCGCCGCGGGCTGGGTCTCTATCGACAGCTGGCCCGTGGATCTGTCAATCGCGAGCACCGCCGTCATGTCGGTACCTTTGTTGGCCACGTAGGCGTAATCTCCCGAGGGGGATACCTGGATCGACATGGGGGTGCTGCCGCTGCCCAGGTCCAGGGGCGATCCGGCCAGGGGGGTGAGCTCACCGGTGGTCTTGTTTATCTGGTACATGGAAATGCTATCCGAGCCGGTATTTGCAGCGTACAGGTACATCCCGGAGGGATGGATCGCGATATAGCGCACATTTGTTCCTGCAGTCACTGGAGATCCCACGGCGGTGAGGTTCCCCGTCGTGGCATCGATGCTGTAGACCGTGATGTTGTTCGAGGTGAAATTCGTTGCGTAGGCAAATTTTCCATTGGGCTCGACGACAATGTGCGTTGTCTGGGTGCCGGGGCTGGTGATGCTGTTAACGTAGGTGAGGCCGCCCGTGGTCACGTCGACACGGTAGTTCCAGATCGTGTGGGGCATCGAGTTGGTCACGTATAGGAACATGCCCGAGGGATGCAACGTCACCATCATGGGCCCAGTTCCCGTGGCCACGGGGGACCCCACGGCCGTGAGCCTACCGTCACTACCGATGGAATAGACCGATATGGTGCTGTCGGAGTAATTGGGGACGTAGGCGTAAGTCCCGGCTGGGTTTACTGTGATCGAATAGGGATTAGCCCCAGTAAGCACGTATCCGTTATGTCGCAACTGACCAGTGGTTGCGTTCACCGTGTACATTGACACGGTGTTGTTGTTCAAGTTGGTCACATAGGCGAAGCGCGGCTTGATGGAGCTGCCGCCGCCAAAGAGCGCCAGAACGGCAAGAAGCGTGCTGTCATCGCTGCTGGATTTGGAACAGCCGGTACATCCGATCCCCAGGAATGGGCAAAGAATGATGAGGAAGCCGATGAGAATACGATTGAAGAGATTAAGTGGATGCATCATGAACCCCTGTTATTGAGGAATTACAAATTTTTTTGTTTATACAGCCATGATAATGAAATAAGGGTATATTTTCAACGATTAATATTAATTAACTACAAACCGGGCCGGGGCGCCATCGTGGGAATTACGTAGATGGGCACATTTTATTATTGACTCTTAAATTTTTTTGAATTTTATTGATGCCGACAGTGAAGTGATGATGCAAGATGAATGAGGTAATCCTCATCATGAGCGGTGCTTTCGCCAGCGGGCTTACGGCCGTGGTGGCCGGTATCTGCTCCGCCTCCTATTTTTTATTTCTGAATATATATTGCGTTCACGGCCCGGAAAGACGGGCGTTTCCGGTCCATGGCACAGTCGTTTTTATTTTCGGCTGCCTGATCCTTCAGTTACATAAAGGAGCACTGTCTTGTAGAACATTAGTTCTGGCGATATGGAGAAATATCAGGTCCAACCGGGTTAATCTGGAATATATAAACGAGGGGGTATTCACATGAAAAAATTTTTGCTGATTTTTATCTGTTGTGCCGTTTTGGGCTGCTACTCTGTGGACGTAAAGAAGGAGAACCCGAAAAAGCTTAATCTGGCCAAGTATAAAACGATACAGCTGGGATGGATAGATTTTCCCGCCGGCCTGTGGAAGCAGTTTCGGTTCAACAATCAAGGGGAATGGCAGAAGGCGATATATCAGCTCAACGCGGGCGATCTTAAAAAATATTTCACAAGGGCCCTTCCGGGAAGCAAAAAAATCCTGGGGCCGACGCGGGGCAATCCTATGCGCGGCGATCTGCTCATCAAATTCGATTATTTGAGCTATGAGGCTAACTTCGTCACAGGACAAACGGCCCCTGACCGGCTCAATCTCAGGGTGGAGATGTACGATGTTAAAAGGGGCAGGAAGATCTACAGCGCCCTCCTGGGCCTTGACTCCTACCGGCCGGGGCCCGGCGACTGGAGCGTATACCGCCTTGAGGGCCGGATCGCCATGGAGATACGGAACCTTGCCGATTTCATCGGCGACAAGTTTTGATTGAAGTGTAGGAAAACAGCATGCAAAAATACCCCGCAGCTCAATGCGGGGTATTTTGTCAGGATACGTATTTCGACACCCGGTCGCCGACCTCGGTCGTCGAAATTCCCATCTTGCCCGCTTCCATGGACTTCATGTCCTTTTCGATGACCTGCATCACGCCCTTTTCGATGCGGGACGCGGCGCTCCTTTCACCCAGGGTCTCCAGCATCATGGCCCCTGCCAGGATGGCCGCCAGGGGATTGATGGCGTTCTTGCCCGTCCACATCGGGGCCGTGCCGCCGATAGGCTCGAACATGCTCACGCCCTCCGGGTTGATGTTGCCGCCGGCGGCGACCCCCAGGCCGCCCTGGGTGATGGCCCCCAGGTCCGTGATGATGTCGCCGAACATGTTTTCCGTGACGATGACGTCGAACATCTCGGGGCTGCCGATCATGTAGAGGCAGGTGGCGTCAACGTGGTAGTACTCGCGCTTCACGTCCGGGTACTCGGCGCCGATCTCCGCGAAGACCCGGTTCCACAGCTCGTACATGTAAGTGAGGACGTTGGACTTTCCCACCAGGGCGAGCGTGTTCTCGGGGCCGACGCCCCGGGCCTTCTTGCCGTGGGTGCGGGCGTAGTCAAAGGCGTAGCGGAGGCACCGGGCCACCTGCTCGTAGGTGTAGACCATGTTCTGGATCGCCACTTCGTCCGCCGTGCCGGGACGGGAGAGGCCCCCCATGCCGGTGTACATGCCGCCGCTGTTTTCGCGGATGCAGCAGTAATCTATCTCCTTCGGGCCCTTCCCCTTGATGGGGCATTCGACGCCGGGATAGAGGCGCACGGGGCGGAGGTTTATGTACTGGTCCAGGGCAAAGCGGATCTTCAATAAAATGCCCTTTTCGAGGATGCCCGGCTTGACATCCGGATGGCCTATGGCCCCCAGGTAGATGGCGTCGAATTTTTTCAATTCCTCTATGGCGCCTTCCGGCAGCACCTCGCCGGTTTTCATGAAGCGTTCCCCGCCGAAATCGAAGGTCGTAAAATCGAGGGATATCTTTTCGACAGACGCCGCCGCCCTGGCCACCTTGAGGCCCTCGGCTATGACCTCGGGACCGGTGCCGTCGCCGGGAATGACCGCGATGTTGTATGACTGTGCCATGGGTGGACCCTCCGGATTTTTTCGGTATGGTGCTGTCGTTTAAACCATGAGGTTAAATTGTCAAGAGAAATCGCTGAAAATCAGGATGCATGGAATAGGCAGCGGTCGTAAATTAGGGGGGGGCATGGAGCCATGCCCGGCGAGCAGGCGACATGGATGTCGCCGATTCCGCCGAGTCAACATGGTGCGCTGGCCAGGAGGGCCGAGTGCAGAGCCGCGACAGGATGTCGCATTTGGCTCTGCTTATACGAGGCGGACGAGCGGGATGGCCCATGCCCCCCTAAAAATATACTGATGGAATATTTATATGTCAGAAGAATATTTTTTTCACCAGGAAGACGCCGAGAAGGAGAAGCACCAGCAGCGCCAGAAGCCGGATCGTGGCGGTATCATCCATGTCGCTCCCCTTCTCCATCATGAGAAAGATACGCGTTGAAAGGGTCGCCGTTATTGATATGAAAGCGGAAAAAAGGAGAATTGATATCGAAGTAAAAAGGACGCCTATGATGATGCCGCCCACGGCATGGGTCATGAGGAGGTTATCCAGCAGGGATTTATACAGGCCGGAATCGGAACCGATGATGGTCAGGTCCGATAACTGGAGCAGGGTTGACGGAATGGATGAAAATGTCTTCAGGCCCTCGTCCCCGAGAACCGTTTTTGACAGAAATATCGAGAGGGCAAAGGAACCGTAATGAAGCAGGTAGATCGCCCCGAAGGTCACCGCCGTGATTATGGTCATGAGCGGTATAATATAGACGAGGCTGAAGTTGCGCCTGCGGATAAAGCCCATAAGAGCAGTGATGGGCGATTCTCCCCGCGGGATGGAAACAGCAATGATGGGCGGATAAAACCAGAACCCGATGGCCAACAGGATGACGGCGCAGAGAGAGGTGAAATATATGGGGAAAAAAAGCAAGGCAAAAATGACCGGGCCTATGACCGGTATCTTACCGAAAAGTATGAAAACAAGATCAATGACGAGAAAAATAATGATGTTGGCCAGGAAAACAGGGACCAGCGACTCTGCCAGAAATCGGGAAATACGCGGCGGCGATGCCCCGGTTGCGATATGCATTGTATCCAGGGTCATGCGGGAAATGATGGACGCCCCCATGAGGTATAAGAATAAAAGGATGGCAAAGGGAATTATGGTGAGCAGGGATTTGACATATTCGTTGGCGCCAAGGTCCACAGCTCCAAGGGCCACGCCCACAAGCCAGTTCCCGATCAGCAGAAAGATGAAACCAATTACTATAACAATGGAAGCGGTGGCGAGCTTCGGCGCGGTAAAGGCGGTTCCGCAGATCGACAGAAGCCCTTCCAGTGTGAAATTCGAGGAGCGATTTTCCCCCGGAACAGGCCTGTCCCACGAAGGGGCGCGATCTTCCTTTTGGGAAAGCGCCGGCTCACCGGAATCATTCTTTTTGGAAGAGGATAAAAGCTTTTTGAAAAAGGATGGCTCCGGGGGCTTTTTCTTTTCCCGCTTCGGGGTGTCATCGGCTATGACGCCTTCCTTGATTACGGGAAATTCTATTTCAAATTCCCTGGAACAACGCTCGCAGGAAAGACGGTATTTCGTCTGCTGTGACGATGAAAATGTTATTGAATAATAGGATTTGCAGTGCGGACACGTGGTGATCTTGATATATTTATTACAGGCATTGCAGGGCAGTATGGAACTTGAAAGACCCAGTATCTGGTCCATGGTCAGGTTGTAGGATGTTTTGCAGCTGGCGCAGGTAATTTGCATTGTAATCCCGGTCGCTTAAATTAGTCGCAGTTCATTGTAATAATTATCATGGAATTAGAATATTCGATATATCAACATTGAAAAATTCTGTTTTTATACATTGAAAGTGCCCCCAAGGGAACATTCAAATTTGATTTTCAGGATCCATTATAGTATATATAGTTTATCGGAATAATATTCCATGAGTAAAAGAATTATCATTCATATTATATTTTATGGCAAATGCACCAAATCAGCATTGATTGTGTATTGAGATGAGGTTTATTATATTTTTGTGAAAATAATTATTCAATAGTAAAAACACTTGAAAAAATTGACATATTTATATTAATTGTAATAAATACACAAATGTTTACTTTATAAATTAAACTGTCATAGATGAAAAGGCATACATCATGGACGGTTCAATAATTCTCGGGGGGGAATTATGATCGTTTCGAAGACATCACAGATGGCCTCTGATTTCGATAAGGGCGAAACCATTGCGCTTTCTTTAAGCTACCATAATAAAGCGGTCATCCGCTTTATCAGCTCGGTCATCACCAAAATTCTGGCCAGGAACAACATGGTCTTCCTCCAGGACGCGGTCATTACCATTCTCAGGGAAATAATTGTCAACGCGGTCAAGGCGAATTCGAAGCGTCTCTATTTCAGATTCCAGAACCTTGATATGCTTGACGAAGAGGAATACCTGCAGGGGATGGAGGGCTTCAAGTCATTTATCATCGATAACCAGGGTTTCGTCGAAGACGAGCTGAAAAAGAGCGATTACAAAGTCGTCATCTACCTGAAAAAATTCGAGTCCGGCTTCAGCATCAATGTGCAGAACAACGCGCCGATCCATCCGGAGGAAATGAACAGGATAAAAACGCGCCTGCAGAAAGCAAAGTCCTACAACGATTTTTCCGAAGTGTATTGCGACGTGTCCGACGATACGGAAGGCGAGGGTCTCGGGCTGGTCCTCACGATCCTGTTCCTGAAAAATACGGGCATAGGGGTCAATTCGCTGCAAATATCCTCAAATGAGCGCATCACCGACACCTCCCTGGTGGTGCCGTTCCAGCTCAAGCCCGTGACCGTGATAAACAAGATCCAGCAGCAGATCCTAAACGAGGTGCGGGATCTGCCGACCTTTCCGGAGAATATCCTCGAGCTGGAAAAGCTGTGCACCAACCCTGAAGTCGATTACCGCATCATAGCCGAGAAAATATCGATCGACCCGTCCCTGTCAGTATCGGTGCTAAAGCTTTCGAATTCAGCGGCCTTCATCACAAGACGGCGCATCGAGACGATCATCGACGCCATAAGCCTGATCGGCATGAAAAATCTCAGGGCCATAATCATAGCGTCGAGCGCCCGCCGTATTCTGGACGAGCGCTATTCCTCCTTCCGCCAGGTCTGGGATCACTGCAACAAGACGGCGTTTTACGGCCGGCAGCTTGCCATGACCCTGGGGTACGGGAAGATCGCGCAGAACATATACCTCGCCTCGCTCCTCCATGACCTGGGGAAGATCGTTCTCCTTTCAACCAGCTCGGCGCTTTCGGAATGGATGTTCACCCTCGTGCACAACCGGGGCATGAGGACCTCAACGGTCATCGAGGAAGTATCCATCGGGATCAGCCATTCGAGCATAGGGGAGCAGATCGCGAAAAAATGGAACCTGCCGGATTACCTGGTTGAGGCGATCCAGTGGCACCACGCGCCCTTGAACTGCAAGAGCGAATTTCAGGATATCGTGTACATCACCTATCTCGCTAACAAGATGTGCAGCATTGAAGAGAAGAAATACGATTATTATTTTCTCGAGGAAGACGTTCTGCAAAAATACAAGCTCGATGACGAGAAGGCCTTCAATGCCCTCCATGAGCGAATGAAGGTCATGTATAACGACCAGAACGCGCCGAAACGATGATGCCGCTCGTTATGCCCTCGGCGTCACATTCCCCCGCTGCGCCGTACTATGGAGGCTTCGTCCCCGGGCAGTTACGGGCGCGCCGTTCAATGAGCGGGTGAAATCCGCCTCTGGGCAATTCTGCGATTTGCCGTTTCGATGACCCGAAGATCGCCGGGCGACAGCCTACGGTCCGGGATCTTCCGCCGCTCTACGAAGTTCTCTTTCAAGAAAGACAGTTCCGGACTTATTGTTTCCTCATACATTGAATCGATCACGTCATGATAATGATCGTTTATCGCGTTTCTCCGTATCTTTAACGTGGGGGTCAATTCATCGTTATCGATGGTGAACTCCGGCACTATGGTGAATTTCTTGATTGTCTCAAAGGAGGCGAGGGATCTGTTCTTTTGCTGAATTTCACCATGGATCAGCATGATGATCCGATCATTCTTTATCAAATCATCCATTGATCCATAGGGAATGCCGCTGCCAGCCGCATATTCCTTGATGTTTTCCTGGTCAAGGGTCACCAGGGCGGTGAGATAGTTGCGCCTGTCCCCGATCACGCAGCACTGGTTGATATATTTTGAGGTGATCATCAGTCCTTCGATGGCTGAGGGAGCGATGTTTTTTCCCCCGGACGTTATTATCAGGTCTTTCTTCCTGCCGGTTATTCTGAGGACCCCGGTGGAATCGATTTCACCGAGATCTCCGGTACGAAGCCAGCCGTCGGGGGTGATGGTCTCCATGGTCTCGGCCGGCATTTTGTAATAACCCATCATGACGTTCCTGCCCCTGACGAGGAATTCCCCGTCATCGGCTATGGACTGTTCGATACCTGCGCCGGGAGTGCCCACCCAGCCGAATCGGAAATTGTCTACCCGGTTGACATGGGAATAGGACATGTTCTCCGTCATGCCGATACCTTCCAGGATCAGAATCCCCGCTGCATGGAAAAACCTCGCGATGGACGGTTCCAGGGGCGCCGCGCCGCTGATGCAGAACCTGACCCGCCCGCCCAGGGCGTTTTTAAGCTTGCTGAATACGACCTTGTCTGCGATGAAATTTTTAAATGACAGCAGGGGCGGTATCGCATCGCCGGAAATTATTTTATCGCTCACCCTGTATCCTGTGGCAAAGGCCCATTTGAATATCCTGTACGCCAGGCCTCCTTTTGCCTCCGCGCCGCTGGTTACTTTCGAATACACCTTTTCATAAACCCGGGGGACACTGCAGAAAAAATGGGGCCTGGCGATTTTTATATCATCAATGATGGTATCCATGCTGCGGCAGAACGTGGTCGCTATGCCATGATAAATGCAGGTATAGGTTATCAGGCGGGCATAGATATGGGCCAGGGGAAGGAAAAGAAAGGTTTCCTCTCCTTTCTTCAGGTCGCTGCTCATGATGACCGACTGCACGGTAAAGGTTGCGTTGTCATGGGTCAGCATGGCCCCTTTGGGCACTCCGGTGGTCCCCGACGTATACACGATGGTGGCTAGGTCGTCGGGCTGCACCGCGTCGGCCATCCTCTGGAACATCCGGTCGGGGACGCTGTCGCCAAGTTTAAGAAACGAATCATAATTGATAATAAAATCGTCGTTGTCATAGGTCCCGTTCATGAGAATGATTTTCCTTACCCGGGGAATTTCATTTCGTATTTGCAGGATCTTCTTCAACTGGGTGATGTCTTCCACAAAGACGAGAACGGCGTCGGAATGATTGATAATATAGCCGCAATCCTTTGCCAGGTTCGTATGGTAGATGCCCACGGTGCAGGCGCCGATGCTCATGATGGCCTGGTCGGTCAGGAGCCATTTGTAGCTGGTGTAGCTGATGATGTTGACCTTGTCATCCTTCTGTACTCCCAGGGCAATGAGGCTTTTCGCCGCCTGCAGCACCTGGCTGTAAAACTCACGCCAGGTGACCGACTCGGTTTGGCCGGGCGAGGGGATCCACGCAAAAGCCTTTTCATCAGGGATCGCGGCCGTGGTCTCCCGAAGTAACTCATGGATATTTTGATAGTCTCTGAATTGCATATGATTCCTCCTTGCATGAATGTTCATAAAGAAAGAATAAACCGCACCGCGGGGACGGATGTAAAATAACTGTGGGAATGAGAATGATGTGTTTATAGTATATCGCAGGGTGAAGCTCAAATCAAAAAAAGGAACGGAAATTACCGCAAAAAATATGATGCGTTATTATTGTATAGACATTGATTGGGCAATTGTTTTCTTTTTTAAACGACGGCCCTGAGATGCAATTCACCTGGACTTTTTCACTTCACCATCAAAAATCTTTGATTTTTCTTTGATGAGCAGATCCCCTTTTTTCTTCCGCACCAGGTCGAAGATGCTTGTCATTTCGTCATGATCGGAATTGCACTTTTCACGCGGCTCGGTTCCGGCGATAAAAAACTCAGATTTAACGGGACAGCCTTCAACGGGGATTTTACCGGTCTTTCCGCAGATCGCGCGAACGGTGACACCGTCAGGCTGCGCCTTGAATCGTCCCGGCTTCCTGAAGGTATAGACCTGGCGCATGAAATTGCCCCATATCGGCGCCGATACCACGGCCGCGCTCTGGCCGCTGCCGAGGGAAAATTTCTGGGAATCACAGCCCATCCATACCGCCGCGACAAGGTCCGGCGTGAACCCGACGAACCAAGCATCTTTGAATTTTGTGGTGGTGCCTGTTTTCCCCCCGGCGGGGAGATTGAACCCGGCGGTTCCCCTGACGCCGCCGGTGGCCGTGCCGGAATCCACGACACTCCGGAGAAGGCTTGTCATGATAAAGGCCGTCTGCTCCGAAATGAGGCGCTTTCCGGCGCCCTCTGCTTTCGAGCCGCCGTACAATTTCTTTCCCTTTTTATCCGTAATGGACCGGATCGCGCGGGGTGTTACCTCTCGGCCGCCGTTGGCATAGACCGCGAATCCCCTGGCCATTTCCAGGGGCGAAACTTCAGATGTGCCGAGTGAAATGGTCGGATCAACGGCAAAACGGCTTCGTGGTATTCCCATGAGGCGGGAAGCATAGTCTGCCACCAGCTTCGGCTCGACTTCGTCGGCAACCAGTACCGAGATGATGTTAAGGGAAGCGGCAAGGGCGTTCCGGACGAGGACCCTGCCTTTGTATGTTTTTTCATAGTTGGAGGGCTTCCAGGTCGTTCGCGTGCCCTTGAACAGGACCGGCACGTCGTAATAGGCCGTGGCGGCGGTGATGCGCTTTGATTCTATGCCCGCGCCGTAGACAAAGGCCTTGAAGGCGGACCCGGGCTGGCGGGCCGACTGCACGGCGCGGTTGAGCTGGTTGGCGGCGTTGAAATCGCTTCCTCCGACCATGGCGGTAATATCGCCGGTGGACGGGTCAAGGGACACCAGGGCCCCCTCGACCCGCGAAGAGCGCTTGAGTTCTTCCTGCTGATTGAGGTATTTCATCAGGCTGCGTTCCAATCCCTCGACGCCGAAGAGCTGGGAGCAGAGCAGCAGGTCATCAATGGACCCGATACGGAAGGTGTCAAGAAATCGCATCCTTGTTTCCGCCTCTTTCCTTGATATCTTTTTGTCTTCTATCAGCTTCCGCGTCATGAGGCGGTCCGGTGAATCGTAGCTGGAGGCGTTGCGGGAAAGGGCGACCTGATTCTGCTCTTCGATGCCCTCGACCAGCGCATCTTCAGCCGCCTTCTGGTGGCGGAGGTCAAGGGTCGTATGTACCTCAAGACCACCCCGGTAAACAAGTTTTTCCCCGAACGTATCAATGAGATACTGCCGAATGAACTCGGTGAAGTAGGGAGCACGGTCAAAGCTGCTGCCGCGCACTCCCAGGGTGGGAAATTTTGTTTTTATCGCATCAAGATAGGATTCCCAGAAAGCGTTGAACTGGCGGGTAGCGTCGCCTTTTTCAATAGTGCCGGCGTCGATCATGGTATAAAGGACCTGCCTGCTCCGCCCAAAGGCGGCGCGGGGGTTTTTGAGGGGCGAAAAATGATTGGGGGCCGACGGTATCGACGCCAGCAGCGCCGCTTCAGGGACCGTTATGCCTTTCATCTCCTTGTCAAAAAAGAAGCGGGCAGCGGCCTGGACCCCATATACGCCATGGCCGAAATATATCTGGCTCAGATACATCTCAAGAATCCGGTCCTTGGTAAATTTTTTCTCGAACTCCCGGGCTATGAATATCTCTATGATCTTTCTATGTAACGTCTTCTCGCCCCTTGTGTAAAGCTGCTTGACCAGCTGCTGGGTTATGGTGGAGCCGCCCTGCCTGATATCGCCGCTCAGGACGTCGACGATCAGGGCCCGGACGATGCCGGGAATATCAAAACCGGAATGGAGATAAAAATTCCGGTCCTCCGCGGCGCAAAAGGCCTGTTTTACAACGAGGGGGATTGTGCCACCGGTGACGATGGTGCGGTTTTCCTCGAAGAGCTCCGATATCAGCTCGCCGTTGCAGTCGTAGATTTTCGTCGAAACGCTGGGATCGTAGGTGAGCTCCCCGGAAAGTATGGAGTAGCTGGAAGTATAGGCTGAGAGTATGTAGGCGAAGGGAAGGATGATTATCCCAATGAGCAGTAATTTTGCCGGCAATGCCCTGGTCAGTTTCATACAATGGCCGAAATAATTCTTGAAATATGGTCCGGTGAATAATTATATGTGAATGAGGCCTATTGTTCCAAGTAAAAGTAAAGTATTATTTGTCATTCCTGTCCTTCAGCGGATTGCGCTGGCTCAAGACAGGAACCCAAGATGAAGGCGGGTCCTGGCGATCATTGGAACAAATAATACAGCCATAATTATCAAGCATACCAGGGGACCGTTATTGAAAAAAATCGTATTGATAATCCCTCTTCTAGTGATGTGCTGTACGGCCCATTCATCGGCTAAAATATCGGAAAAAGCATTGGCGCAGTATAAATCGGCATTCATGGCCTGCGTGATTGAAGATAATCCGGATTATGAAAGCAGGATACGCAAATTCATGAAGGGGATGGTGCTGGACGGCCGCGTGGGTATAGCCCTCCTGGATAAATTCGGATTGTTCCTCCACAACATGGAAAAAAAGGGCATTGATATAACACGGATACGGTGCTACGGCAGGGATGATCTGTTCAGCCTGTTTTTTATCATGAGGGACCGCAATGACGACCAGCTCTATACCCTCTTTCTCGAGTATGAATACGGTAGAGGGGGGAGGTGCACGCTGAAGGACCTCTATTTTTCGATCGTCTTTGAGGATCGCATGAACGATATCAGGAGCTTTTTTGAAACCAGATGATATCCCTCCATGAATCAGTTTACATCATAGCGGACATTGAAGGCAGCTCCGGATGCTGGGATTACCGGTCATCTCAGTTCATGACCCCTGAATGGGCCGCAGCCTGTGTTGAAATGTCCAGGGACATGAACGCCGTTGTCACCGCCCTCTTCGACGCCGGTGTCAGGAACATATATATCAAGGATTTTCACCGCACCGGTTACAATCTCCTGCCTGAATGTATCGATGGTCGCGCGCGCATTATCCATGGATATCGAAGGGGACCGGTGCCCGGTATTGGAGGCACCTATGGGACGAAAGCCCTTCTCATGATCGGAATGCACGCCTCGTCGGGCAGCGGCGGGTTCCTGGCCCACACCTTCACGTCGAGGATAGCGCGCCTCGAGGTGAACGGCAGGCTCATGTGCGAGGCGGAGTTCTTCGCGTCGTCCGTGGCCGGTCAGGGGCTCCGGCCCCTTTTTCTCTCCGGATGTCCCGTGGCATGCTGGCAGGCGCGGGAGGCCATCACCGGGATAGAGACCTGCGTCATTGACAAGTCAGGGGCCGGGGAATCCTTTGATTACAGCGGGTGGAGAAACAGACTGTCCGATGGGGCCGTGCGGTCCCTTGGGAACGGATCGGCGGAGCCCCTCAGCATAAAGGGCCCCTTTAACGCCCTGGTGACCATGCGGGACGGCGAGGATGAGGCCCGAAGGATAGCGCGGCGATGGGGCATAGAATGCTCGGGGGACACCCTGCGCATCTCCGCTGGCACCATTGATGACCTGTACCTCTCCCTGATACGGATGTGTTATTTCACGCCGCTCATAGAAAAAATACTTCCCCTGGGGCTTGTTCTCTACAACGCCATGGGACGGGCCGGTCTGGCCTGGGCAAGGCATGGGGCGCATCGGTTGGATCCTTTAAATAATTGACATTGAGCCGGTTCTTGACATCATAGGTTTATAAATGAATGGAACAGGATACAGGATGGGCGCGTAACCTCTATGAAAAAACTGGAATCGACCAGAAAAATAATCAACGGAAGCGACATCAGGATATACAAAAAGGGCTTCGGGTATTCGAAGATCACCGTTATCGACTCCACCGATTATTACCTCGCGGCCATGGCCGACGATGACCTGTATCGCGCCATACGGGAAGGGGACCGGGTGGATTCCTACCTCTGGGTGGAGGACGTGGCGTCCTATGAATTCGAACTGGCCTATATCGGGAAGATCACATCGGGCCCGCCGATTATTTTTTTCGGTCATACCGATGCCATCACCAGGAGCCCTGACCGCAAGTGCCTCACCGCAACGGTAAAGATACCCTTTAAGTTCTTCATGTTCGATCCCGGCGACACCAAAAAGGGGATAACGTCGGAGCATATAGTGTATCATGAGGGGACCGTAGTTCTTCTTTCCGACCGTGAAGCGACCATCCAGACAAAAGAGAAAATCGGCGGCTCCAGGTTCCTCAAGGGACAGGTGGCGATTCAGGGCCAGGTCATCGAACTGGTGGGAATGGTGGATGAGTTGAATGAATCGAAGGGGATTTACAATGTCCTCTTTGCCGGAATGCATGAAAAAGAGAGAAAAGCGATTCTTGAATTCATATTTGCGACCTATCGGGAGTAAATGGCGATGGTCCCAGGCGTCACAAACCGAAGGGCAATGATTTTTGATGATTTCTAGACTCACCCCCCGATGATCCTTCTCTGATTATTTTATCATATTTTAGCCAATTTTAATAACAAAAGTCTCGTTTTATACCGAAATTGTTAAATAGATATATCTGTTTATAGCGCCTTACAGAGGATGCGTCATTTTCCCATGAAAAAAAGAAAAATAGTTCATGCCCTGATTCTGCCAGCGATGATCATGTTTTTTATCGGCCCGGCGCTTTCCGCCGTGTATGAACCAGACAAGTTCCGCGTTCACCTCAGGATGGACAAAAAAATATATTATGCCGATGAGGATGTGACGCTTCATATCCATGTGAAAAACATATCAGAGAAGAAGAATTATTTCGAGGTGTATGATTCGCTGGAAAATGAATCGTCCAATTATACGACCTTTCAGCCCCTTGTCTTCGACATGAAGGGCCGGGAAGCCGAGATAACCGTTCCCTACAGGATTGAGAAGAGAGACCTTGCCGATATCGTCAGGGGCCTTGAAAAGCGCATGGTGGAGCTTGCTCCGGGGGAATCCTTCGTCCATACCGTAAACCTCAAAGACCTGTTCACCGTAAATCTCAATACAACCTACCGTGTTCAGAGCCTGTTCTATCCCGCCTTTGAGGAAAACAGTATCATTAAAAGCGACAATGAACTCTCTTTTAAGATCGTGGAACAAAAAAGGTTGAACAAGCCCAGCGAGGTTGATTCGATCGAGCGGGGCATTTCACCTAAAGAAGTAATTTTGTTGACACTGAAGGCTGAAAAAGATAGGGATTGGGACAACTGGATCAAGTTCATTAATGTTGAAAAATATATCAACGCCTTCCCGGAATTTGTACAGAAGTATATCCGGGCCAACTATGAGGAAAAGTCTCAAATAGAAAAAGATTTTATAAAATATGTCACCAGGAACAGGGACGATTACCTGATAAATTACAGAATCGTGCGAGAGGCAGTTGAAAAGGAACGGAAAACTGCCTATGTTGATGTCATAGAGGAGCGGTTCGGAATCCGGTGGACCTACCGGTACAAATACCGGTTCACGCTGGAGCAATACAAAAACCTGTGGCTGATAACCGATGAAGAGGCCACGGTTATGAAGGGTGCCAGAAAATGACCGAAATCCTATCACAAGATGAAATTGATGCCCTATTGACCGCAATTTCAACGGGCGAGGTGGACACCACTGACTATTCTGCAGCCAAGGAGCAGAAGAAGGTCAAGATATACGATTTCCGCCGCCCGGACAAGTTCTCGAAAGACCACATCCGCACCCTCCAGATGATGCATGAAACCTTTGCCCGGTTGACCACGACGGCCCTTTCGGCCCAGCTCCGGGCCCTGGTGGGGGTTCACGTGGCCTCTGTCGACCAGCTTACCTACGAGGAATTCATACGGTCGATCCCAAACCCCACGACCCTGGCCGTCATCAACATGGATCCCCTGAAGGGTTCGGCGGTCCTTGAGATCGACCCGTCCATCACCTTTACGATCATAGACAAGCTCTTCGGCGGCATGGGAGAAGCCACGAAGATCAGCCGGGAGCTCACCGATATCGAGCTTTCGGTCATGGAAGGCATCATTGTCCGCATCCTGGGGAATCTCCGGGAGGCATGGTCGAACGTTATCGACCTCCGGCCGCGGCTCGGCAATATCGAGACGAACCCGCAATTCGCCCAGATCGTCCCTCCCAACGACATGGTCGTTCTCATCACCCTGGAAACCAAGGTCGGCGAGGTGGAAGGGATGACGAACCTCTGTATTCCCTACATCTCCATCGAGCCGGTGATCTCGAAGCTGTCGGCGCAGTACATGTATTCCAGCATCAGGAAGGGCGCCACGGACGAAAACCTTTCGGTCATCCAGAAACGGCTCGAAACCGTCATCCTTCCCGTGGTGGCCGAGCTCGGCGAGGTTCAGGTCGCCGTGCAGGAAGTGCTCCGCCTGAGCGTCGGCGACGTCATCAAGCTGCCGGACACCAAGGTCGGGTCCGACATGACCCTGAAGATCGGCGGCCGCAAGAAGTTCAAGTGCCGGCCCGGCGTGGTGTCAAGCCGCATGGCGATCAAGATCGGCGAGCGCATAGAGGAAGTGCCGGATGAACTGCTGATTTCGAAGAGAAGCGACGATGATTTTTAATTAATTTGAACTGTGCCATGTCACACACAAGGCCCATGGAGCACCATGGGCCTTGTTGCCTATTCAACTTCCCGGCGCAAACACTTTCCTCTGTCATTGCATTGTTTAAACCGATTGTGCAACCGCTGATCCTATGTCAATGCCCGAAGGATACGGTCAGGCAGGTCTTTTTCCGCCCTTGCGATATCGACAGCGGGATCACCGTCCAGCCAGCGCCGCGCCGTTTCTGCAGCCGGACCGATGATGATCATTTCGTACATGAATTCAGGGAGCTTTACAAATTGCCCCGTATCGGCCAGGGAATGGATTGCGGCTGCGATTGTTATCATGGATAAATTTCTTGCGGCTGCGATTTCGTCGGCATACTGGCGGACATAAGGCTGGAACGTGGACGCATGGATAAATCTTGCCTCGTCCGGATTCTTTCTTGTCCATGATAGATACGCCTTCACCAGGGACCGGATGACCAATTCCGGGGTATTTTGCCGTTGGACCGCCTTGGCGATGGTTTTGAGCAGGCCTGAGAGGGACCGTATATAGAGAGCCGCGGCAACGCCGTTCATGCATCCATAATGATGGTAGATGGATCCGGCAGTGGCTCCGGAACGTTCGCTCAGGTCCACCACGGGGATGCGGGTCGTGCCTGTTTCGCGGAAGATATCCATGGCGGTATCCAGGATTTTTGCCGCGGTTTCGTTTCCCCGTTCCTGTTTCCAGCCCATCGGTTATCTGCCGAATCCAAGTTTCATGGCCTGTTCCCGGAGTCCTTCATTGAAAGCGCCATCGAGGGCGATGGGCGCAAGATCCTTTTCCCTGAATCGATCAAAATATTTGCCGGTGACCCCGCTGAATTTCGCATTGTCCGCCAGCCTTAACGGCGCCCTGGCGCCTTCCTCGGGTGTAAGCTGCAGCAGTTTTGCGCAGCGCAAGAACAAGCCCAGGGCCCCGCCGGTGTCTCCCAGGCCGGTCCGTACAACGCCGGGATGGACCGCGTTAAAGGTTACGCCCTTCCCCTCCCAGAGCCGGGCGAATTGCATCGTGCATATCAGATTAAAGAGTTTTGTCGTGGCATAGGTTCTCAAAATGCTGAAGTTTGTGCCGGCGGCGGCAGCCTCGTAGTCCTTCATGCCGATCAGATAAAGCCCGGCGGAAACCTGGACCAGCCTGCAGCGGTTCGCGGTGAACAGATCCTCCAGGAGGATGTTTATGATAAAAGGTCCCAGGTGATTGGTGACAAAGGACTGTTCCAGGCCATCTTCGTTGAATTCCAGTTTCAGGGGCCACATACCGGCATTGTGGATGAATACCGATAGGTTTGGGCACTCTCTTTTAATCCGTTCCGCGGCATCCCTGGCGCCGGCTATTGAACCCAGATCACCCGCGATCCATTCGATGGATCCAATTCTCCTGGCAGCGGCTTCCTCGATAAAGGTCCGAGCACGCTCGCCGCTGCGGCACATAATTTTGACATGGTAGCCTCTTTCAGCCATTGCCAAGGCAATGGCCGCTCCTATCCCCCTGTTCCCGCCGGTCACCACCGCCACTCCTTTCATGGCCCCTCCGTAATTAGAAAACATTATTAGAAATATTTTCTAATTTTATAATACTCCAGCGGGGTGTCAACTTTTTTTACAATACCGAACGCGATTGCCTTTCACCTTTTGCGTGCCGATACGAGGCGATGCGATTTGTGTTGCTTGGCACTGTTCTTCATTGGAATATGACTCATCGCGTGTTCCGCCAGGGCTGTTATGGTGTGGCTTGGATTGACGCCCAGATTCGCCGTAATCATGGAGCCGTCGTCTTTTACGGAAAACCCTGATGCTGTCGTCCAGTGCCTGCGTGATGAGAAAAATGATGGTGCGTCTCGCCCATTTGAAGGGAATTGGACGGTATTCAAAATCCTTTAGTGAGAGCCCCTTTTCTCCGGAGATATCTCCCGGGGCCGAAAGGAGTTATGGTATTTGAATAACGATTACTGCCGTGATATCTTGTTCAGGTACGGCATGGGATCGACGAATTCGGTGCCGATGATGATCTCATAGTGGCAGATATAGCGCGCCGTCTTTCCGGTGCGTCCCACGTAGCCGATGACCTCTCCCTTGGCGACCTGCTGGTCCGGCTCTACCGATACCCGCTGGCAGTGGGAGTAGGCGGTGGTAAAACCGTATTTATGCTTCACTGAGACAACAAGCCCAAGGATCGGGTCCCAGCGGATTTCGCTTATCTTGCCCGGTGCCGTGGCCCGTATCTCTGAACCAGGGAATGCTTCGATATCGATCCCATTATGGTGCTCACTTTCGGCGGCGTTAACGGAATTGCGCTGTCCGAAACGGGAGATGATATAGCCGTTGACCGGCCATATTGACGGGGTGGTTTCGATTATTTTTTTTCGGTATTCCAGGAATACTTTTATTTTAGAAAGGACCTTCTTGGTCGTTTTCAGCTCCCGCTCGATTTCCTGGATGTTCAGGATCTCGATGGGCGGGGCGGTCACGCTGGTGTTTCCATTTTCGCCGCCATCACCGCTTTCAAAGGCCGGCGGGTCCGGATTGGGGACACCGCCCTTGGCCCATAATGAATCAATGTCGCTGCCGGGAGTAAGCGAATACAGGTGGGTGATTTCCGGCTTGAATTTCTGGAAGATGTCATAGAGTTCGTTGATCTCTTCCTTGTATTTTTTTATCTGGATCTTCGAATTGGAGCCGTATTTTTTCAGCTTGGAGACTTCCTTGATGGTCGACGAGTGATTGATGATCAACACGGACGTCACCGTGACCGTCGCCGTCACCGCTCCGGCTATAATGGCGATGGCGAATATGGATACGTGGAAGTTAATAATTCTCTTTTCGGAGTGGGGGATGAACATTATGGTGATGCGCTCATTTCCCTTGGTGACAAAGCGCTTCCACCAGTCTTTTAGCATCGCCTGTTTGGAGCTCAAATGGTCTGAGAGGAACTGCAGAATATTCTTCTGCAAATCATTCAGATTTGTTTCTTTAAAAGGATTCAGGTTCATGACCAGTTTGGTTTCGTCTGCTGTATAACTTGATTAATAAAAAGGCTTATTATTGCTATATTTATCGGTTTAATTGGAACTGAAAAATATTCAAAAAAAATTAATGGATAAAACCCTTTTGTATATAATATTTATTCGATATATTTATGTCAAGTTTTTCTTAATTATAATTAAAGTGAAGGACTTACAAAAATAATGGTTTTTACGGTATATTCATACTTCATAGTCAGTAGAAAATGGCGATGAAAAAGTTACAGGCGCTGGCCATTATGGTTACAGTTTGCCTGTTATGTCTCCCGCTGCCGTCGGTTTAAGCCCGGCCGGTGGATGCGGAGATGCCAGGTCCGCAATGATTTGGATTGCGGTGCGGAATTATTGTTTTATCCTACCCTTGCCGTGTCCGGGTACAGGTCCTTCCTTATCGGTGATACCGGAAAGAGTGATCCGGAACCGTACACTGAATGCTCAAGGAAAAATCCGGACCAGGTGGCGGGTGTTTGTATTGTATTTGGAACGTCACCGATGAATCCCGAGACAGTCAGCGGATGATAGGGGCTTTCAATGGAGTGCCCGCAGGGTTGTGGCGTTTATTCAAGGAATGCAGGGATATAAAGCTGATGTCATTCAGGAGAGTGATTTTTTTTACGTGTAATTAATTATTGACAGGTTCAGGGTATTGGATGGAGATACTTCTTCAGGCAATAGAGAGTTTTCAGTAGGGCATGCCTGTTAAATTCATATATTTTGGAGGGATTCCTGTGACTTTCTGGCAAGAGTGGGGCGGTTATATATTGATCGTTATAGTGCTGGCGGTCGTTGCCGCCGGGGTAGTTGTATATAGGATTCTTAAAAACAAGGTCAAGAAGAAGATGGATGACCAGCAGGAGCTGGTCAATCAGCACAAGGTCCCGGCGTCAATACTGGTGCTGGAAAAGAGAATGGATAAGATCGCCAATGCGAACATTCCGAAATCCGTTATTGAACAGATTCCAAAGGTCTATAAAATAAAAAAAGTTCCCATCGTAAAGGCAAAAATAGGAGCCCAGGTCATGGATCTCCTCTGCGATGAAGGTGTCTTTGAAAAGCTTCCTGAGAGGAAAACCGTACGGGTGGATCTGGCGGGTATATTCATCGCCGCCGTTAAACCGGGAAAAAAGTAGGCCGTGGAACGTTGCATCATTGTTTATTGCACTGTTCCATCCCAAGAAGTGGGAATGAAAATAGCCGGGGATCTGGTTTCAGGGGGATACGCCGCCTGCGTCAATATTGTTCCAGGCCTTACATCGGTTTATCGATGGAAAGGGGATATCTGTAAAGATAATGAATTGCTTTTAGTTATCAAGAGCCGGGGTTCGCTCTTCGATGCGATTTCTTCACGGATAAAGGCAATGCATCCCTATGAAGTGCCTGAAATAATCTGCTATGATATAACCGGGGGGAGTGAACCCTATATACAGTGGCTTATAGATAGTACTGCCTGTTTATAATACAAAATTGCATATAATTGTATTGAATGAACGTATTCCCCAAATGGTGTACAGAAATTTGATTCAGTGTAGAATTGCCAATTGTTTTACCGAATTATTCATTGAATTCATAAAAATTGAATTTTTTTAAAAAATTTATTGATAATTTGAAAAATTTATTTTTATTAAATATTATAAAACAGCGATAAGTAATTTATTCAATTTTGATTCCTTTTTATTTGGAAGGAGGAGAGGTATATTTTATTTCTGATTAAAAAAGTGCAAAATTAATGTTGATTATAGCAATTATCATAATTACATTATAAGGCGGGCGAAATGAACAGAATCACTAACAGCATTATTACCAATAAGTTTGTTAGGCTCATAGAGGAGAATCATCAGGAAATAATTGAACATTTCATGAACGATGTTCTCCGGAACAAAAAAACAGTCGCCTACCGGAAAATGGATCCCCATGAATTATATGACATAGGGATTCGGGTTTATAGGGAATTGTCTAGATGGGTCGAAAGGGGTTTGCCTAAGGAAGAAGTGAAGGAATATTATGCCAAATTAGGCAAAATCAGGCATAATGAAGGGGTTCCGGCTTCTCAATTTTTCCAGGCCCTGGTTCTTTTAAAACGTCACATGTGGCTCTTTGTTAAAGAGAAATTGGAAAATGAAATGACTGATTATAAGCAGGCATTGGAGGTAAGCGATCGGGTTATTCTTTTTTTTGATAGGGCGGCATATTATATGCTGACAGGCTATGAAGAAGAAAACTCTAAAAAATGGTAATTTTAAAAAAATTTAAAATAAAAAATTTTTTTTCGCAAAAACTCTTGACAAAATTTAGCATAAAAAATAATTTCACATTCTCACTGAGTGAGTGTAGCATATTGTTACATCACTTAATAAATCAAAGGGTTACTAAAACGGTTACCTAAAGATTTGAAATAATTAAGCGCCTGTGATCAGGCGAACTGATTGTTGAAAAATCTCCAAAAGCGACAAGGTTGGGGATTTTTTTGTCATATGTGATAGTTCTTTGAAAACTGGGTAGTATATAAAAACTACCTCTGTTAATTTCTTAAATTCAAAATTTGAACCAAATTATCTTTATGATAAATTATCATGGAGAGTTTGATTCTGGCTCAGAACGAACGCTGGCGGCGCGTCTTAAACATGCAAGTCGAACGAGAATCCCGATGCTTGCATTGGGAGGAGAGTGGCGAACGGGTGAGTAACACGTGGATAATCTGCCTCTAGGATTGGGATAACTACTCGAAAGGGTGGCTAATACCGAATAACATGGCACGCTACACAAGTAGTAGCCATTAAAGGTGGGGACCGCAAGGCCTACTACCTGGAGATGAGTCCGCGGCCCATTAGCTAGTTGGCGGGGTAATGGCCCACCAAGGCGACGATGGGTAGCCGGCCTGAGAGGGTGACCGGCCACATTGGGACTGAGATACGGCCCAGACTCCTACGGGAGGCAGCAGTTAAGAATCTTGCGCAATGGGGGAAACCCTGACGCAGCGACGCCGCGTGGACGATGAAGGCCTTCGGGTTGTAAAGTCCAATAAGCGGGGAAGAATAAGCAACGGGTAATATTCGTTGTGATGACGGTACCTGCCTAAAGCCCCGGCTAACTACGTGCCAGCAGCCGCGGTAATACGTATGGGGCTAGCGTTGTTCGGAATTATTGGGCGTAAAGGGCGTCTAGGCGGGGGATTAAGTTGGGTGTGAAATCCCTGGGCTCAACCCAGGAACTGCATCCAAAACTGGTTCTCTTGAGTTCGGGAGAGGAGAGCGGAATTCCCGGTGTAGCGGTGAAATGCGTAGATATCGGGAAGAACACCAGTGGCGAAGGCGGCTCTCTGGCCTAGAACTGACGCTGAAGCGCGAAAGCGTGGGGAGCGAACGGGATTAGATACCCCGGTAGTCCACGCTGTAAACGTTGTGTACTAGGTGTTAGTGACTTGTTCACTAGTGCCGACGCTAACGCATTAAGTACACCGCCTGGGGAGTACGGCCGCAAGGCTTAAACTCAAAGAAATTGACGGGGGCCCGCACAAGCGGTGGAGCATGTGGTTTAATTCGATGATACGCGAAAAACCTTACCTGGGCTTGAACTGTGCCTGACAGGTGTAGAGATACACCCTTCTTCGGACAGGTATAGAGGTGCTGCATGGCTGTCGTCAGCTCGTGTCGTGAGATGTTGGGTTAAGTCCCGCAACGAGCGCAACCCTTACCCCTTGTTGCTAACAGGTAACGCTGGGCACTCTAGGGGAACTGCCGGTGATAAACCGGAGGAAGGTGGGGATGACGTCAAGTCATCACGGCCCTTATGTCCAGGGCTACACACGTGCTACAATGGCCGGTACAAAGAGATGCAATGCCGCGAGGTGGAGCAAATCTCAAAAAACCGGTCTCAGTTCGGATTGGAGTCTGCAACTCGACTCTATGAAGCTGGAATCGCTAGTAATCGTAGATCAGCACGCTACGGTGAATACGTTCCCGGGCCTTGTACACACCGCCCGTCACACCATCTGAGTTGGCAGCACCCGAAGTGGCTGATCTAACCGCAAGGAGGAAGGTTACTAAGGTGAAGTCGGTGAAGAGGGTGAAGTCGTAACAAGGTAGCCGTATCGGAAGGTGCGGCTGGATCACCTCCTTTAAAAGGAAAGTCATATTTAACAGGGGAAATTTAATACTACCCAGTTTTGAGAGAACTGTCATACAAGCCTATTTATCCTATAGGCCTGAACATCATGAACCAGGGCCTGTAGCTCAGATGGTTAGAGCGTACGACTGATAATCGTAAGGTCGGTGGTTCGATTCCACTCAGGCCCAATGGGATGAAATAGGGGGTGTAGCTCAGTTGGGAGAGCGACTGCCTTGCACGCAGTAGGTCATCGGTTCGATCCCGTTCACCTCCAAATGCCTCTGGTAGCCCCGGGTTTAAACCCGGGGCTACCAGAGGCCCGGATCTTTTAAAACGGTTAAGCCAATTTTAATTACAGAAATCAGGTTTAACAATTTCGTCGAAAATCAAATGAGAACATGAGTGCCGAATGCTGACCAGCATTAGGATTCGTGAGGGAACGTTATGTACCCTCGCTCCGAAATTATGAAAATGCCTAAAGCATTTTCATGATAAAATAATATGGTCAAGCAAGTAAGGGCGTACGGTGGATGCCTTGGCATTGGTAGGCGATGAAGGTCGTGGCAAGCTGCGATAAGCCTCGGTGAGGAGCAAGCATCCTTTGACCCGGGGATCACCGAATCGGAAAACCGACTATGGGTGAACCCATAGTATCTGTAACTGAATTCATAGGTTGCAGAGGCTAACCTGGGGAATTGAAACATCTAAGTACCCAGTGGAAGAGAAAGCAATAGCGATTCCCTGAGTAGTGGCGAGCGAAACGGGAACAGCCTAAACCGGTCTTTACGTTACAGCCCAGGAGCGCTGTAGGATCGGGGTAATAGGGTGTGGACGGAGGGTGTCCTGGAACCTTCGGGAAGTTACAAAGTTTTAATCTAGTTGAAGCCGCTGGAAAGAGCGCCAAAGAGGGTGATAGCCCCGTAAACGAAAGATTAAGACCTTCCTGGTTCACACTCCTGAGTACCGCGGGACACGAGAAATCCTGTGGGAATTCACGAAGACCACTTCGTAAGGCTAAATACTCACCAATGACCGATAGTGGACAAGTACCGTGAGGGAAAGGTGAAAAGAACCCCGAGAGGGGAGTGAAATAGAACCTGAAACCGTATGCTTACAAGGTGTGGAAGGGCTATGCTTGCATGCCTGACCGCGTGCCTTTTGTAGAATGAGCCGGCGAGTTACTCTATATAGCGAGGTTAAGTGATAGTAATCACGGAGCCGGAGCGAAAGCGAGTCTGAATAGGGCGATTAGTTATATGGAGTAGACCCGAAACCGAGTGATCTAGCCATGACCAGGTTGAAGTACCGGTAAAACGGTATGGAGGACCGAACGGTTGTGTGTTGAAAAACGCTCCGATGAGTTGTGGCTAGGGGTGAAAGGCCAAACAAACTCGGCAATAGCTGGTTCTCCTCGAAATATCTTTAGGGATAGCCTCGTGTGTTTTGTTACGGAGGTAGGGCTCTGACTGGGCTAGGGGGTCAACAAACTTACCAACCCCATTTAAACTTCGAATGCCGTAACTTTAGAACACGGGAGTCAGACTACGGGGGCTAAGCTCCGTGGTCAAAAGGGAAATAGCCCAAACCAACAGCTAAGGTCCCGAAATGTATGCTAAGTGATAAAGGAGGTGGAGTTGCTTAGACAGCCAGGATGTTGGCTTAGAAGCAGCAACCATTCAAAGAGTGCGTAACAGCTCACTGGTCGAGTGACTCTGCGCCAAAAATGATTGGGGCTAAGCATACTACCGAAGCTTTGGACTCAGTAATGAGTGGTAGAGGAGCGTTCTATACGGGTTGAAGGTCGATCGTGAGGACGACTGGACTGTATAGAAGTGAGAATGCCGGCATGAGTAGCGATAAAACATGTGAAAAACATGTTCGCCGAAAGCCTAAGGTTTTCTGGGCAATGTTAATCAACTCAGAGTTAGTCGGCCCCTAAGGCGAGGCCGAAAGGCGTAGTCGATGGGAAGCAGGTTCATATTCCTGCACCACCCGGTGGAGGTTATCGTGATGGAGTAACGTAGAAAGATATGGGCGCAGGGCGTTGGTTGTCCCTGTTCTTAAGTGTAGGCTTGGGGTTCAGGCAAATCCGGATCCCTTTAAGCCGAGGCTGTAGGGGAGTGAGCCTTCGGGCGAGCGAAGGTCCAGAATCTAGGCTACCAAGAAAAACTTCTAAACGCGAAACTGGGTGACCGTACCACAAACCGACACAGGTAGGCGTGGAGAGAATCCTAAGGCGCTCGTGAGAATCCTCGTTAAGGAACTCGGCAAAATGGTCCCGTAACTTCGGAAGAAGGGACGCCTCACTAGTGTGACACCCCTGCGGGTGAAGCATGAAGAGGCCGCAGAGAAACGGATCAAGCGACTGTTTACCAAAAACACAGGACTCTGCTAAATCGTAAGATGATGTATAGGGTCTGACACCTGCCCGGTGCCGGAAGGTTAAGAGGAGGGGTTAGCCGCAAGGCGAAGCTCTGAATTGAAGCCCCGGTAAACGGCGGCCGTAACTATGACGGTCCTAAGGTAGCGAAATTCCTTGTCGGGTAAGTTCCGACCTGCACGAATGGTGTAACGATTTGATCACTGTCTCAACGAGGAGCTCGGCGAAATTGTAATGTTCGTGAAGATGCGGACTACCTGCAGAAGGACGGAAAGACCCCGTGAACCTTTACTGTAGCCTGACACTGTAGTTTGGTGCAGTATGTGTAGGATAGGTGGGAGACTTTGAAACCGGGACGCCAGTTTCGGTGGAGTCAACCTTGAAATACCACCCTTATTGTATTGGGCTACTAACCGGCACCCATTATCTGGGGCCGGGACACTGTCTGGTGGGCAGTTTGACTGGGGCGGTCGCCTCCTAAAGAGTAACGGAGGCGCCCAAAGGTTCCCTCAGCACGGACGGAAATCGTGCGCAGAGTGTAAACGCATAAGGGAGCTTGACTGTGAGACTTACAAGTCGAGCAGGTACGAAAGTAGGGGTTAGTGATCCGGTGGTCCCGTGTGGAAGGGCCATCGCTCAACGGATAAAAGGTACTCCGGGGATAACAGGCTTATAGCGCCCAAGAGTTCATATCGACGGCGCTGTTTGGCACCTCGATGTCGGCTCTTCGCATCCTGGGGCTGGAGAAGGTCCCAAGGGTTCGGCTGTTCGCCGATTAAAGCGGAACGCGAGCTGGGTTCAGAACGTCGTGAGACAGTTCGGTCTCTATCCTCTGCAGGCGTTGGAAATTTGAGGAGATCTGTCCCTAGTACGAGAGGACCGGGATGGACGAACCTCTGGTGTACCAGCTGTCGTGCCAACGGCACCGCTGGGTAGCTATGTTCGGAATGGATAACCGCTGAAAGCATCTAAGCGGGAAGCCAACTCCAAGATGAGATTTCCCTTGGCCTTCGGGCCACTGAAGACTCCTTGAAGACTACAAGGTTGATAGGCTGGAGGTGTAAGCGCAGTAATGTGTTCAGCCGACCAGTACTAATCAGTCGTGAGGCTTGACCATATTATAATACGCCCAAGGTGATAACCTTGGGCGTATTTTTTTGCATTTTTTGGAAAGGATAAGATAATGTTATTTTTTATGGAACATTTTTTATAGTAAAATGCTTGTTTTTATATATCGGATATATACATTATCAACATGTAGCTGATAGTTAAAAAAATGCTGGTTATAATTAATGGATATTCATTTCCGAGATTTGAAAGAACATAAAATAATCGAATTAAAGGGCGATATTGATTATTTTAGCGTCAGTGAATTGAAGAATGCTATATTTAAATTAATTCATGAAAAAACGCCCAGCATCATCCTGGACCTCCAAAAGGTTGAATACATGGATTCCTCAGGTCTTGGCTTGATTGTGACGGCGCACAGGGTCATGAGCAATTATGACGGAAAGATCAGCCTGGTTAATGTCTGCGATGATATACGCGTAATACTGAAACTTGCCACTGTCGATACGCTGTTAACGATATACAGCAATAATGCTGAAATAGAATAAATCCTAAAAAGCTTATTATTACTGAATAAGCGCACCCGGTAGCTTTTTCATAGGGAAGAGCCTGTAAGGCGGGAATATGAAGGCGCTGAAGTCCCTATGAGCAGGCCGGTTTGCTTGACAAACCGTATGTAAGGGAATTTGATGAAAATAAAATATAAGCTAATACTGATTTTCATACTAATCATTCTCTGTGCATCTCTGCCCATATCTCTATTTATACTCCACAAACAGGAAGAGGAAAAAATAGCCTCGGTTACTCACCAGGGTTATATATTCAGCAAGTTTTTTGCTCAATCAGTTTTGACCATAATTCTCGCCAATGGCGGTGATATTAAATCCACGCAGATAGACACGCAGGAAATGATGTCGGTGCTGAAAACACTGACCAGCGAGGGAATGGTCTATGCGGATGCCATTGTAATTTCTTCAAAAAAAGAATTTAACGGATTCATCCTTGCTTCGTACAAAATACGAGGGTATGGAATTCCGGTAAAAGCTGATAATGCCCGCATCAGTAACGAAGAAGTCGGGCTGCTTATATCGCAAAAAAAAATGAGCGAAATAACGATGGCAGGCACCGGTGATGTATGCTATATGTTCGCCGCAACAGGGTCACTGCCGGGTAAAAAGCCGCTCTGCATTGTCAGGCTCATATTCTCAAAAACGATCATCATCGCTCCTTTGCAGAAATTGCATCGCCTCATTTTCGGCGTTACAGCCATTGCCATCCTGATCGTTGGCATGGCAGGATATTTTTTCAGCAGGTTCATCTCGAGGCCCATTGATAATCTTGCCGCAGCCGCCCAGCGCATTGAGGATGGGGATATGGGGTTCCGTATCAATGTTTCGTCCCACGATGAAATCGGGCGCCTGTCGGATATGTTCAATCACATGGTGGGGATCATCAATCAGAAGATCCATGAACTGGAACGGACGAACCTTCGGCTGACGCAGCTTGATGTCCTCAAGGATGAATTTCTGGCTAATATATCCCATGAGCTGAGAACGCCCCTGGCGGGAATCATCGGTATTTCCGAATCTCTCATAAAGGGCGCCGCCGGACAGCTCAATAAAGAAGTGATACACGATCTTTCGCTGATCGCTGCCAGCGGCAGCCGCCTTGCGGGTCTTGTCCATGATATCCTCGACTTTTCCAAGCTCAAGCACGGTGACATATTGATAAACCGCGAGCCGGTGAACCTCTATGATGCGACACAAGTCGTTATTTCAATCACGCGTCCTCTTGTCGAAAAGAAGTCACTGGCCATCAGGAATTCCATCGATCCGCTGTCTATGATCGCCCTGGGTGATGAAAGCAGAATTCAGCAGGCGCTCCTTAACCTTGTCGGCAATGCCATACGCTTCACCGAGAAAGGCGGGATAACCATTAATGCGGTTGCCGGCGGCAATGACGATAATCTGATCACAGTATCCGTTGAAGATACGGGGGTTGGCATACCCCCTGATCAGAGGGAGCAAATTTTTGACACCTATGAAACGACCGCGCAGCCCGCGGTACGGCATCTTGCCGGTTCCGGGCTGGGTCTTGCCATTACCAAAAAAATCGTTGAGCTCCATGGCGGAACGATCCGGGTGGAATCGGAGCCGGGGAAAGGATCTCGGTTCTATTTTACCATTCAAAGAAGCAATGAAGAGAAAAGTATGAAGGCGTCGGAAAGCGTTATCATTCCCGTCTCGGAGGATATGGATTATTTTTCCGGAGCTGATGTCATGGTTCATCACCCTGCACAGCTTGATGCGGCGACGAACGAGCGCAAGAAAATACTGGTCGTCGATGATGAACCGGTGAACCTTCAGGTGATCATTAATCATCTGTCCGTTGAAGGATATGATGTCATCCCGGCGGAAAGCGGTTCAAAGCTTTTTGATGAACTTGACAGAAAAAATATTCCCGACCTGATACTGCTCGATATTATGCTTCCCGGGGATTCGGGATATGACGTATGCAGGAAGATCAGGGAGCGTTTTTCCATCCATGAGCTACCGATCATCATGCTAACCTCGCAGAGCAGTACCAGCGCTGTCGGGACCGGTCTCTCGGCCGGCGCAAACGACTATATCATGAAACCGGTCAACAGCGATGTGCTTATTGCAAGGGTACAGAGCCTGATTTCCATGAAGGAGTCATTCATGATGCAGAGTAAGTTCTGCATTCTGCAAAATGAGCTGGAGATCGCCATGGACATCCAGAAGACTATTGTTCCCCGTGAAATGCCGGAACTTAATAATATTCGTTTTGCCGTCAAATATGAAACATCAACGCAGGTGGGCGGCGATTATTACGATTATCATTTGATTGATGACAGGCATGTGGGCGTGCTGATAGCAGATGTGGCGGGCCACGGCATCCCTGCGGCGATAGTGGCAGCCATGATGCAGGTGGCCTTCACGTTCTATAAAATAGATTTTAAGGATCCTTCTCTGTTGTTTACAAAAATCAATTCTGTCATGGAAAAATATCCTCACGGCATATTCATGACCGCCTGCTGCGTCTACATCGATCTTGATAAAAAAAAGATATATCATTCGAATGCCGGACACCGGCCTCTCCTTATCTGGCGCAAAAAGAGCGATAAGATCATTTCCGACAAGATCTATGACCGTCCCATCGGTATCTTCCCTGATTCGAGATATTCATACAATGAAATTGAAATTTTCGATCATGACAGGATCATATTATATACTGATGGAATTGTTGAAGCGAGAAATCACACGAGGGAAATCTTCGGCGAAGAACGCCTGTATGACCTTATCCGAGATAACAATGAAAAGAATGGCGCAGACTTTACCGGAAGTATAGTCGATGCTGTGAAAAAATGGGCCGGAATCGCCGAAGGCCAGACGCTGGAAGACGATATTACACTGATTGTAATCGATATTATTCCCGACAGCGAGGCCGGCTGACGGCCGGTCCTAGCTGCTTTCTTTCGGTGGCCCCAGGGGAAAGCGGATGGAGAATTGAGTCCCGTTGCTGTCGGATTGAATGCCTACTGTCGCGTTGTGATCTTTCAATATCTTATTGCAGATTGAGAGGCCGATGCCGGTCCCATGGTCGCGTTTTTTCGTGGTAAAAAAAGGCGACCAGATTTTATTCATGATATCTTCCGATATGCCGCTTCCATTATCCTGAATGATCATCGTCACGGAATGTTCATCGGAAAAGGTGGTCATCTGTATGGTCCCGTTTTCCTCCGAGGAAGAAAATTGCTTTTCCAGTATCGCGTCCTTGGAGTTCATGATGATGTTGACGATAAGCTGCTCCAGGGAAAGCTTATCGCCGAGTATTGGTGGAATGGCGTCATCAAGGACGAATATCAGGTCAATACTGTTCTTTTTCAACTGAAACTGAATCAGATCGATCGCTTCGAGTATCACTTTATTCAGGTCAATCTGCTTGATCGAGAGGGTGCTCTTTTTCGAGAAGTTCCGTATGTGATCGATAATCAAAGAGGACTTGTCCACTAGAGCGCAAATTTTCATGAGCTCCGAGACGCCTTGGAGATTCTCGAATTCCTCAGCATTTATGTCGTCGATCATATTCTGCGATATGCCCTTGATGCCGGTCAGGGGCTGGGACAGCTCATGGGCTATACCGGTGGTAAGCTCGGCGAGGCTCGCGTGCCGCGCCATCTGGGAGAGCTCCAGGTCCTTTTCGAGGATGATCTTCCGGCATGAGTCGTTGCTCTGCTTCAACCGGGCCAGGCGGTGGTAGAGCTTGGTGTTAAGCTCGTTTATCATGTTGAACTGGTTGAGCAGGCTTACGATCCTGTTGCGCAGGGTGTACCCCAGGATAAATGTTACCGAGATATTCATGATACCGGCTGAGATGATAAAATGGATTTCATTCAGGGTATAGACCGTCACGGATATGTAAAAGAAATTCATGAACAGGATGGCCAGGAGGAGCACGGAGGTCAGCTCGTGCCTGCCGGGAAAAATGATGTACAGGATGTAGACATAGAATAAAAAATACGCAAGGTAAATGATCAGGCCATTGTAGCCAGGGAACACGATCAGCATGAAAAATGATGCCGCCGATAAAAGGCTGACCGGTACCAGCGATGTCTGGCTGTATTGAATATAATAATGCCGTATCATGACCGTAAGGGTGATGGGAAAGAGGCAGAGTCCGATCAATGTCGGGAATGACAGGGGAATGACTTCGATGATTTTATTATATTTCAGATAGAGCGGCGTTATGATGAGGAGCATTGAAAAGGAATTGAGGAGCAAACGCCTGGATAATCCCAAAAAAAAGAATAAGGCGCCGATAACAATCTGTATGATTATGACGTAAAATATGAGATTAATGAAGATTGAATATATCAGTTCCATGATCTGGCTGCAAGAAACCTCAGAAGATTATTGATTAATTAAAATTAATGAGTTTCATATAACTTCATTTGACATGGAAATCAAAAATTTATATCATGTCAATGTTTTATTATGGTACGGCACTTGGGGGGCATGTATAACCGATTTTCGGGGGCGTTAACCATTAACCACTATGTAATAGGAATTGTGTTATGAGCTTTTCCTGCGGAATTGTAGGGCTTCCGAATGTCGGAAAATCGACCATTTTTAACGCCCTCTCCGGAGCAGGGGCGCAGATGGCCAACTATCCCTTTTGCACCATTGAACCGAACAAGGGCATCGTCCCGGTCCCGGATGAGCGGCTGAGTAAAATTGGAGAGCTGCTCCACAAGGACAATCCGATCCCGACCAGGATAGAATTCATCGATGTGGCCGGACTGGTCAAGGGGGCTTCAAAGGGCGAGGGACTGGGGAACAAGTTCCTCGGACATATCCGGAATGTCGACGCCCTGGTCCAGGTTGTGCGCTGCTTTTCCAGCGAGGACGTTGTCCATGTGGCGGGCGATGTTGACCCGATCCGGGATATTGAAATTATAAACATGGAGCTCATTCTCTCCGATATCGAGATCCTTGAGCGGGGTCTTGAAAAGGAGAATAAGATGGTGCGCAGCGGCGATAAAAAAGCCAAGGCCCTGAGCGGCATCATCGAAGATATAATCAAGCATCTGAATGACGGCAAAACCCTCCGCACCTATCCAATGGGGGAGGAGGAGCGCCATCTCCTGGCCGACTTCGGCGTCATAACCGACAAGCCGGTCATCTACCTGGCCAATATCGATGAGGAAGAATCGTCCAAAAAACATCTCGATGCGATAGCTCGATACGCAGCGTCTCAGGGCGCCCAGTATCTGTACCTTGTAGGGAAACTTGAAGAGGAGATATCGGAGCTCTCGGCCGGGGAAAAGAAGGAATACCTTGAAGCAATGGGCTTGGCCGAATCAGGCCTGGACCGGCTCATCAGGACGGCCTACGGACTGCTCGACCTGATCACGTATTATACGGCAGCGACGGAACTGCAGGCCTGGACCCTGCTCACGGGGACCAACGCAGCCAGGGCCGCGGGCAAGATCCACACTGATTTTGAGCGGGGCTTTATCCGTGCCGAAGTGTTCCGGTATGATGATCTTGTGAAGTTCGGCTCTGAAAAGACTGTGCGGGAGCATGGGCTTCTGCGATCCGAGGGCAGGGAGTATATCGTGCAGGACGGTGATATCGTCAGGTTTCTCTTCAACGTGTAAGAAATCTGCTCTATGCCATGGGCAACACTTGTCCAGGAACAAAAAGACCATATAAAAAAATGAGGAAAGAAGTATGACCGAGTATCAAATCTACAGGATAATTCTTTTTGGTTTCATGGTCGTGGCGATCGTGACCTTCATATCGCTATTTTTCATCACGGCGCCGTACGGCAGACACGCGAAAAAAGGCTGGGGACCTCTGATACCGAACACGGCAGCGTGGATCATCATGGAGGCGCCGGCGTCGCTTCTCTTCTTCTTCTATTTTCTCGTATCGGATAAAACTATTACCATGACCCTTATCGTGCTCCAGGTCATATGGCAGATACATTATTTTCACCGTTCTTTTATTTTTCCTTTCATGCTGAAAAGCGATGAGAAGGTATCGCTGTCTATCATCGTATTCGGCATGATCTTCAATTCCATAAACACCTATATCCAGGGACGCTGGGTGTTCACCTTCGCGCCTGATAGCGCCTATACGGCGGCATGGCTGGCGGATCCGCGGTTCATCATCGGGGTTCTCATTTTTGCGACAGGCTTTTTTATCAACAAACAATCTGATGCAATTACAAGGAAGCTGTGGGACCCTCGGAATCCGGGTTACAAGATCCCTTACGGCGGGATGTACCGGTATCTTTCCTGCCCCAACTATTTCGGCGAGATCATAACCTGGATAGGCTGGGCTGTGATGACATGGTCCCTGGCTGGCCTTTTTTTCGTGGTCTGGACAGCGGCGAACCTGGTGCCGCGGGCCCGCTCCAACCACCGGTGGTATCTTGAGAAGTTTCCTGATTATCCGAAGGAGCGCAAGGCAATCATCCCGCTCCTGTTCTAAGGGGCGCTGAACGGCGTAGCGGTGCAGAATTATCCGGATGCCGAAAATTCCTTGAGTATCAGTGATTTGAGTTTTTTCCTGCTGCTTCGCGGCGATTGGGCCGGGTGTCCCATGGCTATGACAGCCATGAGCTCATGGTCCGGGCCGATGTCAAGGAGATCATTCACCTCGGTTTTGCGGTTTAAAATCTCCCCGAGCCATACCGATCCTATTTTCAGGGAATGGGCCGCAAGGAGCATGTTCTGGATGCAGGCGCCGATGCTCAGGATGTCCTTGTCGCGGTTATATCCTTCCGAAACGTCATAAAAAACGTATATACAGGCATTACATTCCTTAATGATGCGGCTGTATTCAGTAAGAGCCGACAGACTATTTCTAATGCCAGCGTCCTGTATCGTCACAAAAGACCAGGGCTGGTTATTCAATCCGGAGGGCGCCCACCGGCCGGCTTCAAGAATGGCTTCAATGCAGTCCCCGGTGATGGTGTCTTTTGTGTATTTTCTGATGGATCTTCTGGTTGATATGGCATTGATAATTGTATTGGTTTTCATAGGCGCCTCAAGGCAGGTCGGGATTAATATTTGATTTACATGGCGTGGGGCAATTGCAGGTTATTCAGTGACGCTGGCTTTTTTCTGAAATTTCTGATAGGTTGCCATAAGCTCATTCAGTTTCTGTTTCTTTGCCTTAACGCCGGTGCGGTAACCAGAGATGATCTTGCCGAAATCAATATCGCCCAGGATGATCTTTTTTCGTTCCGTTTCAATGAACCCGAGATCGGTGGTGATCTTTACCTGGCTTGCTTTTTCCGCATATTCCCTGGCCCTATCCCAGTAGGGAAGGGCCTCGGCGTAAGATTTTTCCGCCGTGTCAAGACTGTCGCTGATCTCCTTGGCGTAATCCCAGTGATAGAAGCGGATATTGTGCATATCGTACCGAGCTCCGATGCTCAGGTAGCTGCGCATGATGATGAGATTGATATGCATGAACAAGAGGTTGCGGTATTTCAGATATTCCGGTTCCGATTCGATTTTTACCAGGGCCTGGGAGGGGTGGCGGAACTTGCACTGGAGGGCCGTTTTCAGGCGCTCTATGTTGAGCCGGAGGGTGTTCTCGTTGTAGTACATCTTTAAACCGTACAGCTCGTAGTAATCCTCGAGATAATGAGGCACGGTCTGGTAATGGAGCCTGATCTGCGGGATATAATCTGAAAAGGGGACGTATTTGCCCCTGTCTTTTTTTTTGCTGAAATATTGGTATTGATAATCCTCACCGTGAAGATTAACGGCTGCCATCATAATCAGAAATGATGCTATAACAATACGGTTCATAATTGCCCGGGGTCTATAGTTTGGAGGCACTATAATTCTTCTTACATTATCGGTTTTGTTGTCACAATAATGAAGCACGATATGATTCAGTTTATGATCGTTTTGTATTGAAATGGTGAGCGTCAGGATTCAGAGAAAAATAGCTCCAGATATTTTTTCAACGACTGGGCATAGTCGAGTTTTATCCTGGTTTCAACCGCCCAGGTGGAATCGGGAAAGATCTTAAGATTAGCCAGGAATATCTTTTCGGCTTCGATAACATAGGTAAAGGCCATTTCTTTTTTAAAGTATCCCCGATTGTGACGGTCATAAAAGATTTCCCTATGCGCATCATGGAGATGCTCGTCACCCTTGCGGTAAATTCGGTATGATTCAACATCATATTGGTTGTTGTAGGAATCTATGATATTAAGACATTCAGAGGCCCGGTAGAAATGAAATATCATGGTCGAGAATACGTCAAAATGCTCAATTAATTCCATATCCTCGGTTTTCTCTTTCAATTGACGGATAGCATGGTAGTTTTTTCGCAAAGAAAAGACGATTTTATTGAACACAGCCCTGTTCGCTACTTTTTCCCTGTTCGGGATGTTATTCAAATTATATTGAAAATAACGGTACAGGGCGTCCTTCGCGGTTTCACGAAGATTGATAAACTGCTTGGTAAGAATTTCAGAATCGATAATGTCTTTGTGGGGCTTCCGCGGAGCCTTGGGTTGATCATGTCTTTTGTCCTGGGATTCGACAGTCGATTCATCCTTGAAGCGGTAGCTCATGACAGCGGAATAGGCGACATTGAGCTTTGTCATGGCATTGGTGGCCCATTCAACGCGGTGTGGGTTTTTGTCTGGATGAAATTGGAATGCCAGTTTTTTATATGCCGCTGATATTTGCTCATCCGATGCCGAAGGGCTTACGTTGAGAAAATTGTAGTAATCATTGATATTCATTTAATGATTCCAAAAAAAATCATGTTAGTATCTCTCAGGGATAAAAGAATGCATGGTTTCCGTTCTTTTTGAATAGCGTATTCGAGAGAAGAATAATTGTAAATAGCAAAAAAATGAATTTTTCCTTGACATATAAACTAATGTATGCTTATTTTATGTTTAGATTATAAAAAGAGGGGAACAATAATGACGCCGAAAGAATGTATAAGACAGCTTACATTAAAACAGGAAAAAATACTGGATTTTATCAAAGAGTCGATCAAAGAATCCGGGTTTCCCCCAACGGTTCGTGAAATTGGCGAAAAATTCAATATTACGGTTAAGGGCGCCTATGATCACGTCAAGGCCATTGAAAAAAAAGGCTATATCAAAACCGAGCAGAATAAATCTCGCGCCATAGTTGTTTTGAATGAAGAAGAGGAGGTGCCAGTTGATGCAATCAATATTCCCCTTCTTGGCCGAATTGCCGCAGGCTCCCCTATCCTGGCTGAAGAGAATATCGAAGAGTATTTGAGCTTTCCCAAGTCAATGTTTAAAAGCGGTGAATATTTTGCCCTTAACGTTAAAGGCGATTCGATGATCGATGGCGGCATTTATGACGGCGACGTAGCCATCATTAAAAAACAGAATACAGCCAATAACGGAGAGGTTATAGCAGCTCTGCTAACAGACGAGGCTACCTTGAAAAGGTTCAAGATGACTGGTAATAAAGTACAGCTCCTGCCGGACAATCCCGCCTATGAACCGATCGTTGCGGAAAATGTCGCAATACTCGGCAAGCTCATAGCGCTGTTCCGCAAGTATTGATCCGGACTTTTTTTAAAACTTCACTTTACTTTCTCCGCCATATATCATAAAGGTGTTCCATCAATAATTCACCTTGATAACAGGAATGAATGATGGTACAAAAAATTATCATCACAGCTCTGGTCGTGTGTTTTTCAGTTATAGGTGGAGCCAACCAGTGGCATGACGAAGCGGATAGATACTGGAATGAGGCGCAGAAATATAAAAAAGACCGCAATTATAAACAGGTAATCGAATACCTTAAACGCGCTGTCACAGCTGAAAGAAAAAATGAAATCCCCCGCACTGAAGAACTTATCGCCCAGCTCAATGAGTTGGGCCAAACCTATGATGTTCTCGGCGATTACAATAAGTCCCTCCATTATTACAAGCTGATGCTTTCAACCTGCAGGAAATACAAAGTCGCGGATCAGGAAGCGATGGCAGGCAATAGCATTGGCCAGGCCTATTTTCATCTGGATCGTTTTGATGAAGCAATGGCATCATACAGAGAGGCCCTTGAAATATCACGCAAAAATGCATTCAAGGACAGGATGGTGCTCGTGCTTAATAACATGGCACTGGCGCACAGGGTACAGAAGGATTTTATCGGGGCCAGGGAGTGTTATGATGAAGCTCTGAAATATGCCAGGGAATCGAAGATCGGCGATAATATGGCTGTCACAACCAGCAATGCCGGCACGATGTACTATTTCATGAAAGAATATGACAGGGCCCTTGAATTATACTCCGAAGCTCTGGCAATCGATCGGCTCCGCGGCAGTGACGAATATCTTTCAGTGGATCTAAGCAACATCGGCAGCGTGTACGCCGCATTGGGGAGGTATGGAGAAGCCCTTAATTATTTTGAAAAAGCACTTGAGATTGACGGGCGATACAAAAACGAGAAGAACATGGCGTCTCGCTATTACCGGATCGGTGATATATATTTCATGGTAGGCGACAATACCCGGGCCGTGGTATTCTATAACAAGTCCCTGGAAATCAATCTCAAGCTGAACAACACCATGAATGCCGCGCGGATCCAGAACAGCATAGGCCAGGTCTTTGATTCCATGGGCAAATACGAGAAGGCCCTGGATTATTATGTGAAAGCCCTTGCACTGAACAAAGATATCGAGCTCCAGGAAAATATAGCTCTTCGGCTATCTGATATTGGTCTACTCTATGAAATCAGGGAGCGCTATGGCGAAGCGGTCGACTACATCGAGAAAGCCCTCCAGCGCGATAAAGCGGCTGAAAAGAAGAACAGGATAGCTGATAACCTGAGCAACCTGGGAAGGGTCATGGTGTCACTCAAGCGACATGAGAAGGCCCTGGAATATTTCAACCAGGCTATGGAGATGTACCGCGAATTAAATGATACGGTATCACTGGCCGATGATTCAAAAAACTGCGGTATTGTCCATTACAACATGAAAGAATATGAGAAGGCCATTGAACTGTTCGAAAAAGCCAGGCAGATCATTGAGTCAGGGACAAAAAAACAGGGTTTTTCCATAACCGATGTCAGAAGCGATATATACCGGTGGCTTATAGCATCATACGCCAAGGCTGATAAACCTGAAAAGGCCTACGAGGCCAATGAGCTTTTTTGCATTGGAAAAATCAAATCTGTTCTGCCTGATTCCGCTTTACCGCTGCAGACGAAATCAGTGAGCTATGATAAACTCAAGAAGGAAATAGGGGATAAAACAGCGCTGGTCATTCTGGCCAATATCCTGTGGGACAATCCGTTCCTTATCTATATAGATTCTGAAACAGCCATGACCTACGAACTGGATAAGGCCGCGACAGTCAATACGCTGTACAATCTTCTTGGGAAAGAGATAGAACGTTTTGTCGGCAAGAAAAAGACTGATATCATTTTCAAGATATCTCAGAAGTCCCGCAAGGATTACTATTACATCGAATTTGAAAAGATCATCAATTATTACCGGTCGCTGCTGTCAAAAAAATATATCAGCGGCAGCGAATATGCCATTCAGAGGTCCATCAGCAAGGTCCTGTATCAATTCATCTTTCAAAAAATTGAAAGGAATATCAGCGGGAAGGATACATTGATAATTCAGCCCGACGGGGTGCTGAGCACCGTTCCTTTTGAAACACTGGCGACGCCTGACGGCAGGTTTTTGATCGAGAAGGCCGGGATCAAGTATACGTTTTCACAGACCTGCGACGCATATTTTTCAGAAAGATTGTACGGCGCCGGGAGAAAAACGATGCTTCTCGTGAACGGTATCAATGCATCGCCAAATCCGTCGGAAAAAAACATTGAATCTTCCCGTCATTTTGAAGTAATAGTGGAAGGAATAAACAACAAATTGCTGGAACATAAGAGCCTCCTGGAGATGTACGGTTTTTTCAGCGTCAATGATCTGTCAGGGCTGAAATCAAGCACAGCGGAAATGAATTCTCTCAAGGCAATTGCAAAGGATGGTGATGTCATAACGGGAGATCGGGTGACTGAAACCGCACTGACTGCCATGGCAAGGGCCGGATCACTGGCGACGTACAGGATAATTCACATCCTGTCGCGGGGCATAATCATTCCCGAGGTGCCCCAGCTCAGTTCACTCCTGGTTTCGTATAAAAAAGATGAGGAAGGCGGCAAGGACGGGATCCTCACCGTGAGAAAGATCGCTTCACTGGGCATACGCTCGGATGTCGTGCATATTTCGTCGGTCACGATTCCCATGGCGGGATACAGCCGCGGCGAGGGGTTATGGCATCTGTGCGGATCCTTCATGGCGGCCGGTTCACGGGGAGTTTCATTGTCTTTGTGGGAAGTGGACGAAGCGGAGCGGTCATATTTCATGAAACAGGTTTATGAAGCGGCAATTAACAAGAACGTTCCTTTCGAAGGCGCTTTTACCCAGGCGAAAAGAACTTTTATCCAGGGAAAAATCGATCAGAATAGCGCTGTGTCAACAGCCGCTGAAGGCGAATCCGGCATGAAAAAATCAAATCCCTATTTCTGGGGTTCATTCATTTATTATGGCCGCTGATAGGGTCGCTGCGCCTGGGAAAACTGTTCTCATCGATTCGTCATCGGCCATCATCATTTTTAAAGCAGGAATCATTGAGCATGTTATTGATTTTTATTCAGTTGCCATTGCGACATCTGTCTATCACGAATTGACCCGCGAAGGATATGCCGGAGCCGATGAGTTCAGAACATATTGCAATGAAAGTAAAATATGGGTCCTGAGTGATGCGCGTGAAATCAGAAATATCACAGAAAAACATGAGGCAATGGAAGGACTCGGAGCCGGAGAGAAGGATACAATCCTGCTCTATCAAAAAGGTTTTGGCGAATTTATAATCATAGATGACGGCAGGGGCGCTCAGTATTGCAAAAAAAACGGTATCCCGTATATTAATGCGCTGCTGGTGCCGCGATTGTTTTTCAAGGTCGGCTGGATCGATTTAGAAGAGAAGAATCGATTCATGGATGGAATAATCGAACACGGCAGATACGCATCATGGGTTATCGAGTATGCCCGTTCTTGCGATGACAAAGAGCTGGCGTACTTCGGATAACCGATCAGATCGATTTGATTATATCAGGGGTGATGTCTCCGATGGTCTGACACCCCGTCAGGATCATGGCCTTTTCAAGGTCTTTTTTCAGGTGATTGAGGTAGAATGATACCCCTTCAGCGCCCATGCCGACGGCTGCAATGGCTATGGGGCGGCCGATGAGAATTGCGGTCGCTCCCACGGCAAGTGCCTTAAGTATATCGACACCTTCCCGGAACCCGCCGTCCACCATTATCGTCAGGTTGTGCTTCACCTCGCGCACTATTTCATCGAGGACATCCATGGATCCCATCATCTCGTCCAGAACTCGTCCCCCGTGGTTGGATACTATGATGCCATTGGCGCCCGCTTCAACAGCCGCGGCTGCGTCTTTCACGTTCATGATGCCTTTAAGTATAAAGGGGAGCTTCGTGGAAGATATGAGGTCCTTCAACTCTGAGAAGCTTTTGGGACCTACAGATTGATTTTTCATGGCCATGGTTTTGAATACCACGGCGTCAATGTCCATTCCCACGGCCATGGCCCCGGCTTTTTCCGCCGCCTTTATGCGCATGATGATGTCTTTATTGTCGCTGCGGGGCTTGAAAATGGGTATTCCCATGCCGCTCGATTCTGTAATGGCCTGCAAGCCGATCTTGTACTTGTCCGGAGTGGCGCCGTCGCCGACGAAGGCAATGGTGCCGGCTTTCAAACATCCGTCGATCACGGCGCGGTTATAATCGAGCTCGTCGATGGCGCCGGCCATGTTGGTCACGGTCCCCGTGATGGGAGCGGCCAGCACCGGAAGGGACAGCTTCCGGTTCATGAACGCGGATGTCGTGTCAGGCTGCGTGACATCATGGATGAGCCTGGTGTTGATCTTATACTTTTTCAGCGACGCGATATTCCTGCGAAAAGACTCACCGGTGCCGGTCCCTCCCATGCCGGGGACGCCGGTAGGACAGTCCCGGCCGTCGCAGTTTTTGCAGACATAGCATATCTTTTTGAACTTTTCCTTTGCGGATATATGTATGGTCTCCATCGAGATTTCAGATTCCTCGATCATGTCGAATTTTATGATATCACGGCACTGCTCATAGTGCTGTACGGCTTCAGCGAGGGTCTTGCCGACGGAGATGATATGACCGGCCTTCTCAACATTCGACCGGGGCTGTATGACCTTGTCCCCCGGCTTTACGTTGAGAAAAATCTCCTTGATGCCGGGAACCTTCAGCGCTTCTTCGAGGCCGGAAATTTTTTTGACGATGCCGGGCTTGGTAATGATGGCGCGCTCAATGCAGAACCGGTTAATAACAGGCTCCAGGTTGCCCGGTTCCTGGCCAAGGGCAACTTCAACGGCTGCCTTCATTAAATCGACGCCGGACGAGTAGGGAAAGGTATAGGCGGACATGAAACCGCCAGAGAGCCTGGCGGCGAGCTCCCCGATCATGGGCCCGTCTTTTGTAATTTTGATGTCGCCCTTGGCGGCGCCGATATCCAGGCCCAGTGCGTGGATGCCGAGCTTCATGACATTACAGGCGGAGTCCTGGATTTCCCTGGACAGGCTTGAAGGCATATTATGGCCAGTTTCGATAAAGAAAGGCGGGTATTCAATGATTCGGTCAGCCACGCCGGTGAAGGTGATCTCACCATTGTAGATAATGGCATCGAGTGAAAGCTCGGGGCCTTCCATGAATTCTTCCATGATGAGTTCGCCGCTCGGGGACGCGCTCTTTGAAAATTTGAAGGCATCCGGCAGCTGGTTAAAGTTTTCAATGCGCATGACCCCGCGGGCGCCCATGTTGTCCGATGGCTTAATGACGACGGGGAATTTTAGAATCTTTCCGGCTTTTTTCGCGTCAGATAAAGACCATACGGGAAGAAAATTCGGCGAGGGTACGCCATGCTCCTTGAAGCGCATGCGCATTTTTATCTTATTGGTGGCAGCCTCCGCATCCTCAAACTTGATACCGGGTAGGTTTAGAGCGTTGGCTACAGCCGCCACGGCCATGGAGGCGTCGGTCCCCACGGTGAGGACACCGCTGATGGAGGTCAGCTCATTCTGCGCCTTGGCGACCCGTACGGATCCTTCTATATCGCGGGTGCTCATGACGATGGGAATGTCGGCATCCTTCATGCCGAGGGCATTGGGATTGTAATCGGTCACAATGACCTGAAGGCCCATCTTTTTTGCTGTCAGAATCACCGGCATCTGGAGTAGTCCGCCGCCGATAATCATAATTGTCTTTTTCAATTGGAGCTCCTTAATCAGTGGTTTTGTTAATGCCATTACGATGATTGTGCCATGGGAGTTACATGGCGTGATAGCAGATGCGCGGTGCCGTAACGGCGATTTAAGTCTCTGCCGGGTGTTCCGATTGCAAATTCGCAATAATAGAGCCAGGAACAGAACCCATGAGAGAATGAAAAACCTGATTTTGAAAGATCTATTATGTCACATTATACACCAATCTGTTTTATTAAGTCAATAATTTAATTTGACTTGTTGGATAACTGAATAGAATTACTCATATTTGCGGCGGCATTCCTCGGCGGCGGGGCAAATATCGTTAATTTTATTTCAATATGTCTATAATTATTAGACATCTGCTATGGGCTTATCTCTGGTTTTTATCAAAGAAAAAAATTAATGGTGTCAGATAACAATGATATGATTGACAATGTATTGAAAAGGAATTGAAATTGTATTTGAACAGATTTCTGTTATATCATACATCTGAAATCATGCCATACTGTTCATAGCGGGAGGAAACATGGATCGCAATCTTACCATCGAAGCAGTTCGCCTGACGGAAGCCGCGGCTCTCTATGCCAGCAGGCACATGGGGAAGGGTGATGAGGAATTGTCGTATCATACCGCTGCTGAAGCGATGAACAGGGTCTTTTCCACCATGGATATTGACGGGGAGGTGGTAATAGGCGCCGATAGTTCCGATACGGCCCTCCATGACGGCGCCTTGGTGGGGAGCAAGACCGGCGGGGCAGTCGACCTTGCCGTGAAGCCCCTTGACGGAAAAATGACCTGCGCCCGGGGCGGTCACAACGCCGTGTCAGTGGCGGCAGTTGGAACCAAGATGACGTTCATGCGCACCCCTTCCTTTCATATGGACAAGATCGCCGTTGGGAAGGAAGCGAAAAACCTGGTTGATATCAATCAACCTCCGGCGATCAATATAAAGCGGGTGGCCCGGGCCAAGGGCAAGTATATAGAGGACATAACCGTGTGCGTCCTTGATCGTAAAAGCAACGAACATCTGGTCAAGGAAATCCGTCAGACCGGGGCGAAGATCAAGCTGATTCGCGACGGCGACATAAGCGGAGCGGTCGCGACGGCCTTCCCGGAAAGTTATATCGATATACTTATGGGGATAGGCGGCGCAAAGGAGGCAATCCTCGCGGCGGCTGCGTTAAAGTGCATGGAGGGGGACATGCAGACACGCTATGTCGATCTGAGCGGCAAGGAAAAGGAACAGATCAGGGAATACGGCATTACCGATCCCGACGGAATATTCACGATTTCCGAAATGATCAGAGGAGACGAGGTCATTGTCTCCCTGACCGGCGTCACCGACGGAGTCCTTCTGCCAGGCGTGCAGTATATTTCGGGCGGAGCGAAAACGAGCTCCATCCTGTTCCGCCAGAAAACACACACCCTGCGTTATATAAACGCGATTCACCAGTTCGACTATAAGCCTATATTTTAGCGTATTTCAATTCATCAGACGGGAGCAACCGGTATAAAAGATAAAATCGACATATCAGTTATCAGGTCAATTAACGAAAAGATCAATTCCCGCATGTCTCTCGCAGAGTTGCTGAAATCGATCATGGATGCGGCCAAGGAACTGCTGCAATCTGAAGGGTGCTCGCTTCTTCTGGCGGATCAGAAAACCGGCGATCTTATCTTTGACGTGGTCATCGGCGACAAGGGGGATATCATCCGGGGGGAGCGCGTGCCGAAGGGGAAGGGGATCGCCGGGATTGTGGCGGGGACGCTGGATCCCATCATAGTGGATGACGCCCACAATGACGACCGGTGGTATCATGATATCGACCAGAAATTCCATTTCAATACCAGGAACCTCCTCTGCGTGCCGATGCAGGTCAAGGGGGATTTTGTCGGGGTGCTGGAGATCGTGAACTCTATCGGACGCGGGCGCTATGACGAGCATGACCTGGAACAGGCCAGGTATATAGCCAACCAGGCGGCGATCGCCATCAATAACCGCCGCCTCTATGACGAGCTTACCAACAGGATCAACGAGCTGACCGCCCTGTACGAGGTGGCCCAGGCAATATCCCTTTCGGGGCCGGATAATGATATAATAGACAATATCTGCTCATCCCTTGCCAAGTCCATGATGGTGCGACGGGTCTCCATCATATTTTTCGATGAAAAAGAGGGCCGCCTTGCCATTGAATCCGCCTTCGGGCTTCCACCGTCGGTGGTCAATTCCCATGATATCAGCCTGAACGGGTCCATCGCCGGCCATGTTTTCAGGAGCGGCGACCCGATGATGGTTTCCGATATCAGGAAGGAGATCCCCAATGAAATGATCTCCGGCGATCGCGGCTATACGACCGATTCCTTCATCTCGGTCCCGATCCTGTACAAGAATAACACCATCGGCGTACTTTCCTGCGCGGACAAGATCAACGGCAAGAATTTTGACTCTTTTGACCTGCGGATCGTGATGACGGTATGCAGCCAGGTATCTCAGGTTTACAACAATATACTGAATCAGAGGGTCGCCGAAACGCAGCGGTTACTGTCCCGCGACATCGATATTGCGGCTGAGATCCAGAGAAAGATTCTCAGGGGTATTCCAAATGAGTTCGGGAGGCACGTCCTGTCGGTTTTTAACAAGCCGGCGCGGTCCGTGGGCGGCGATTTCTATGATTTTTCCAGGTTGAACGAGAATAAGTATTCTATATTGGTTGCCGACATATCGGGGAAAGGGATTCCCGCCGCCCTCTTCATGGGATCGGCGCTGAACGTGGTTCGGGCCGAGCTGCGGGTTGACAGCTCGCCCTCTGGATTGCTGAAAAACGCGAACCGGTACATATTCAAGGATTCTGAGTATGGCATGTTCGTAACGCTTTTTTATGCCGTGATCGACGCCCACAACAACCTGATCACCTATGCCAGCGCGGGACACAACGACCAGATGCTGGTGAGGGCCAGGACGCGGGAAATAATCATGCTGAACGCCGAAGGGAAGGCCCTCGGCCTCGCCGATGAGGAGAGCTTTGAAGAGCGGGTTATACTATATGAACCGGGTGACCTGCTGGTCCTTTTCACCGATGGCGTTACGGAAAGCTTCGGCGGCGATCGGATGGATATAGAAAACGGAGAGCGGCGCCTCGCTGAGATCGCCCTTCGGTTTATTGATGCCGGTCCCCGGGAGTTCATTGGTTACTTGAAAGAATATTTTCACTCGATAAGCAAGAATGTTGATTTAATTGACGATATTACCCTTATCGCAATACAATTTTAATAAGAATATGAAACAATATGAATGATTTAGAAGAGCTTCTCAATACCATTTACGTGGATATTCGAAAAAAGAACACGGACCGCGGCCTCCAGGCCATACCGCAGTCCGATGATTTTTTCGAGTACCTGGCCGGAGCATATTCACTGATACCGTACGGCATCCCGAAGCTTATAAAGATCCTGGTCGACTCGCATAAAATATTTTCATTTATAATAGTCGAGGCGGACCGGAAAGAACGGGTCCGCCGCGTCGATGGCTTTGTCGTCGCCGAGGGTAACATCATAAAGACCCTCCTGGAGCGGTTCAGCGATGAAATGATACGGGCCTATTCGCATGAATTTTCGACAAAATATTCCGTAGAGAGAATTATCAAGGAATTCATACCCAAAATACAGGATTACAACAACAAACCCCTCGGGAAGATAGCCAATGTCGTCATCAATCTCATGAACATTCAATCGATACTCGAGCGGAATATCATGCTGTACGGGGTGAAGTGGCAGGAAAAACAGCTTAAGACCGAAATTGAAAACAGCGATCCCCTGAACTGTTTTATCGAATTAAAAGGCGCGGGGGCAGAGCCGGGACCGGATAAAGAGGGGCGGAAAGAACCGGGCGAAGGGGGCCGTCGCTCGGCCGATGCGGTAAAATACGAGGATATCAGCAAGTATTTAAGCAAGAATTCCATCGAAAAGACACTGGCGGTTTATGGTGTCGAATTCTATTCGCGATTGTGCTTCAGGGAATACCAGTTTCCCCTTGTCCAGAAACTGATCGAGGAAGGAATCATTCACCTTAAAGACGATCTCAAGCTGGTCAAAAAGATGCTCCAGAAGACCCGGGCCAATTCCGATCAGGACCTGAACCTGCAGAAATTCGCCAAAGACATCAACAGTCTTGAAAAGCTCATCAACGAGAAAATCAAGCAGAGCGAGGGACATTGAAACGGGTTGCCGTTATCGGCGGGGGCGCGTCGGGGCTCATGGCGGCGTGCTTTGCCGCCGGCGGCGGCAATGAGGTCGTCATCTTTGAAAAGCAGAAAAAAATCGGAAGAAAGGTCCTCGTCAGCGGAAACGGGCGGTGCAATATCACCAATCGTAACATTTCCGTTGAAAAATACCATGGCGGCAACACCCGCTTCGTGCACAACCTTTTCGCCCGCTTCGGCCTTGATGAAACGATTGAATTTTTCGCCTCCATCGGCCTGCCCCTCGTCGAGGAACAGAACGGAAAATTATTTCCAGCCTCGCTGCAGTCCGCAACGGTCGTCCGTCTCCTGGAATACGAGCTTGTCCGGCGCGGCGTTGACATCCGGACCCATCGAAAGATAGAGCTTATCGAACGAGCCGGCACGGGGTTCAAGGTCACGACAGCCGGCCATGAGGATGAGCTGTTCGACTCGGTTATCCTCGCCGCAGGGAGCTGCGCTTATTCTCCGGCCGGGGGGTCCCGGGACGGCTATGACCTGGCAGGGCAGCTGAGCCATACCGTTCATGAGCCTTTTCCCGCTATCCTGCCCGTTACGGTACCGCTGAAAATAGTACATCGCCTCCAGGGGATAAAATGGGACTGTGCGGTTTCGGTCAAACACAGGGGCTCCGTGATCGCGTCATCGGAGGGAGAGCTCCTGTTTACCGCCTACGGCATATCGGGTCCGGCGACCCTGGATGTTTCGAGGGCGGTGAACGAGATTCTGGTCAGAAAGAGCACACCGGAAATAATTATCGATCTGTATCCTTCGTACGGGGATCGGGAGCTCCTGGATCTCCTCGAATCGCTCTGGGCTGATAAAGCGAAAAGCGTTTCCTTCAGCCTGATCGGCATAATGAAGAATCCGATGCCCGATGTGCTGTGCCGCATTGCCGGCATTGATCCGGAAAAACCGGTAGGGAGGCTGTCATCTGAAGAAAAAATGAAGATCGCGGCCATTTTGAAAAATCTTAACATTGAACCGGGAAAACCCCGCGGTTTCAACGAGGCGGTCGTAGCGGCCGGCGGCGTGGATGTCGATGAAATTGATCCGACGACGATGGAATCGCGCCTGGCCAGGGGCCTGTTCATTACCGGGGAGCTTCTTGATATCGATGGCGAGAGCGGGGGGTACAACCTTCAGTTCGCGTGGAGCACCGGCGCCGTGGCCGGAATGGCCCAGCACTGACGGCACGGTCATATCATCATGATGAATCCCTCAATGGACGTGATGCGCGTGCAGACCTCGTTAAGGCGGGTTTCAGATTCGAATTCTGCCGTTATGGTGAAAGAGATGAACCTGCTGTTTTTGCTCGGCCGGTGGGTTACCTGACCGTCTATGCCGTGCTCTTCCAGGACAGCTTCAATAATCTCATGCAAGTCAGGGCTGTGGGAAAAAACAGATTTAAATGTAATTTCCGCCGGATACTGGATTTCCTTTTTCATTGGTCACGGATGCACGATGCCGTGGTATTTGTCAACACTATCTGGCGGTGGTCAGCGATCATATTAATCTTGACTGGACCGCAGCGAAGGGCCATGGTGTCAATGGTGATTCCGCATGGAAATGATAAATCTGACACTGCTTCAGCCGTTCATTATAGCCATATTCCTGGGGGCCCTCCTGGGATTTGAGCGATCCTACACCTCGCGCATGGAACATGAAGCCCTTGACTTCATCGGCGGCATCCGGACCTATGCCCTGGTGTCGCTCTTCGGCGCCCTCGCGTCTTTTTTGGGGGAGAAATACGTCCAGGAGCTTCTCCCCATAGCCTTCGGGGGAATCATCATCCTCGTGGCGGTATCCTATTTTATATCGTACTTCAAGCACGATGAGAGCGGCATCACCACCGAAATAAGCGTACTGATCTGCTTCTTCATAGGGGTGACGGTTCAGAGAAACCACCTGGTCCTGGCCCTGTTCATCGCCATCGTATCAACGGCGATACTCTATCTGAAGAGATACATGAACCGCCTCGGGGAAAAGGTTGAGAACGAGGACATACGGGGGACACTTCTCTTCGCCATCATAACTTTTATTATCCTTGTTTTCGATCCGGACTATAACTTCCATGTGAAGGATATCGGAGCCCTGGGAAGCGGCATCTTCGAGCAGTATCCTGAAGTGGCGGACGTGAAAGTGATCAATCCCTACACCGTGTGGCTCATGGTGGTGCTCATATCGGCCATCAGTTTTTCGGGCTACATCGCCATCAAGATACTGGGATCGCGGAAGGGCATAGGGCTTACCGGTTTCCTGGGCGGCCTTGCATCGAGCACCGCCACCACCGTGACTTTTTCAAAACGGAGCGCCGTGGCCGGCCATGAGAATCTGCATGTTCCCTACGCGCTGGCGGTGCTCCTGGCCTGTTCGACCATGTTCCCCCGGATCATCGTGGAGGTCCTTGTGGTAAACCCCAACCTGGCGCCCAAGCTTTTCATCGTCATGGGTCTCATGATGGTCGCGGGCTTTTCCTTCTGTTTTTTTCTCTGGAAGAAAAGCGGTGAAAAGAAAGCCAGCGATGTCACACTCACGAACCCCTTCAACATCATGCCGGCAGTGAAGTTCGGCGTGATCTTCGCCCTGATCATATTCATAGCCCGGATCACGGAGGTGCTCGCGGGAGACAGCGGGGTGTACGTTATAAGCGTGCTCACCGGATTATCCGACGTTGATCCCATCACCCTTACGATGAGCAAGATCTCGCGGGACGATCCTTCGAAGCTGAACCAGGCGACGGTAGCCATTACCCTGGCCGCCTTTTCCAACACCATCATGAAAGCGGGGATGGCGTTTTTTCTCGGTTCAAAGCAATTCAGAAAAACGGTTCTGATCGGCTTCAGCATCACCATCTGCGCCGGTATCGCCGGACTGGTACTGGTGTACCTGCTGTGACCTGCGCCGGGACCCCGGCGGGACGCTATTTCGGGATCTTCCCGTAATCCTCCAGGAACTTTTTCAAGCCGATATCCGTCAGCGGATGCTTTATTATCTTCTGGAAAACATCGAAGGGGATGGTGGCTATGTCCGCGCCGATCAGCGCCGCATGCTTGATGTGCAAAGGGTTTCGTATCGAGGCCACTATGATTTCCGTGGGAAAATCGTAGTTCGCGTAAATGGCGGCTATCTCCTCTATCACTTCCATTCCTTCTGAGGCAATGTCGTCCAGGCGGCCGATGAAGGGGGATATGAAGGTGGCTCCGGCTTTCGCCGCCATGAGGGCCTGTAATGAATTGAAGCAGAGGGTCACGTTGGTCTTAATTCCCTCGGAAGAGAGGGTCTTGACCGCCCGGAGGCCCTCCTCGATGAGGGGGATCTTGACATTTATATTGCTCCGTATCTTCGCCAGGTCCCGAGCTTCACGGACCATGCCGTCGTAATCGATCGATATTACCTCGGCCGATACGGGACCGTCCACTTCCTTGGCCACCTCGGTGAGCACGTCGCGGTAGGGCCTTCCGATCTTGCTTACCAGCGTCGGGTTCGTGGTTACGCCGTCCAGAATCCCCAACTCCTTGGCCCTGCGGATCTCCTTGATATCGGCGGTATCTATAAAAAACTTCATAAAGCACCTCTTTCCTGATTGTGAATGAAAAGGATATTCGTATAAACCCGGGATTATGTCAAATAGTTTCTCTATACAGCGGGACCTGTTGGATCAAATAATATTGACATAGGCGGTTGTTTTTACGACCATGCGCATGCCATGAAAGCGTTTATACGAAATTGCTGCCGTGAAATGTGCGGTATTGTCAAGTCACCGGCCGGATTCATCTATATCCTTATGCAGGCCCTATTGTTGGGAATTAATTGCTACAGCGCGTTGGAAAGCTACAGCCGTGGAAGCGCGCCCCTTGACAACGGCCTCGGGCCTGTTGCTTCTCTGGAGCCTTTAAGGGACTTCTTTGTCCCCATTCTTCGTTTCAGTTATTTGTATCCCTCGGTTCTTCTGCCGGTGGTTTTTTCAGGAATTATTTCCCGCCGGGATACGCCAGGGAGATTTAATTTCATAGGCCAGTTTCTCGGTATCGGCCGCACTCTGGGCGCAAAAATCATGGCCGGGATGCTGTTCTACCTGCTGCTCCTTGGCCTTTCCCTGCCGGTAGTCTATTACTGGATCATGGTGGGAGGCGAATGCTACCGGGAGGAGCTGGCTCTCCTCTATGGCGGCTACGTTTTATACGGATTCTTCCTGCTGGCCCTGACGATATTTTTTTCATCATTTATTAAAAATCGTTTCGTTGTATCTTTCATCGGCGCGGTAATTATAGGATTACTGTTAGGCCATGATTTTTTCGTGGAAATGACATCATCCAATTCCTACCTGAACGGGTGGACCCTGTCATCAATAATGGGCTTTTTCGAAAAAGGCGCACTTTTTTTGCCGGCAATGGCATATTTCGCAATCCCCTCGGTCATAATGTTTCTCCTTGGCAATGCCTTACTGATGATAGGCGGCAGGAAAAAAAATATAATACTTACACTGATCCTTTTCCTTGGGATCTTCGCAGTCGGCGGTGCGGTCACAGCCGTCAATCTGGGCATGGCCGGTGAAGCTATAGATGTTTCCAATCATGAACACATCGAGGCGGTTTCATGGGTTTCTCTCAATGGGGAACAACAGGCGGCCCAGTATCAGCCTTTTGCCGTAAATGTCACAGAATTTAAGGCAGTCATGCCGGAGCAGTATGGTCATCCCCTGGTCATTTCTGAGTCAGATCAGAGAGATATCCTTGTGCTTTACTGGGGGGTGATGCCGCTTCTATTCGTTTTTTTTCAACTGGTGAATATATTAAAGAAAACAGGCATATCCAGAACGGGGAAAAGGTTCATTGCGGCCCCGGCAACCTGGCTTGTCATCATGATTTCCCTGGCCCTGGTGCAGGATTTTTACATTAAAAACAGGCCATGGAAAATTTTTCCGTCAGCCAAGGAAGTGGTTCCCCGCACCGTCTATGACTTTGGTTCAAAATTCATTTTTTCCCGGGATATGTTATCAGAAAAGAAAGCACCCGTGGAAAAGACCGTATCAGGGAAAAGCGATCCCAATTATATATACGCGGGCAAGGAGTATCAGCACCTGCAGCGTTTCTTTAAAAAGCTTTCTGACCTGCAGGCGCACCGCCGCAATAAGGTCCATATCGTCCATTACGGCGATTCCCTGATCTGGGGCGACTGCTATACCAAGACCATGAAACGGCAATTCCAGAATGACTTCGGCGACGGCGGCAGGGGCGTGGTGCCTCCGGTCGAGACCATGGCCACGGCCCTCCATGACCATGTGAACAGGACGCGGGCCGGCGGATTTTCACAGCACGCCATCAGGCACGAGTTCCGCTACCTGGGAAGGTTTTACATACGGCCTCAGATGAATCCGCTGATCGGTTTTACCGGAGAGGGGACCTTTGTCAGGTCCCCGCAGTCGGAGATACGCATGGAGGCTCCGTCCGGATCGGCCCGGTGGAAAGAGGTGAGGCTTTTCCTGCGCAGCCCGGAGATCGCGGCCGGTCCGTCGGAATGTCGTGCCACCCTCGATTACGGCGGAGGCAAAGAAGAGAAAATCCTGAAATTGAATCCCGGCCTTACCGGCGCACTGGCATGGACGATGCCCGGATCTGAAAAAATCAGCATCAGTTTCAATGGAACGGCGGGGCCCCTTCCCTCGGTCGACGCCGTTTCCGTCGAAAGCGGCGGCGGCGTGGTATACAGCACCATCGTCAGGATGGGAATCCACATGGCCTGGATGAACGCGGTGCCGGAAAGCCACCTGAAGCCGCTGGCGGAGATAAAGCCTGACCTGCTCATTTTCCAGTTCGGCATCAACGAGGCCGCGTCTCTGGGGGCCTTCCCGGAGTTCACGAAGGAGGAGCTGCGGAGCCAGATGAGGGAATGGCTGGTGAAAATGAAACGGCTCCTGCCCGAGACGGACATCCTCCTCATAGGCCCGCCGGAGCGCCTCCAGAATTACCAGGGGGGCCTGGCTGTCATGAAGGAGACCCTGGCGGTGCGGGAGGTGCAGCGCGAGGAGGCTGAGCGCGCGGGCATCGCCTTTTTCGACACCTACGAGAGCCTGGGGGGCGAAGGCCACATGCTTACAATGGCGAACACCGGCCTGGCCATGAAGGACTATACGCATTTTACCATGAGGGGGGGCGATACTGCGGCGGAGGGGCTCTACACTTCCCTCATGAACGCGTTCAGGAAAAAGAGCGAGCGGCCGAAGATCGATTTCAAGGCCGAGGAGAAAACGGCGATTTTGTTCAACTCCGCCTCCTTCGCCTATTTTTTTGGCATTGTCATAATCGTCGCATTTCTCCTGAGGCGGTGGCCTGTGGCGCGCTTTGGCTTCCTCCTTGCCGTTTCATACTATTTTTACGCCACATGGAAGCTCTGGCCGCTGGCCTGCCTCGCTGCCACAACGGTGACCGACTATTCCATGGCGCGCCTGATAAACAGGTCCCGGGACCGGGGCGGCAGGGGCACGGCGTATCTGGCCGTCTCGGTGGCCGTCAACCTGGGTATACTGTTCACGCTGAAGTATTTCGATTTCTTTTCTGACCTTACCGGCAAGGCGGTGAATCTCCTGGGATATCAGATGTCGGTGCCGATCCTGAACATACTTCTCCCGGTGGGGATATCCTTCTACACGTTCCAGTCATTGTCCTACACCATCGACGTGTGGCGGGGCAATCTCAAGCCCGAAAAGAACATCATAACATACGCGCACTACGTGTCCTTATTCACCCAGCTCCTGGCGGGCCCCATCGTCAAGGCGCGGGATTTCCTCCCCGCCCTGAAAGACCGGGCCTCCCATTTCCTGGTGACCCATGAACAGGTGTCCACCGCCCTGTTCCTGATCCTGACGGGACTCCTTAAAAAGACCGGGGCCGACTGGCTGGCCGGATCGATTGTCGACAGGGTCTACGCGAGCCCCCACATGTTCCTTCCCCTGGAGACACTGACGGCCGTGTACGCCTACGGCCTGCAGATCTACGGTGATTTCTCGGGGTACAGCGACATGGCCATCGGGGCCGCCATGCTCCTGGGCTACAATCTCACCGAGAACTTCCGGAGGCCCTATGCCTCGTCGTCAGTGACGGAATTCTGGCAGCGGTGGCACATATCCCTGGGGGCCTGGCTCAGGGACTACCTCTACATCAGCCTGGGGGGCAACAGGAAGAGGACGCTCCTCAACATAGGGATCACCATGTTCCTGTGCGGGCTCTGGCACGGGGCCGCCATTCCCTTCGTCATATGGGGACTCTATCATGGCTTCTTTATGATCGTGGAGCGCATCTTCAAGCTGAATAAAATGAAAACCGCCAATCCGCTTTTTCACGGTGTGAGGGTCTTTATCACCCTCCACGCGGTCCTCTTCGGCTGGATCATCTTCAGGTCCGATTCCTGGGAAACCTTCACGGGCATTTTGAACTCGCTCGTGCGGATCAAGGCCGGAGCTCCCAACGTGGGTATCGTCCTGGTCCTGGTCATGGCCGCTTTTTATGCCATTCATTTTACGCCGGTTGCGTGGAAGGAAAGATTGAGATCGTCGTGGGCCGCGATGCCCGCCACGGTCCAGGGCCTGGCGGCGTCCTGCGTCACCTTTTTTATTTACAATATCGCCATTGCCGAGGTCAAGCCCTTCATCTACTTCCAGTTTTGAGGGATGCTTCCTGAACGGGAAGATTCCGGGCATTGCGGGGCTTTGCCGAAGGGGACATGGCGCCTTTCGAGTTTGAGGCGTTTTTCTGCGCGATATCAATATAACCGTATCCGCCCATGATGTCCATGTCCGTGTTGAGTCCGCGGCAGAGGTTCCTGATCAGGCCCAGGAACCCGTCAGCCTTTTTCCCATTAAGGATGAAAGGCTGGAACCGTATCTGCCTGTTCCGGCCCGCCAGGGGGACCACCTTGATGCTTTCAAGGGTCCTGTCATTATAGTACAGGCCCACCGCGATGTTGTCGCGCTCGATCGGGTTGATGTATCCGTTTATGAAATTGCCGAGGGAATAGACAATGGGCCTGCCGCGGTAGAGCTCTATTCCCTGGGGCCAGTGGGGATGGTGGCCGATGACGGCGTCCGCGCCCGCGTCAATGATGGCATGGGCGGTGGCAATCTGCTCTTTCTGCGGAACATGGGTCTGCTCGATCCCCCAGTGGAGGGAGATGACCACGATGGCGTTGTCACGCCTGTGGGCGGCGATATCTTCATGGATGAGCTCAAGGTCCAGGGGCGCTATGCCCGGATCGTCATCCGTGGCGTAGTATTCGTCCGGCGGCCTGTTGCAGTAGGCCAGGATTACAATGGACGTGGCGCCGTACCTGATGACGGCCGGCCTGCGCGCCTCGTCAAGGTTCCTGCCGCCGCCGGTGTGGCGGATGTTCAGATCGTCCAGGGTGGCGATGGTGTCCTCCATCCCTTCTGAATTGTAATCCATGAGGTGGTTGTTCGCGATGGAGACAACGTCGATCTTGAGGTCTTTGAGGCACACGGCGTCTTCGGGCTTAACCCGGAAGATGTAGGGCTTTTTCACGACGGGCGTGCCGCGCTTCATTATGGGGGATTCCATGTTGGCGAAAATGAAATCATATTTCAGGAGCTCTTCCTTGATTTTCCAGAAGGGATAATCGACGCCTTTTTTATGTATATGACGCTCAGCCTCGTTGGCGAGAAGGATGTCGCCGACGAAGAGTATCGAAAAGCGCTGGCTGTTTTTTGCCGGCACACTCTTGGTGATAAATAAAAGAGCGGCAAGAAGAAGCATCGAACAGGATAACACGGATAGGGCTCTTGATCTCATAGGATTATTATCCAATCGCATGGTCGCTCCGGTGTCAAATCTAATTGTTTCCTGAAAAACTCCCTCCGTGGATTTTTTCAGGGTCGGTTTTGAGAAGTGAATTCTCAAAACCTCATATTTTTCTCGGCTAAAGCCTCGAAAAATGTCGATACATCCTTGTATCGCTTAGCAGTTTGCAGTTTTTGAGCAAACTGCTAATATTACATCACGGACAAGGGCGGCAGCGGTCTCGCACTTGTCATTGTTCAGGGAAAAATATCCAGTTCAGGTACTTGCGGATTTCAGCCGGTCCCAGGCCTGTGCCGAGATAGGACCCGTCAATCCATATCTCGAAATGAAGATGGATGCCGTAATCCTTTCCCTCGGCTTCACCGGCCAGGCCGGAGTTCCCCGCCCAGCCGATACGGTCTCCCTGGGAGACACGGCCGCCGACCCGGATGGACCGGTCGATTTTTGAAAGATGTTCGTACACGGTGACAATGCCGTTCCGGTGATCGATCCATACTCCCCTGCCTCCGAAGGAGCGCTTCACGAAGGTCGTGGGGTGGGACATCTGGTGGGCGGAGCGCCTGTTCCAGTCGGACATGTCCGGGGCCCTGTAGTCCCGGTCGGCCTTGATCACGGTGCCCGCATCGGCGGCGTAAACGGGCGTATCCTTTGTCACCGGCAGCGGGGTATAGGAATTTTCACCGTGATGCCTGTAGATGTCGATGCCGGCGTGGCGGCCGCCGCGGTACGCCCGGGGGGCATTGGGATAGCAGTAGTCTTCCGCCGGGAGAAAGGCGTTTTTGACCGGGAGGCTGAGGCCCCTCAATCGCTCGTCGTAGCACCGGACCCTGGCCGAGCCGAGGTAGATCTCGATCTCGGCAATGGACGCGAAATTTCCCGCCAGCGCCTCGGGGGGAATGAAGATGCGGAAGGTGCTGGCGTCGACGCCGCCGAGATTGATTTCCACCGCGTCCTTATAAGACCAGGCGCCGCCTCTCCGCGAGGCCGTGTCAACAGCGGCGAAATCAAACCAGTCTCCGTCGAGGAACTGGAGCTTGAAATGCCTCAGGGTGTGATAACCGTCCTTCCTGCCGGGCCGTACGATGATAGAGGTCATGAGGCGCTTGGCGCCGAAATCCACGGATATCCAGTGGGGTCCGGGACCCTGGGCCGATATCCAGCAGGTGCCTGCTCCGTCGTCAAAGGCCTTGGCCGCCCTGTAGCTCGCGCTCAGTGCAGAGCTGGACCTGATAATGACTTTGCGCGCCGTATTCTGGCCGGCTATGATGTAATCTTCATCAATAGCGTTAAGGCCTGTAGTGGATGATAGGATCGATATCAGGAGAAATGGGACAAGTTTGAGCGACCGTGGCAAGATCATGGCGGCGATATTCATAACGATCTTTGTTTGATTGATCCCATTATCAGCGGTCTGCAGGAATTTTATATCAGCCGGTAACGGCCGCCGCCGGCTTCAGGGCCGGCGGCTCCGGTAAGATTCAGAATGGCATGTTTCGTATTATTTGGGAACGACCTGGAAGGTCACCCTTCTCTGCTCAGCGCCCTTTGGATCGGCACCCGAAAGAGGCTCCGAGGAGCCGACGCCGCGGTAGGTGAGCTTCGGGGAGGTTATACCGGCCTTGCCCAGGGAATCATACACGGCCTTGGCGCGGTCAGTGGATATCTTCGTGTTCCCCGGCTTGTTCCCCTCGGCCGATTCCGGGCCGCGTCCGTCGGTATGACCGCGCACTTCAAGGACATAGCCGTCGGGAAGCTGGGCGATAATGCCCTTCACCACCGGCGCCGCCACTTTCGCCCAGTTGTTCCATGACTGAGGGGGAACCTTCGAGCTCTTGTATCCGAACCCGGTAACCGGGTATTTCGCCAGCTGCTCGTTTGAAGAAGAGACCAGTGCTGAATTAGCGCCTACTTTATCAGGCTCTTTTACCTGTTCTTTCGCGCAGGATACAATGAAGACCGCTGATATGATAAGTGTGATTGCTATAAATACTTTTTTCATTGCAGTACTCCTTTTGTTTGTGATTGTTTGAATAGAATAGGATTAATCATATTTGTCAAATAGATTTTAACAATAATTTTTGGCATGGATTGTACCAAATAACCGGTATAATGTCGAAAACAACCTGTTTATTGGCATTCGAATGACTGTCGGGGGACTCTTCGCAATGAGGAAATGAATCAATAGTTAATAATTGCGAGGTGGCGCATGGTATCTGTGAATGATAAAAATCTAATTTTCCGCGAAGACCTTAAATGATTTGACAGGGCCGGATCGGAAAAGGTATATGCAAAAAGGTTTTACTTCATTATGAAAACGCGGACGCTGCAATCATATCAGATCACCAATGCCGTGGTGGACCTTATCTACAAGGCAAGCTTCATCCTTCCCTACGGAGTGGAGCGGCGCATTGACGAGATGCTGAAGAACGAGGATTCGGAGCTGGCGCGGACTACGCTGAAAATTCTTCAGGAAAACAGCGACATCGCCGGAACCGAGGGGCTTCCCCTGTGCCAGGACTGCGGTATGGCCATAGTCTTCATCGAAATCGGCCAATCGGTTCTCGTCGAAGGGAACTTAATCGCGGCGGTCAACAGCGGCGTGGAGGAGGCCTATCGAAAATTCAGCCTTCGCAAATCGATCGTTGCCGATCCTCTGAAACGACAGAACACCGGGACCAACGCCCCCGCCTTCATACATACCGATCTTGTTGAGGGGGACACATTCACGATCACCGTGTATCTCAAGGGCGGGGGGTCGGAGAACATGTCTGCCCTCAGGATGTTCAGGCCCACCGACGCCATGGAGGCGATCATTGATTATATTGCCGATACCGTGGTCGCGGCCGGGCCCAATCCGTGTCCGCCCCTGTTTCTCGGCGTGGGGATCGGCGGCACGGCGGATATGGCCATGGCCAACGCTAAAAAGGCGGTTTTACGGGAGGTGGGAACCCGCCACGGCGATCCGGTGTACGCGGATCTGGAAAAGCGCATAGAGGAACGGCTCAACGCCACCGGCGTGGGCCCCCTGGGCTTCGGCGGCAGGTCCACCGTGGCACAGGTGTTCATCAGGGAAGCTCCCACCCATATCGCCACGCTCCCGGTGGCCCTTAACCTGAACTGCCATTCATTGCGATACGGGACGGCCGAGTTATAATGAAAGAGTGGAATAAAATAAAGACTCCCTTTGACGCGTCGCTGATAGAGTCGCTCAGAAGCGGTGGCCGATTTCTTTTAACCGGCACTGTGTACGCCGCCCGGGACAAGGCGCACCAGCGGCTCTGCGCCATGGCCGCCCGGGGCGAAGAGCTTCCCTTTGATCCCGCGGGCCAGGTCATCTATTACATGGGGCCGAGCCCGGCGCCGCCGGGGAGGGTCATCGGATCGGCGGGGCCCACCACGTCGTCCCGGATGGACCCTTTCACCGCGGAAATCCTGAAACTCGGCGTCAAGGGGATGATCGGCAAGGGAAAGCGCGACGCCGCGACCCGGGCTTTGCTCCGGGAATACCGGGCGGTGTACTTCGCCACCTTCGGCGGAGCCGGCGCGTACCTGGCCAGGCGCATTACCGGATCGGACCTCGTGGCCTTCGAGGACCTCGGGGCCGAGGCCATATACCGGCTCCGCGTCGAGGACTTTCCCATAATCGTAGTCAATGATATTTACGGCGGCGACCTCTATGAAGATGCGATTCGAAAAAGACAGTGATTTCACCGAATTCAAGGAAGAGCTCCGGCGCCGTCTCGCGGCGCGGCCGAACCGCGACCTGGAGGAGAGCGGACTGAAGCATTCCGCGGTGATGATGCTTCTCATGAACAAGGGAAACGAGGCCCACGTGCTCCTCACGAGGCGCACGGACACGGTGTCCACCCACAAGGGGCAGGTGGCGTTTCCCGGCGGCGGCATGGACGACCATGACGATGACTACCGGGCCATCGCGTACCGCGAAACCCGGGAGGAGGTGGGCATCGGCCCCAAACAGATCGAATACCTGGGCCGGTTTGACGACTACATATCCATTTCCGGCTTCCACGTCACCTGCTTTGTCGGCGCCATAGGCTATCCCTACGGGTACACCCTGAACCGGGACGAGATCGAGAGCCATTTCGAGGCGCCCCTGTCCATGTTCGTTGACCAGAAGTACGACCGCTACGAGATATACAACTACAAGGGGACCGATTACCGGGTTTTCTTCTACTACCATGAGGGATACGAGATCTGGGGCCTCACAGCGCGGATCCTTACGGACTTCGGGGAGAAGATCTGCAGGGATTAACCCGGGGTTTAAACCCCGGGTTAGCGCAAAAAAAGTTTTTACGATACATCATCCCCGTTCGTATATGCTATAAAGGCATATGCCAATCATGAGCCACACGTACAGCACATTGATCTATCATCTTGTTTTCGTTGTCAAATATCGTTCGCCTTTGATTACGCCGGAGATACTTGAACGGCTGCGGGCATTGTTCGGGAAAAAGTCAGCTGAACTGGACAGCTTTATACACATAGTCAACGGCCACAGGGATCATGTCCATGTGCTGATATCATCATCGCCGAAGGCGAGCGTGTCCCATCTGGCGAAGCATTTGAAAGGCTATTCTTCGTTCATGATGAAGGATTTGCGATGGCAAAACGGATACGCTGCCTTTACCGTTGATGAGAGATCATTTCAAAGGGTGTTTGGATATATCAAGAACCAGGAGAAGCATCATGCGGCCCCCTGGCCCCGGGTTTAAACCCGGGGCCAGGGGTTTAAATCCGGGGCCAGGGGTTTAAATCCGGGGCCAGGGGTTTAAATCCGGGGCCAGGGGTTTAAACCCGGGGCTACGGATCTATCGGAGCCTAAAGATTAACGTTTGATTTTATACTTCCGAAGCTGCCGTTCTGTCCTGGTCTGTTCAATGAGATTGCTATCAAATAAATATCTATCCGAATAGACTCTCTCTACCAACCTGTTGCAGTCATGGACGAAAACATACCCCTTCGTTTTTACCAGATGTGAAGACATGTATATGCTGGACATCCTTCCCGGCGGTTCAACGCCATGCCGTCTGGTATAATTCGGATAATCGCCGGATGGCCCGTCGACCAGTATTACATCCCACTGCACACTTGTAATTTCAGGTGGAAGATTAATTGCCAGACGATCATGGTTATCTAGCAATTGCTCCCATTCAGATATGCGGGTATTATACGCAACCAGGTATGATTCCGCCCCGGGGCACAATTCCATGACTTTACTGTACCATTCGGCATTATCCTCTATGAAAGCAGTTCGTCCCCCTGAGTTAATATCCATCCAGAGGGATGTGTCGTTACCCATGCCGAAAACAAGGAAATTGCATGGGTGGAATTCCATTAATCCCTTTGCAATGAGCAATATTTCCGGCGGTTCGAGCAGTATTCCCGGGTGTTTTAGCAGCAAATTTCTAATGGCACCTATGTTCATCGAGCAATTTATTCAAAATCTAAATTCAATATGATTGATATCATTCATTGTTTGATATTTCATTAGTGTCAATACATATTAGGCTCATCATTCAGCAGGAGAGATTATCCGGTTTCAATAAAAAATTACATTGTAATCCAAATTTCATTTTTTATAATGGATCAATAAACAATCATTGCCGGTTTTCTTTGATAGCTATGAGTAAAAAAGTACTATTGATTCCTAATATGCCCGGATGGTCCCTGGAAAAAAACGCCAGGGATATTATCAATTTTAACCATTCAGACCTCTATTTTGAGATATGCCAGTTTGGTGATTTCATACATAATAGCGCCGACTTATACAACGAGTTTGATCTCATTTATCCAATGACGAATCGTCTTTTTGATGAATTCCTGATTCGGGGCCTGCCTGTTGACAAGGTCATCACGGGCATACGGTCCTTTGTTTCGTGGGATAAAGGCAAGACAGTGCCTCCGGGTTATAATGCGAAGCCTCCCGATGGATTCATCAGGCGCATGAAAAAAGCCCTCCTTGTCAATACCAACTGCCTCAAGCTCTGGTACATATTTTCGCGGCATCTGCCTGTGGTTTATACAAAATACACCTGTGACCTTGAAGTTTTTTATCCTGATAAGCGCAAAAGAGACACGGATAAACTGGTGGTCGGCTGGACCGGGAGCCTCACAAATAATGAGAATGAAAAAACACAGTACAGGGGCTTTCATGATATTATCAAGCCGGCCTGCGAAATGGTCGATGGAATCGAGCTGCGCCCCCAGATTGCCGAGATGGAATGGATCAGGGACGACCACAGGATGCGTGAATATTATAATTCAATCGATCTGTACATCTGCGCTTCAAAGAGCGAGAGCGGCCCACGGCCGGTCCTGGAGGCGGCTGCCTGCGGCGTTCCTTCACTCACAACCGATGTGGGACTGGTTCCGGAATTGATTGAAAACAACATAAACGGCATTGTTGTTGAAAGAAGTGTGGAAGCAATGGTGGAAAAGCTGAAATACCTTTCCGCCAACCGTGAACTTCTCCCATTGATGGGAAGAAAGGTTCGGCAAAAAATGGAGGAGGATTTTCAATGGAAAAAAATCATACCCCAGTGGATAGATTTTTTTCAAAGGGCTCTGAATTTACATGATATTAAAGAAAAATTAGCTATAAAATAATGAAGATTTACGTCCCGTAATAAAACTTAAAATAACCTGTCCCTGCAGACATGCTATATGAACCATAGGTTGTCCACCCATCTCCATTAATGTTGTCCATAGAAATCAGTTTATCAACATCAGCTGCATCATCGTCATCTATTATAGTAATTTTTCTATTCAGTATTGCCAGAAATCTTCTTGGTCCGTAAAACCAACCCTGAGTGGTATTGATGCTGGTTGTTCCATTTCCATATCCCTGAAGGAAATCCAAATTTTTATTAAACATTAAAATCCTGTATCCATTAGCTCCATTCAAGTTGGCCACATAAATATAGGGGTCTTTTATCAATACATGCCAGGGTGCATAAAGCTGTGTAGCGTTTACATAAGTGTTGATAACACTCAATGTATTGAGGCTGTACTTGAAAATGGCTTGTTGACCTGAATTATTGACCCCTGCCATGTAGAGCACATTTTCACTTCCATCAAAGGCCATACCCCTGATTGTTTGTATGGGTGCGGTTGCGGTATAAAGCGCGGTTGGTGTTTCACCGGTATTGCATCTGACCCGGTAGAGGGCGCTTGTTGTCGCTGAGGTGGCATAATAGAGATAATTATTGCTTCTGTCGATAGCAATGGCGTTCACACCCGTTGAGGAATTGACAATTATATCATAGGTCGAGCTGTCCATATTATTTATTCTTATCACCACGTAATTGTTAAGCCCTGGACTGTATCTGCCAATATATATTCTTCCTCTTGCATCGAAATCAACATCATAAAAGTTAGCATTAAAGCCATAACCGAGGGCGTTGATTTTCCAGGTGGCATTTCCAGTTTCAAGTGAATCTATTTGAACCAGTTGGGCCATGCGATAATCGGGAATAACTATTTTTGTCTCGTTCACGATCATGATCACCGGCACGGTCACGGTCTGGCCGGCAGCAAGGTCAAGCGTGGTTATACCCCTGAATGACAGGGCCGCGCTGGGATCGCCGGCGCTGACGTTTGCAATGACCTCAAATCTACGGGCGCTCCCGGCCGGCACGGTGAAGGTCAGGGTGTCGGTCGACGTAAAGGTTTGGGTCAGGATCGGAATCCCGGCGGCCGTTACGTTCACCGTATAAGAGCTGAAAGCGGCAGGCGCAGTCTGGGCCATGGCGTCACGGGTAAAAAAGCGTAATATGCGGTCTACCATGGATCTGTTCGTTGCTGTCTCTTCACCGGGAAGGCTTAATTGTATGACAACCGTTGCCGCATTCTTGCCGACATAGGGCAAATGCCGCTCGGAATCGGAGCAGGAGAAAGCCAGAGAAAAAATTATAGACAGCGCAAAAGGTAATACTGAAGAAACAGTACGCTTCATAGATATATCTCCGTCAGATGAAGGTTGTATATTTACTTATTATGATAGCATGATTTTTGTTTTCGATCAACTATTTTTTATCATATTGGCATGAAATGCTTAACACATGTTAGATAATATATATAATATTTTGGGAAAATTATTATAGATATACTGGTCTCCAAGCAATGATGATCATAATGACAAAATGATATTCGCCAGCTGGTCCGCGCCGTTTACATCGAAAGAAAAAGCTTCGCTTGCTTCTATCCTCAGTTTCTGGTCGCTGAAGTTTGCCTCCAGAATTTCAAAAAGGGCCTTCTTGCCGAAGAAGTTCGCTTCCCACACCTGGTTGTATCCGCCGCCGCATACAAGGAGATCCACTGCGTTGAAATAATCCACGACCGGGAACAGGCCCCCCTGGTAGGTCCCTGAATAGATCACGTCGTATCCTTCATTTTCGAGATAGGCGTACTTGTCTTTAAACCGCTCGAAGTATTCGGGTCGGCCGCTGAGTCCGTAGAAGGCCACGGGCTTTGTACCGTCAAGGCCGAAGCGCCGGAGGGCCGTTTCCCGGGGAAGGATTTCGTCGTGGTTTTTAAGGATAACAGGGTTGACGGTCTCCATGGGCACCGCGGATCGAAACGGCTCAATGGCGATCACTTTATCGTAGCTGCCCGGCTCAAAGGCAATGGCGCCCGAGGGGAGAGGGACCCTGAAGTGGCTGTCCAGGGCCTGGTCTGAAAGATAGATCTTTTTGCCGGGGAGCTCTTCAATGAAGTGGTGTACCATGAACCACTGGTGGTGAACGATGAGCAGGTCCGGTTTGAGCTTTCGCAGCGTCTTGTACAATACCGACCTGTGCCATTTTCCCGGCGCCAGGTCGTCCTCGGTTTCCACCGGCACCCACAGGGTGTTGAAGTTTTCGGCGAGATGTCCGAAGGGCGACGAATGTATGATCGTGTATTTACAGGAAACGCCCTTGCGTTTCAGGGCGTTTCCTATGGCCATTCCGGTCACCAGGCGTCCCACGCCGGTGGTGCTGGAGGTGTAGTATGCGACGCGCACGGACCTAGCAGGTGCTGTAGAACTTGAAGTACCCGGGGCCGCTCTGGGAACCTGACCATGATCCATAGGTCTGCCATCCCATGCCGGGAGTAATGCCGGTGGCCACCAGCTTGCAGAGCCAGTCTGTGGTAACACCCAATTTGTCATTGTCGATTATTATGAACTGGTCGTTGCGAAGGGCGACGAAGTTCTGGGCTCCATAGAACATGCCGTAGCTGTTATTAACGGCGCTATTGTTTTTGTTGCCGAAATGTCCGACGGGAACCAGTGATTCGCCCGATATCTGGAACGTTACTATCTGGTATCCGTCCGCAGGCGTTGCCCCGCTGGCGCCGTTGTAGTTAGCGACATAGATATAAGGATATCGAATATACAGATCAGTGGCCAAGTTAAGGCCGCCCAAATTTATCGTGGTTCTATATACGATTTGATCTGCATTGGGATCGTACTTTGTTATGGCATTGCCGGAAGAGGAAAGAAGGTATAGCATTCCTAAGCCATCAATATCTATGCCTGTCCTGTTATTCCATACCAGATTCGAGGCATCAAGACGCGTGGCGTTGCTTAGATCATCGAGGGAAGCTTTGTATAACCGCGTGGATGTAATGAAATAAAGCGTATTACTCTGCCTGTCTATAACCATACGGACAATATATCCAGCGCTTTGGCCGTTTGGGACGGAATTAAAAGCCTGGGCATTGGTTCCATTAATATCATCTATCCTGACGATATCGGCTATAGTTTCACCTCCTGTATAACCATTGCTGATATAAATTCTGCCTCTATTATCATAAGCAATATCACTGGGTTGAAAGGTGCCGGCCGTAATGCCCGTATATTTATAAGTTTTCCAATTGGTTCCGGCCATATCATCGATCATGACGACATCGCCTGAAACTCCATCCGGCACGACGAGTTTTGTCTCGTACAAATTCATGATAACCGGCACGTCCACGGTCTGGCCGACTGGGATATCCAGCGTGGTTGTGCCCCGGAATGACCGGGAAGCGGCGGGATCGGTCGCACTGGTATATGCTATTACTTCAAAACTCCGGGAACCTCCGGCAGGAACGGTGAGGCTTATGGTGCCGGAAGTAAAAATCTGATTTATTGTCAGCATGCCAAAAGCTTTAACGCTGACCGAGACCGAGCTGAAAGCCGCAGGCGCCGTCTGGGCCATGGCGTCACGGGTAAAGATGCGCAATATGCGGTCTATTAGGGACCTGCTTACCGCGGCTTGTTCATCGGGAAGGCCCAGTTTTATGACAACAGTTGCCGTATCCTTACTGGCGAATGGCAGCCGGTGCTCTGAATCGGAGCAGGAAAAAATAAAAAGGAATACAATAATTAAGATAGGAACATTAATGAAATAAGCAGGGCGTTTCATAATTGAAATCTCCCTCTGAATAATGTTATCCAGATTTTTTTTCTATGTTAATAATTGTCATTTAACCGGGCAACACTTTTTTTATGATCATCAAAATCGAGTCTGTATTTACAGACCATAACATGGTTAAATTTGAAATAATTGATGCTAATTTCAGGGAAAATTGTTTTAAATTGTCATAATTTATTGAAATAACAACATATTGATCGCTGTTATGTAATCAATGTTTTTAATTTTCATTTTGTCGTGCAAAACTTGGTCATTGAATTTGACAATGAAAGCTTTTTAAAGTTCTTAAATTAATTAAAAATAATCGTCTTTCAATTCGATATGGGCAATGCTATTAGTCTTATAGCATCAATGCCACGGTGACGAAATATTGGATTAATATATCACCGGCTAATCGGGTTTTTATAAAGTCTATCGTTGCACAGGGTTATTTTCTTTTGAATTACTTTGTCATCCGGAAAAACTTTTTGATATTTTTCGCAAGCACCAATGCATTCAAGTAGCTGAGAAGTTTCATAATACATGTCGATAAGGTCATGTATTTTAATTATGTCAGATTCTTCAAAGATATATTTCTGGATATTTGACTCCAATGGCAGGTCCACATTGTCGTCAGTGAATAAGGCCAGTACATATAGTCCGCTATGCCAGATATAACGTGCTTCTGCTTTGATAAAATCCTCGGCATCCCATCCGGACAGGTGGAGCATGTACTGGTTATAATATTCCCGCTGTAGTTTATAATAGATATTGGGGGTGTTGATGAAAAGCGTCCTGCACCGGTTCCTGCACAGCTTGATGAATTCCAGCCCTTTTTGCTTGGTGAAGTGTTCAAGGATGTCAATGGCTATGATCAAATCATAATAAAGATTGTTGTTTGATAAAATGTCAATCGCTTCACCGATAAACACATTGTTGTATATATAATCGTGTACGGGAGTAAGATATTTTTCGTTAGCCTCGATGCCGTCCAGCTGGATTGACCAGTCGTCATAACCCTTTTTTTTGTGGGGCCTTAAATCGAAATATTCGCGTATCAGCAGGCCCCATTTGCCAAAGCCGACTCCTATATCTAGAATTGAGCTGGCATTGACCTGTCGAATAGTTTCAATTATATCAAAAATGGAAGAAAGATTATTGCTTGGCATAAATGATTATGGACTGATTCAAAGGTTATAGATTAACCCAAAATATATTTTTCACAAGTTATGCTAACATTGGCTATACAATTTGAATTGGCTGGTTCCGGTGCCATAGGATCCAAATGCAGACCATGATGTGAATGACATATTACCGAATGAGACTATCTGGTCATAATCGGAACCTGCGCTTCCTTGTCCGCTGTCAGCTACGATAAGGATATCGTTCCGTATTGCAAGGAAGCGGCTTGCTCCATAAAAATTGCCGGGTGCCTGGGTTGTGCTTTTTGTCCCGTTACTGGCAACAAGAGAAAAAGAGCTTCCTGAAAAGGTCAGCTGAAGAATTTGGTAGCCCGCTGATCCGGCAAAATTGGCTACATAAACATAAGGGCTTCGATATAATACATCAGATATATTGATCGTACTTGGTGATGTAGTATTGGTTATACTATATGGAGAACCTATGATTTGTTGTAAAGTCGGATTATATCGTATTAATCGTGGAGGATTATTAAAAGTATCGTGGGGTCCCACAATATAGAGCATTCCTTCAGCATCCACATCGATACCTTTAATGTTATAGGTAGAGGAAGACTCAAAACCAGTGCCTGTCAATGACAATTGCTGTGTGCCTGTGCCATCGAGATTTGATCTGTAAAGAGCATTATCCAGGGCAAAATAAACCAGGCTGTTGGTACGATCCACTGCTATAGTGCGAATGAAGGTAAGAGCAGATCCTGTTCCAAAAATTGTGGCGCTGCTCTGAATAAAATTGGTGCCATTTATATCATCCATGCGAAATATTCCGGGTGTGCTGTAGTTTGCCACGTAGATCCTGCCCCTTGAATCGAAATCCACGTCAAAGGGTCTCAGGGTCCCGGTGAAACCGGTGAAGGTGGTCTTGGCAATCCATGTGGTTGACCCATCGGCTACGTTATTTATCATAACGATCCTTCCGGGAGATATAGCTGTATTACCTCCATCAGGGATAACTATCTTTGTCTCATTCAAATTCATTATAACCGGCACGGTTACTGTTGCGCCCCCTGCAAGGTCAATGGTGGTTATGCCACGGAAGGAAAGTGCGGCGCTGGCGGATGCTGGATCTACATTGGCGGTAACCTGAAATCGGCGTGCGTTTCCGACCGGTACCGCGAGGGTAAGAGTATCGGTTGCTGTAAAAGTCTGTGTCACTGCGCTCATGTCAAGGGCGGTTACGGTCACCGTATATCCGATGATTGTGGCCGGCGCAGTCTGGGCTATGGCATCCCTCGTTATGGAGCGGAGGATCCTGTCAATGATGGAGCTGCTTATCGTTGCCTGTTCATCCGGCATTGACAGTATTATCACAACAGTGGCGTTTTTTGAGATAAAGGGCAAACGCCGCTCCGAATCGGAACAGGAGAATATCAAGAGGGAAGACGTTAATAAACTGAAAACGATAACTATATGTGTAATGCGTTTCATGATAGTGTCTCCGTTGGATTAACGTTTACCTTGGATTAATAAATGATAGTTAATCTTCATGGAAGTAGCAACTTTTTTTTAGGAATTATCAGAATAGTACATGAGTATAATTTAACAACCGTTAATATGATTGATAATTTTTTAATGGTTTATACAATAATTATCATAAAGTCGTGATGATTTTCACCAGCTGGTCTGCGCCGTTCTCCTTGAATTTGAATCTTTTTGAATATCGGACCCTATCGGCGCTGTCCTGGAACCTGACCTTGATCGGCTCAAGGATCGCCTCCTTATTGAAGAAGCGCGCCTCCCAGAACTGTGTGTAGCTGGCGTTGCCCACGATCAGGTCAAAGGCGTTGTAGTAATCCACGGCTGGGAAGAGTCCCCCATGGTAATTGGACGAATAGACCATGTGAAAGCCCTCTGATTCAAGGTAGGAATATTTATTTTTTATTATTTCGAAGTCGCCGGGATTGGCGTTTATGGCAAGGAGGCAATTTTTTTTGCCATCTTCAAGGGCCAGTGCATTCAACGCCTCGCCGCGGGAAAGGATCTCGTCCCGGTTCCTGATGATTATTGGATTTATCTCATCGAAGGGTATTTTCGAGCGGAACGGCTCTATGGCGAAGACACGGTCATAATCCTCGTACCTGAACGTGAGGTCCCTGTCGGCAAGATGGATGGTGAAGAATGAATCGACCACCATGTGGGACAGGAATATCTTTTTACAGGGGAGGTCGCGGATGAAGCCCTGGAGGCTGAACCAGAGAAGGTCCACAATGATGATGTCCGGCTTCAGGGAGTCGATGGTCGTATACAGGGCCGATTCCTGATAACCCTTGTATAATAGCACTTCTTCGTTTTCAGCGGGAATCTCGACATGGCTGTGACCGAACCGGTCAGCAAGATGCGCAAAGGGCGACATATTGATGATGGTGTAATCCCAGTCAAGGTTCGCCCTGCGGATGGCATTGCCAATGGATATGCCCCCTATGAGCCTGCCTGTTCCTGTTGTCCCTGAGGTGTAGAATAAGACGCGCATTAACAAGCATAAAAAAATTGAAACTGGCCGGTGCTTTTTCCTTCGTCACCATAGGTTGCCCATCCGGTTCCGCTCATGTCCTGCATCGATACCAGTTTATCAAGATTGTAGTCGTAATGGTCGTCTATTACAATCAATACATCATTTCTAATGCCAACAAAGCGGCGAGGACCGTAGAAATATCCCTGATTCTTATTAACAATATCAGCTTGTATGCCATATCCGGCGGTATACTGCATTTGCATTGCAATGTTTAATTGTAATTGTAGTATTTTATAATTATCAGCACCTCTGAAGTTGGCAATATAAATATACGGCGATTTTACCATTATGTCTGAAGGATTATTAAGGTAGGTTTGATAATAAGAAATCACAGTTTCTGTTAATGGATTATAAAGAAATACGGCCGCTGCATTGCCTGTTGTTGTTCCAGATATATATAGCATCCCTGCCGCATCGACGTCAAGACCGGTTATTGATTCAATTATTGCTGCTCCTGCAATGGTTGCTAATTCTCTATCGTCAGTACCATCAAGATTGCATCTCTTAAGATGAATTGGGTTAGTAGCATAATAAAGGTAATTTCTAAATCTGTCAACGGCAATGGCACAAATAGCATTACTTGATCCTGTCCCTATTGTTTCACAAGAAGTATCATTAATATTGTCTAAGCGAATTACTACACAACTGCCATCTGTTGGAAAATTATTTGCTATATATATTTTACCTTGATTGTCGAAATCCACATCCCATGGCTGAAATGTACCGGAAAATCCTATATCAGAAGCTGTCTTTTCTATCCATCCGATATCACCGGCGAGGTTGTTAATTTGAATTAATCTGACTGTATAAGGAGGAATGCTTGCTGCTGGATCGGGAATAACAATCTTCGTCTCATGGAGATTCATGATTACCGGTACTGTCACGGTTTCACCGACAAGGTCCAGGGTGGTGATGCCGCGGAAGGAAAGAGCCGCGCTGGGGTCGCTCTGATCGACCGTGGCAGTCACCTCGAAGCGCCGCAGCAGTCCCCCGGACACGGTGAGAGTTATCGTCTCGGCGGGCCCGAAGGTTTGATCAATGGTGTCCATGTCCGACGAGGTGACCACGACCCTGATGGAACTGAAGGTGGCAGGCGCCGTCTGGGCAATGGCGTCGCGGGAAAAAAAGCGTAGAACGCGGTCTATGATGTTCATATGGGACAGGACCGCCTCATCGGGCAGGGTCATTTTAATCTTAACCGTGGCGTACCTGGAAACATAGGGAAGGCGCCGCTCCGAATCGGAACAGGACAGGAGGCTTGACACAAGTAGAATCGAGAAGATGACAATGAAATGCTTTTTCATGAATCGTTCCTTGATAGTTTTACTTAAAAATTTTTAATAGTGATACTATTAGACTTGTTGCGAAACTGCGTCTCGCCCTCGGGGGAGAGCCCCTGCGGGGGGCTTTTAAGGGGCTTCGCCCCTTAACCCCGATTATAAGATTCAGATTTGCAAAAACTCTATTAATAAATATATAATATATTTTCAAGTTTTAAAAGAAAATAAATTTATAACAATTGTTAATTTTAATTCTATTATGTGATATTTAGAGTCTTATTCATATATAAAAAAACCAAAAAAGATTTGCCAGATATCATAATAAAGCGTAATTTTGTGTATATCGTTAGGCGTTTTCCCGCCTTCTTTCCTGAGGAGGAAATCATGAAACGTTACACCATACCTATGATAGTAATCGCGATGATGCTCTTTTTTACCGGCGCATCCTTTGCAGAAATAAGGGTCGTGTCAGTCAAGGGGACGGCTTCGTATAAGGCCGGCGGATAGTGGGTGCCCCTGACGGCCGGCGCCGCCCTTGCGGTGGGAACGAAAGTGAGCACCGGGGTCAGGTCCCGCGTGGAGATCAAGGTGAACAAGCACACCGTGACCGTGGAGCCCCTGACCATCATGAAGATCAGCGAGAGCGTTGACACTGCCGCCAGCTCCACGACGCGCCTGGGCCTGCGGCGCGGCTTGGTGCGCACCAAGGTCGCCAGGGACGCCCGGATCAAGACCGTGTTCAAGGTCTCCACGCCGGTGGCCACGTCGTCCGTGCGCGGCACGGAGCAGATCGTGGTGTACAACCCCACCTTCGGCATGAGGATCTTCGTCATCAGCGGCACGGTGGAGGGCCAGGGCCTGAACGGCGGCGCCCAGCTCATATCCGGCAACCTCCAGTTCCTGCAGAACCTTGTCAGCGGCGCGTCCTCAAGCCCCATGGCGGGCATGCAGGATTACCTGACCAGCACGAATTCCAAGTTCATCACCGTTGATGAAGAGACGGCCACGAAGCTTTTCGGCGACGATTTCATCAATTACCAGGAGGGTTTCCAGGGCGTGCAGGGTTCACAGGGCACGATCGATGAATTATTAAAGGGGATACCGGTCAATACCACGGTCACCATTAACCTGGTGTGGCCGTAATTGTCGCAAGCCGCCTCGGCATGTTTTGACGCGAAGCGATCAATAGCCGTAGGCTGTTCACCCATAAACCTGTTCCGGCCCTTCGCGGTGCCGGAACGCCATGACATAGCATTAATCGAAGCGAGGGGGTTTCCATGAGACGCACGGTCATTATACTGCTTTTTCTTTTTATTTTTCCATTTTCCCTTGTATCGGCCCAGGAGATCAATTTCATCAATTCCCTGGCTGATAAGAAGATTGTCACCTTTGAAGACGGCGTTAAAATGTACCTCTACACCCTGGGTAAGGCGCCGGCCGGTTTCAACGCCGACGTGGCGACTCTGAAGGGGCTCAAGCTTCTCAAGGCCAAAGCCTATGACAAGGACAAGCCCCTTCGGCGGGGCATGCTGGCCCTCATGGTGGCGCGGCACCTGAAGCTGAAGGGCTCCTTTTTTTACCTCCTCTTCGACACGGAGCGTTACGCCCACCGCGCCTGCGTCGCGGAAAACATCATGACAGCCACGACGAGCGAGCTTGACAGGATGACCGGCGACGAGCTCCTTGAAACCATGGCAATTGTCGCGGAGCGGATGGAGGTAAAGAAATGAAATGGATAAGCGCGCTCCTTCTGGTGATGATCGTTGCGGCCGGCTTTGCCGGGTCCGCGTGGGCCGCGAAGGAAACGAAGAAAAGCGACCAGTACTATCCCGAGCTCCAGGGAGACGATGACATGCGTATACTGGAGTCGAAAAGGAACATGGTCTCCAGCGGCTTCCAGTACGGGGCGTGGATCACCCCGGTCTTCATTTACCAGGAAACCCCCCAGAAGACCCTTTCCACGTCGGTGACGACCTTCCGCGCCTGGCTCAAGACCTATCTCTGGAACAACAGCTTCCTCTACGTGAGGGGGAAGGACACCTACACCAAGGTCCTGTACCAGAAGGGCAGGCAGTTCACCAGGGACAAGAACGTGGCGGACCTGGATGTGGGTTATATCACCATGGCATCCGACCGCAAGGACGTCGATTTCTCCGTCGGCCGCAAGTATTTCCTTCTCGGTTCGGGGCTGGTCCTGGACGGACGGGGCGACGGCGCTGAATTCAATTATTACTCAAAATATGTCAATATCAAGGCCCTGGGCACCTGGACCGGCTGGCTTGCCAAGGATGACAATCCCTACGGCCTGAGCGACCGCGATATCGCCACCGGAGCGAAGCGGGTCTTCGCCGGCGGCAGGCTCTCATGGGATTTTTTCAACCAGACCCTGTACGCCTTCGGCCTGGCCCAGTTCGATTTCGGCGATCAGCTCTACAACAGGAAGCGCTGGGAAACCTGCGCCATCGGCGCGTTCTACGACGCCGCCGCGAGGTCGAATTACACCTACGCCATGATGCACTATCACCAGAAATCCCGCTATGAATCGCAGTATTACGGCGCGGGCCTTGACGGCGTCATCGTAAGCGGCCTCTCCTATTCAGGTGAATTCGTCATGGAGAGAGGAAAAAGCTATCTTGCCGGCAACATCTATCCGGGGCTGTTCGGGTATAATGTCAAGAAGGACATCCTGGCCTACGCCGCCCAGGCAAAGCTGAATTATTACATCAACGTGATCCTGAAGCCGGTGATCATGATCCACTATGCCTTCGGCTCCGGCGACGTGAACCGGAGCAATTACCGGAATCCCAACGGAAACGCCTGGGCCAAGGACCGGGGTTTCATGTATTTCGGGACCTTCGTGGGCGGTTACGCGCTGCGTCCTGTCCTGGCGAACCTGCATATGATAAGCGGCAGCGTCGCTTTCTCGCCCTTCTCATGGTCGAGCATCTATTCATTCAAAAACATGACCATTTCGGCAAAGTACATGTATTACTTAAAGCACAAGAACATGTCTCCCATCAACTCCGGCACCGACGCAAACAGGTATAACAAGCATATCGGCCAGGCCGTGGACCTCTCGCTCCGGTGGCTCATATTCTCCGACTTTTCGTTCTTCGTCAATTACGGGATCTTCATGCCGGGGAAGGCGTCGGGTTATCAGTATTATTATGATACCGCCTATCGTATGGTCATGTTCACGCATTCGTCGGTGCGGTACCGGCACTTCATGATGGGGGGCTTTAACGTAAGCTTTTAACAGAGGCCGGACATAGTGCGATTCGGCTCCTTCCCGGTCCTATCAAGGGCCCCCGGGGCATAGGGGAACCGGAAGAACCGGCCCCGCCATGGGAAATTCAAGGCCTGCGCGTCCAACGGCAGGCCATTGTACTATTGAGGTAGAGCTATGATAAAAAGATATCTTGAGCTGGCCAATAAATTCATTGATGAAAACAAGTTCTCCGGCGTCGCCGTGGCCGTCGTCTTTTACCTCCTGGTGGTTCTTTTCTGCTTTACCGTCGTGTACGAGCGGTTCGAGCTCAATCTCTACGACCTTCGCTTCAAGCTGCGGCCCTCGATCAAGGAATGGGAGCAGCTCTCCTTCCTGGATATCGACGAGAACAGCCTGACCACCGTGGGCCAATACCCCTGGCCGAGGAACCTCTACGCGGAGGGACTGGATACCCTGAAAGATATCGGCGTGTCGCAGGTGAGCTTTGACATGATGTTCCTCGACGCCACGCCGCGGACCCTTGACGACAGGGACTACGATACGCTCATGCGGAAGATCGGGAAGGGCAACCGGGTTTCCCTGGCCGAGCTTGAAGCGGCGGGCTGGAACAAGGATAAAATATTCGCCGACAGCATTGCCTCATGCGATCGGGCCGTTCTCTCCTACACCTTCACTGACGAGGCAGCCAACTATGATGTCCTGGAGCGTCAGAAAAAGGACTCTTTCAAAAAGGCGCAGAAACGGTTTCTGGAGCGCTCCTCGGTGAAGCTATCCGCAGCCGAATCTGAAAAGCTGAAGAGCCTGGACGACCCTACCACGAAAAGCATCTCCTATCCGATCCCCGAGTTCATGAACACGGCAAAGGGCTTCGGCTTCGTGAACCGGTACACCGATATCGACGGCACGGTGCGGAAGGTACAGCTGGTCAAGGTGTACCAGGGGAGGCTCTATTTTAACCTGGCCATGGTCATGCTCATGGACGTGTGCCGGGTGCCCTTCAACAGGGTCGCCGTAAACCCGGGCAACAGCGTTATTCTCAAGCAGGCCCTGAATCCTGTCACCCAGGCCACCGAGGACATAACGATACCCATAGATTCCAAGGGGATGATGTATGTCACCTGGGCCGGCTCCGGCCGGAACAAGGATGGCCGTTTTGAGAACACCTTCATGCACGTTCCCTTCTATGCCGTTCTTGAATATCCACGCCATGCCGACACGGTGAAAAAGGTCAATGACGAGGAGGACCAGATCAAGGCGGAACGGATACGGGGATTGACCGAGCAGCTGGAAGGCTTCACGGAGGAGTATAAGGAAGGCGATGCCGCGGCGAGAAAGAACATGGCAGCCAGCATTGCTGAAATAAAGAAGCAGCTGGGATCTTTGAAAAAGAACGGCCTGCTGGCAGACTTGAGGGAGCGGATGGCCGCCGCCCGCGCAGGGTATGCCGCCGCCGGCACCGCGTCTGAAAGGGAGAAAACGTGGAAAGAGGTCGCGGACCTAAAAAAAGAGACGAACAGAACGAAGCTTGAATATATCGGCAATTACGCCGCAGAAATTAAAAAGCTGAAAAAAGAAGTAAAAGACGGCGCCAAGAACAAGCGGGACGAGCTGAAACAGATGGAATTTTTAATGAAGGCGATGAACCTGGCGCTGCTGGTTGAAAACATGTCAGAAACCGTCGCCCTGTCGGGGCTCGTGGCGGCCGGGACGCAGGATATCGGCTCCATACCGCTCCACAACGTGTACGCCCGGGTCGGGACCTATCATAACACGATCAACACCGTTATACAGAAACAGTTCATTACGAGGGTGAATTGGCCGATTAACCTCCTTATCATGCTCCTGGTGGCGGTTGCCATGGGATTTGTCATCCAGCGTCTTGACGCCAAGAAATCGCTCATATACATGACAGTAACCTTCATTGTGCTCAATGTGGCGGTGATGCTTCTTTTTGTTCTGACCAACCTCTGGCTCCAGCAGGTGGGCATTACCCTGTCCATGTTCCTGCCCTCCATGGCCATTATCGCCATTAAGTTCATGAAGGAGGAAAGCCAGAAGCGGTTCATCAAGGGAGCATTCTCTTATTACCTGTCTCCGAGCGTTATTGACGAGATCATCAAGGACCCCGATTCCCTGGAGCTGGGGGGCGAAGACCGGGAGATCACCATTTATTTTTCGGATATAAGGGGATTCTCCACCATATCGGAGAAACTCTCCCCCAAGGAGCTGGTCGTGCGCCTGAACGAGTATCTCACGGAGATGACTGATATCATCCTGAACTACAACGGCACCGTGGACAAGTATATCGGGGACGCCATTATGGCCTTTTACGGCGCGCCCACGGTCATGCCCGATCACGCGGCCAAGGCGTGCCTTGCCGCCATCGATATGAAGAAGCGGCTCAGGGAGCTCCAGGAAAAATGGATGAGCATGGGCAAGGAGCCGATATACGCCAGGATGGGGATCAACACCGGCAAGTCGACGGTGGGCAACATGGGGTCCCGGACCAGGATGGATTACACCGCCATGGGAGACGCGGTCAACCTGGCGTCGCGCCTCGAGGGGGCCAACAAGTATTATGAGACCAGCGCCATGATAAGCGGGTCCACCTATGAAGGGGTGAAGGATGTTGTCGACGCCCGCCAGCTGGACGTGATACGCGTGGTGGGAAAAAGCGAGGCCGTGCCGATATACGAACTCATTGGCAAAAAGGGCTCCCTGCCGGACCGGATCTATGAAATGCTGGACAAATACAACCAGGGGAGGGAGCTCTTCCTCAACCGCGACTGGAAGCAGGCCAGGGTCCTCTTCAAGCAGGCCCTGAAGGTGGTCGATGACGACGGTCCCTCAAAAGTGTACGTTGAGCGCTGCGATACATACGCCAAGAACCCGCCGTCGCGGGGCTGGGACGGCGTCTATGTCATGAAAGGCAAATGACGGCGGAAGCGCGGATTCTCCCTTTCCGCGCTTGATTTATTTAACTTTTTTACTTTACAGTGTACACAGTACCTGTATACACCTACCCTAGCATTCATTGTACCGGAGATAATGATGTTTAAAAAAATGAAAGAGCGGCGCATCCACCTGCTGATACTGACCTTTCTTACCGGGCTGTTCATCGGCATCAATGTTTCCTTCCTGTCGTCGGCCACGGAACCGGCCCATAAATACCTCGACTATTTTCACCGGGTATACCAGCTCATTCTTACCGAATACGTCGACGAGGCGTCGCCGAAGGAGATGTTCTACGGCGCCATCCGCGGCATGATCAACTCCCTGAACGATCCCTTCTCGCGGTTCCTTGATGAAAAGTCCTTCGAGGAGCTAAAGGAGATGACCACCGGCAAGTTTCAGGGCGTCGGCATCGAGATAACGATCCAGGACGGGCAGGTCGTGGTGGTGACCCCCATCGAGGACTCTCCCGCCATGAAGGCCGGTATTCAGTCGGGGGATATCATCACCACGATAGACGGCAAGGCCGTCAAGGGGATGAAGCTCGAAAAAATCGTGAAGCTGATCCGGGGCCTGCCGAAGAGCACGGTGAAGCTGCAGGTGAAGCGCGACGGGTATGATGATCCCCTCGATTTCGAGCTTGAACGGGCGCCGGTCAAGATAACCAGCGTGGATTACGACATCATCAAGGAAAAAAATATCGGGTATCTGAAGATCAAGAATTTCGGCTCCGAAACGACCAGGGACGTGACCAAGGCCCTCAAGATTTTCAACACCAAGGGGATAAAAAAAATCATAATGGATGTGCGGAACAACCCCGGGGGTCTCCTGAATTCCTCCATTGAAATTTCGGAGCTCCTTCTGGACCGGGGCAAGATCATCGTGTCGACCCGGGGAAAAGAGGGGAGCGGCCGCGTCCAGGTCTTCAAGTCGCAGAGCGAGCCGATCTACCGGGGGGCCCTCATCGTGCTGGTGAACAACGGCTCCGCCTCGGCGTCGGAGATCCTTTCCGGCGCGATCAGGGACAACGGCAGGGGAAAGCTCCTGGGAGTCAAGACCTTCGGCAAGGGCTCGGTGCAGAAGTCCTTCAACCTGGACGATGACATCGGCGTGGCCATCACCGTGGCCAAGTATTACACGCCGTCGGGCGAGCTGATCCATAAAAAGGGAATCAAGCCCGACTTCGAGGTTCCCCTTGAAAAGCTCTCCGAAGGGGAAATGAAAAACCTGAAAGTCATCCGGGACAGGAAGCTCCTGGAACAGTTCGTGAAAAAAGACATGGATTATACCGTGGAAACGAAAGAAGCGTTCCGCCGGCTGCTGGCCAAGAACGGAGTGACCCTTTCGGACAAGACCGTCAATTTTATCCTGAAAGACTGGATCTATCGGTTCAGGAAAAAGCCCCTCTATGACCTGGAGTTCGACCAGCAGCTCAATGAGGCCATCAAGCATATCAGCAACGGGAAATAGGATGGCCCTCGGACTCGGTCTCGAAAGCTCCTGCGATGAAACCGCGGCCGCCGTGGTGCGGGACGGCAGGGTCGTTCTCTCGAACATCATTTCAAGCCAGATCGATCTTCACCGGGACTATTACGGCGTCGTGCCGGAAATAGCGTCGCGGGCCCACCTGGAAACCATCAACATTCTCATCGAGAAAGCGCTGGAGGAGTCAGGGGCCTCTTTCAAGGACCTGGACTACGTGGCGGCAACGAACAGGCCGGGCCTGGTGGGCTCCCTCCTCATCGCGCTTCTCTCCGCCAAGGTCATCTCCCGCACGATGGGCATCCCCCTCGTAGCCGTAAATCACCTCGAGGCGCACCTCTATGCCCCCTTTCTCGAAGGGCGGGAACAGGCGTTTCCCTATATCGGGCTCCTGGTCTCCGGCGGGAATACCGTCCTGTACCATGTCCGCGGCGTGGGGGATATGGAGATCATAGGCCGCACGGCCGATGACGCGGCCGGCGAAGCCTTTGACAAGATCGCGAAATACCTTGACCTGGGGTACCCCGGGGGACCGGTGATCGAGAAGCTGGCGCGCACCGCTGCGGGAAAAACGGTCAGGTTCCCGAAGATACTGCCGGAGCCGGGGGACACGAGGTTCTCCTACAGCGGCATCAAGACCGCGGTGATCAATTACGTGAAGCAAAACCCCGGGGCCGACCGGGCCGGCCTGGTCCATGGCTTCCAGGAGCGTGTCCTGGAGCTGCTGGTCCGGCGGGCCTTTGCCGCGGCCCGGTCGCGGGGCATCAGTTCCATCGTGGTCGCCGGCGGGGTGGCCGCCAACGGAAGGCTCCGGGAGATGCTCGACGGGGAGAAGCGCGGCAGCGAGGAAATCATCATCCCCTCGCCGGGTCTCTGCACCGATAACGCGGCCATGGTCGCCGGCATCGGGTTCCGATACTTTGACGCCGGCCGCTACGATTCATGCGCCGTTGACGTCCATGGGCGGGTATAATTTTACTTGATTAATTGGCCGTTCTCGGTAGAATATGAACCGCCCGGCCGGAAATGGCCGCGCCGGGCGGTATTATAGGCGGGGCCGAACAACAATGGCAAAAAAAGACGAGAGCTTCAACAATCTCATCGACGAATACCTGAAAATGGTGGAGGATCCGAACCATCCGGGCGGCGTCGGCGGACAATTCAACCGGCTTCTCACGGATTATTTTTTCATCAACGAGAAGAATGAAAACCGGACCTTGGAGCAGTTCCTCGAAAAGATAGAGCCCCCCGAATTTCTCGGTTCCGCCAAAAGCATCTTTGACATGGATATTGAAAATCTCAGGGGTTACGTGCGGGGCCCGTCGACCGGGGAATCCCTCGCGGGAAAGATCATGCTTTCCCAGCAATACCTGAAATCGTTCTACCCCCATCACGCGCCGGCGTTCAACAAGCTCCCCGAGGATGTCCGCTTTGAGCTGATGGACGCCATCAAGGATAAAAACGAGACCATCATCACGGCCTTTGAGAAAATGATGAGCGACCGGGACGCGGACCGGAAGAGGAAGGTGCTGACCCTCATCGCCCTGATCATCAAGAACATACACTACCGGAGCGGTATTCCCCTGAACAAGCTGCCAAAGAACGTGGAAGAGATCATACGGGAGACCTTCCTGGACACGGATGAAATCTTCACCGCGAGCCAGAAACAGATGGCGGACCTCCTGGACAACACGAAGATCAAGCAGCTGGTGAAGACTTTTTTCATGGTCAAGCAGTTCAAGGACATCACCGGCATTGCCGAGATGTTCATTGCCGAGCTGGAGCGCTATCGGAAACGCACGATAGCGGCCCGGATATAAAGGGAGAGCATGGCCCATGACCGAGAAATTTGAAGGGTTCCCCAGGGAGTGCCTTGCCTTCTACCGCGGCCTTGGCAGGAACAACACGAAGCAGTGGTTCGAAGAGCACCGGCGCGACTATGACGACCATGTCCTGGCCCCGGCCCGGCGGTTCGTCGAGGCCATGGGCGACGCCTTTGCCCGGCGGTCCCCCGGGATACACGCCGACCCGCGCACGGATAAATCGATATTCAGGATCCACCGGGATATCCGTTTTTCCCGGGACAAGCGCCCCTTCAAGACGCACCTCGCCCTCTGGTTCTGGGAGGGCAACGGGCCGCGGATGGAGTGCTCCGGGTATTATTTCCACCTGGAGCCGGGTACGCTCATGCTGGGGGCGGGGATATACATGTTTCCAAAGCACATGCTGAAGGAGTACCGCGACTCGGCGGTGCACCGGAAATACGGACCGGAGCTGGACAGGGCGGTGAAGCGCGTATTGAACAAGGGCCCCTATGGCCTGGGCGGCTCCTTCTACAAGAAGGTGCCCCGGGGATACCCCGCGGACCATGGCAACGCGGAGTACCTCCTCTACAACGGCCTCTGGGCCGGAATGGAGGTGCCGGTGCCGAAGGAGGTCCATTCATCCGGCCTTGTCGCGTACTGCATGAGGCGGTACGCCGACATGGCGCCGCTCCATGAATGGCTCTATGCCTTGACAACGAGGGTTTCAGGATAGATGAACTTCATCGAAGAAAAAACGCCGAAGGGGTATCTCCTGAAGATCTTCTTCGACAAATGGCAGTATCTCGCCTTTGACAAGAAAGGCAAATCGATCTATGGGGACAAGGAATGCAGGAGCCTGCTCCACCAGGTCCCGGTCATCATTTTTGTCGGCGCCACCTTCGATATCAGGAGGGAATATGACCGGGGCTACATGTTGCTGAAGATCCGGAACGGGGAGATCGTGGTTCCCTACCGCGATCAGCGGGACCTGAAGACCAAGTTCTTTTTCCTTTCCACCGACAAGGAAATGGACGCGGTCCCGGCGCGCATGATGCACGTCTCCGACGTGGCGCAAATGGTCAGGGACATCGACGTGACCGTGCAGCCCGATTACGTGGTGGTGGACGACGCGGTCACGCCCAACGACGTCATCATAATAAAGAACCGGTACAAGGTTAACGAGATCGTATACGTGGAGCTGTCGAACAACGTGTTCCTGGCGGAACGGCTCCAGATACCGGATTCAGACCGCGTGATGAACATCAACATGATGTCGTCGAATCCGGTGTTCCTGGCGCGTATCCATCTCCGGACGATGGACCTGGCCAAGATCAACCAGCTCCTGCTCGACTTCGAGATAACGGCCCTCGATACGGAGTATATCCTCAGCTTCATCCAGGACCTTCTTGATAGAGAGGAAAGCGATACCACGGTGCAGAAGAACAAGGCCATGCTCCTTGACCTGCTCAATTCGTTCAAATTCTATCACAGCCTGCTCAAGAAGGACGAGGAGAGCATCACGAAGATGATAGAATCCACCACGGACATCAAGAAATTGACGCCCTTCAGGACACTGGTGTCGAAGGTGAAGGCCATGTATCCCGGCGCGGAGGAGCAGAAGCTCTACACCGTGTATGAGAATATCCTCTACGACAAGCTGGAAGAGCTCAAATCCGGGATACAGGTAAGATGAGCGGGATATGGATTAACGCCCCGGTACCCCCGGAAGCCGGTCTTATGCCGGCTTTTTTTAATTAATCGGGGGGATGTTCGTTATACCCTGTGAAGGGCTTTTTTAAAGTGCATCCCGGGTTTCGGGATGCGCTCTTATTAATGCTTCGATGACGCAGTGATATAAGGAAAACATATGCTGAATAAGATGGTAAGAACATTTTTTCTGGTCATTCTTCTGGTCGCGGCGATTCCGGCCGGAGGCGACGGGAAAGGCTGGTGGCAGCTCTATTTTACCGCGCCCGGGAAAGCGGCTTTTCTCTCTAACACGGTGAACCCTGAAACGGGGCTGGTATCGATCATCGGGAAGGCGGAAAAATTCTTTTACGGCGCTTTTTACGAGATTTCCTCGCCGAAGGTCGTGGACGCCCTTGTGGCGGCGCGGCGGCGCGGCGTGGACGTCAAGCTCGTGTGTGAATACGATACCATGGGAAGAAAAAAAGGGAGGGGGAGCCGTTTCATGAAAAAGCTGGAAGATTCCGGCATAACGGTGATCGCCGACCCCCCGCGACGGCGCGGCCTCATGCACAATAAATTCGCCGTCATAGACGGCGCCTACCTCTGGACCGGGTCCTATAACGCCACGGTAAATGATTCGGTGAAAAACAACAATAACGCCCTATTGATATCTTCACCGCTCCTGGCAGATATCTATAAAAAAGAATTCCTGGAAATGTTCGACGAGGAAATATTCGGAAACCGGAAGGAGCGGGGCCCCTTCGCGGAGCTCAGGAAGAGCTATTATGTGAAAATAGAGGACACGGACATAAACGCCTATTTCGCTCCGGAAGACAACGTTGAGCGGATCATTCTCAAGCGCCTGGAAAAGGCGAAGACGTCGATCCATTTCATGGCTTTTTCCTTCACCAGCGCAGGCATAGGGGAAATGATGATAAAGAAATCCAGGTCCGGGGTCGCCGTGGAGGGCATATTCGAACGGCGCGGCGCCAAAACCGGTCATTCCCAGTACGTGAAGATGAAGCTGGAAGGAATTCCCGTCAGGCTGGACCGCAACCGCGGGGCCATGCACCACAAGGTCATAATCATTGACGGCGAACGGGTGATCATGGGATCGTACAACTATTCCCGGAACGCCAACAGGTCCAATGACGAGAATATCCTCATTATCGACAATAAAAAGATCGCCTCCGAATACCTTGCGGAGTTCAAGCGGTTATGGTGAGGAGGGCGTGAACGGATACGCCTGTATTGAACGGGATACCCGTCATCGCGGATCGGTCATATGCGCTTTTTCCCGTAAATTTTTTATTTTTTTTGCATCCATTCGTTTATCTACATATGGAACAGAACATAAATAACAATACGGTTTTTGAGCACTATCTCCTGCCGGTGCAGAAGTGCCGGGAAGGTGCGGACATCAGGGTCCTTTCGGACCATGAGCTCCTTGCCGTCATGGTGGGAACCGGGACAAAGGGCCATGACGTGGTCGACCTTTCCACGGAAATGCTGAAGAGCTTCGGGAGCCTCGGGGGCCTGGCCTCGGCGGGCATCAGGGAAATAGCCCGGCTCCGGGGCATCGGCTTCACCAAGGCCGTGCGGATCCACGCGGCCTTCGAAATGGGGCGGCGCGCCGTGGCCAGGCCCGGCGCGTCCCGCCATCTCGATTCGCCGGGAGCGGTATGGGAGGTCCTCCTGCCCCACATGGCCTGCCTCGACCGGGAGGAGTTTCGGGTCCTCATCCTGAACAACAAGAACAGGCTCCTGAAAAACACTATGATATCGGCCGGCACCATATCGGAGGCGATCGTACACCCGCGGGAGGTGTTCAGGGACGCCATTCGCGAGGGCGGGGCAGCGGTGATCGTGGCCCACAATCATCCGACGGGGGAGCTCACGCCGTCGCGGGAGGACATCCACACCACGCAGCGCCTGGTGGACGCGGGAAAGATCGTGGGTATCCCGGTGCTGGACCATGTCATTGTCACCAACGCCTCCTATTACAGCTTCAAGGAAGGCGGGTATATTTAAACCGGAAGGGTTTCGCTATATGATGAAATACCGGGCCCCGGGATGGTGGACGATGAAGGCGCTGGTGGATTGCTCAGGCACCATCCCGCCGCTTTCCACCGTGGTTATGCCGATGCGGTCGGCCCCGAGGATATCCAAAAGCGTCCTGTTGTCGTCAAGGCTCGGGCAGGAGGGATAGCCGAAGGAATAGCGCAGTCCCCGTCCCGCGGGAGTGGATGGCTCGCTGCTGCGTAAACCCAGCTCTGAGCCGATCCTGGCGTTCACCATCTCGGCCATGGCCTCCGCCAGCTCCACGCCGAGGCCGTGGTAGAAGAGGTAATCACGGTATTCCCCGGCCTCGTAAAGACCATGGACCAGCGCGTCCAGGCCGGGGCCGATGGTCACCGCCTGCAGGGCGACCAGGTCGGTGACACCGCTCCCTTTCGGCAGGAAGTAATCCGCAATGGATCGGAAGGGCGGTCTTTTCTGCCGGGGAAAATGGAACAGCCCAATTGTCGAAGCACTGTCAGCCGGGTCCAGGACCCGTACCGTGTCGCCGTCGGACAGGCAGGGCCAGTAGCCATATGCCGCCCGGGGCGAGAGGATCTTTTCCCTGAGAAGGCGCTCCTTCATCTCCTCGAGTGCCGGAACCGCCTCTTTCCTTATAAGAGCATCAAAATCATCCGGTTCAAGGCCGCGGCTGCGGAAGCTCCATCGCGCCCTGAAAAGCGCACGTTCGTTCAGGTACGGAAAGATCGATTCGGTCGTGATCGAGTCCAGCACCACGCCTCCCCGGAAGGGGGGTTTCGGTATGGATGGGGCCGGCGCCAGGGTATCCGCATCCTCCGAGGCAACCTGACGGGGCGGCCTCACCGTTGAGGCGTAACGGATTTTTTCAGCCTCGCCGTATTCAGCCAGCTTCCCCTCCTTCAGCAGGGTCATGGCGCGGAAACCCTTGAAGGCGTCCTCGCAGTAGAGGACCGGCGACTCCAGGATCGGATCGCAGGTTTCCATCACATAGCTCCGGGTCAGGGCGGCACCGCCCAGGAGCACCGGGATATCGAGGCCCTGGGCCTTCATGAATTCAAGGTTTTCCCTCATGACCTGGGTCGATTTTACCAGGAGCCCGCTCATGCCGATGGCGTCGGCGCCCGTTTCCCTGGCCTTGTTTATTATCTCCTCGATATCGACCCGGATGCCCAGGTTGTGGACCTGGAACCCGTTGTTCGACAGGATGATGTCCACCAGGTTCTTTCCTATGTCATGGACGTCGCCCTTCACCGTGGCCAGGACGATGCTGCTTTTCCGCGTTGATTCGATCTTGTCCATGCGGGGGGTCAGGTAGTCCACGGACCGTTTCATGACCTCGGCGGACTGCAGCACAAAGGGAAGCTGCATCCTGCCGCTGCCGAAGAGCTCTCCCACCTGCTTCATGGCCGGCACCAGGATGGCGTTGATGATTTCAGCCGGAGGGATGGCGCCAAGGAGACGCTCCAGCAGCTCTTCAAGGCCGGCCCTGGAGCCTTCGATGAGGCGCTTCCGCAACAGGTCCTCCGGGCGCAACGATTCTTCAGACGCTCTGTCGTTATCCTCGATGACGGCGGTCCGACTTTCGAAATGCCCTATGAATTCGAGAAGGGGATTGCCCGGACCGGCGTTGTCGATTAGGTTCAGCGCCATTTTCAGATCGGCCTCGTCGATGCGGTTCACCGGAATGATCTGGGCCACATTGACAATGGCCAGGTCCAGGCCGGCCTGGACGGCGCGGTAGAGAAACACCGAGTTCAGTATCTGCCGCGACCGCGGGTTCAGGCCGAAGGATATATTGGAAAGGCCAAGGAGTGTGAACACGCCGGGAAGGGCTTCCTTGATGAGCCCGATCCCCCGGAGCGTTTCGATGGCCGCTGTTTTCAGCGTTTCGTCGCCGCTACCCAGGGTAAAGGTCAGGGGGTCGAAGATCAGGTCGGACGGCGCGAGGCCTTCTTCCGTGGCTATGTTAAAAAGCCTCCGGGCCACGGCGAGCTTCTTTTCCGCGGTTTTGGCCATGCCCTCCTCGTCTATGGTAAGGGCGATGACGGCCGCTCCGTAGCGCCGCGCCAGTGCGCAGACGCGGCGGGTCCTTTCTTCCCCTTCCTCCAGGTTTATGGAATTGATGATGGCGCGGCCGCCGTAGCGCTTGAGGGCCGCCTCGATGACGGCCGGGCTTGTGGAGTCGATGACCAGGGGCAGCGGCACCTCCAGGGCGAAGCGGGGCGCCATCCTGACGATATCGGCAATTTCATCGCGGCCGGCGTAGGCCACGCAGAGGTCCACGGCGTGGGCCCCTGACCGGACCTGGTTTTTCCCGATCTCTACCATGCCGTCCCAGTTCTCGGCCAGGAGATATTCGCGGAACTGCCTGCTGCCGTTGGTGTTGGCGCGCTCTCCCACGAAAAAAGGCGCCGGCTCCTGGCGGAGCTCCTGGAAGCGGTAGAGGCTCGCCACGCCGGGAACTGATTCCATCGCGCGGCCCGCCGGACGGACGCCGGCAAGGGCTTTTTTCAGGGCCCTGATATGGTCGGGGGAGGTTCCGCAGCAGCCTCCGACGAGGCTCACGCCGTACTGTGTGACGAACTTCCGGAGCTCTTCTGCGAAGGCCTCCGGCTCCAGGGTATAGACCAGGGAGCCGTTGACGTTCGTTGGAAGGCCGGCGTTGGGCATGACCAGGACCGGCCCGGGGAAGGTCCGGCAGAGCTCCTGCACGTGGGGCGCCATCTGGGACGGTCCGGTGGCGCAGTTGATGCCGAGGATATCGACCGGGAGCGCCGCCAGGATCGCCACTGCGGCCAGTACCTCGGTGCCGACGAGGAGCGTTCCCGTGGTCTCAACGGTGACGCTGGCCGCCACGGGAATATTCAGGCGCCGCTCAGACTGGGCGTCCCTGATGGCGCAGAGGCAGGCCTTGATCTGGAGCGGGTCCTGGCAGGTCTCGAGAAGAAAAAGATCTATGCCGCCGTCAAGTAAACCCTGGATGGCCGGAAGGTATGCGTCATAGATCCCGTCGAAGTCCGTGTGGCCCAATGAGGGAAGTTTCGTCCCCGGACCGAGTGAGCCTGCGACGAAGCATGGACGTTCCTTTATGTCGGCCGCCGCTTCGCGTGCGATCGTCGCCGCCGCCCGGGCCACGGCCCGGGCCTCGGCGCCGAGGCCGTATTCCGAGAGAACCGCCGCTGATGCGCCGAAGGTGTTGGTCTCTATGACATCGGCCCCTGCCGCCAGATAGGCGCGGTGAATATTCCTGATGGCGTCCGGCGCGGACAGGTTCAGGGCCTCGTTGCAGCCCGGGCGCCCTCCCCAGGCGCTGTCGGCGAGGGAGAGCTCCTGTATCTCGGTGCCCATGGCTCCGTCCAGTACCAGGACCGCGCGCTCCCCGAGATATTGAAGAAATGCAGTGCCGCCGCTCATCGCTTTACCCCTTCAGCACGTCAAGGGCGTACTGGACGCGGCCGAAGGGGGCCGATATCTGCACCCCCTGTATCATGCCTCTCATGTCATCCAGCAGTTCCCGCGCTATGGCGATCCCCTCTTTGACCGCCTCAGGTCCCGTTCCGGCCCTGCGCATCCTTTCGAGGATGGACTGCGGCACTACGACCCCCGGCACTTCGTTGTTCATGAACTCGGCGTTTCGGTGGGACACCAGGGGCCAGAGCCCCGCTATCACCGGGATGCCGAGGCCGTCGATGCTCTTCATGAAGGCTTCGAACTGGGCGATATCAAAGACCGGCTGGGTGATCACAAACTCCGCGCCCGCTTCCTTTTTCTGGAAGAGACGCTCGATCTCCCTTTTCTGGTCCTCGAAGCCGGGGTTGGCGCCCACGCCTATCAGGAAGCCCGTGGGTGTGCCGATGGGATGGCGGCCGATATCATGGCCGTGGTTGAGGTCCCGGACCACTCTGACCAGTCCGATGGAGTCGAGGTCGAACACCGCCGTCGCGTTCGGGTAATCCCCGAGCTTCGGCGGGTCACCGGTAATAATGAGGACGTTCCTGAGGCCCGCGGCGTAGGCTCCGAGAAAATCGGACTGCATGCCGATGATGTTACGGTCCCGGCAGGTATAGTGGAGCACGGTCTCTATCCCCGCCTCGCGCTCCAGCAGTATCGCCAGGGGCATGGGCGCCAGCCGCGCGGATGCGCGGGGGCCGTCGGGGATGTTCACGGCGTCGATGCCGTTCTGCTTCAGGAGCTTCGCTGAATCGACCACCGCGGCCGCGTCGCAGCCCCGGGGCGGCGTTATCTCAACGGAGACCACGAATTCCCCCCGGGCGAGCTTGGCCCCCAGGGCGGACTTTTTCTCTAGGGGGATTGTTTCCACCGTGTCGCGGCCGGATGTTTCCTCCACCACCGTATCCCGCTTCTCAGGGTATCGGGACTTTATGGCCTGCTTCATGGCCCGTATGTGTTTCGGCGTGGTGCCGCAGCATCCGCCGATGATGCTGGCGCCGCTATTCAGGAACTGCACCGCGTATTCGGACAGGTATTCGGGGGTGGTCATGTAGATGTTGCGGCCCCCGACGTGGCGGGGATAGCCCGCGTTGGGCTGGACCGATACGGGCTTGTCCGTCAGGCGGACCATTTTTTTAAGAAGATCGAGCATGGGAGCGGGACCGACGGTGCAGTTCAGGCCAATGACGTCGGCATCGGTCCCGTTCAGGAACCGGACCGCCTGCTCCAGGGAGGTGCCGTAGGTGGTCCTGCCGTCCTCGTTGACCGATACCTGGGTGATGACGGGCACTTTTTTTCCCGGGAGGACCGCACCAAGGGCTGCTTCGAGCATATCCAGCTGGTCAAAGGTCTCAAGGATGAGAAGGTCCACTCCGCCCTCTATAAGGGCCTCCGCCTGCTCGCGGTATGCCTCCTCAGCCTCGGTACAGGTCACCGCGCCCAGGGGCTCCACATTGGTCGACAGGGGTCCCATGGAACCGGCCACCAGTACGGCGGAACCCGCGGCGGAGCGGGCAATTCCGGCGCCGGCGATATTGATGTCGCGGACCCTGTCGGCCAGGGCGTACTTGGCCAGGTTCACCCTGTTGGCGCCGAAGGTGTTGGTCTCCACCACGTCGCAGCCGGCCTTGACGTATTCCTCGTGAATTTCCTTAATAAGGCCCGTCTGAGTCAGGTTGAGGTTGTCGAAGCACTGGTTTATGTATATCCCCTTGTCGTAGATCATGGTGCCCATGGCGCCGTCGAAGAGGATCGCTTTACCCTGCGTGAGCATTGATAAAAATGGATTCATGGCCTGTTACCGCCTGCTAATAAGTTATGTTTCAACAGTAATAACAATGATCGGCACGTTCAATTCATGATAGTGCAGGTGGTTAAGAAAATGCAAATGTTTCTTGCCTACCGGTTTTATAGTGTGACGCACTGTATAATATTACTATATCAATATATATAGATATAGTAATATAAATGATGTTTAAAGTCAATATTTTTTTAATTTTTCCCGGGCAATAATTAGGGCCGAAGTATTTATATATTTGAGTCAGGCTTTGTTACTAAATATAATATTAGCGAATTTGATATCACATTTTTTTCTCGTTTCGTTTGTCAGTTATTGATGTCGATTGTTTTGCTGCGGAAGGTCCATCGTGGACCATCCTCGCTTCACGCAAAAGCAGAGCCTTTTTGCGACTTCCTGTCGCGGCTCTGCACTCGATCATCCTGATCAGCGCACCTTGTTTTGCTCGTTTTTGAGCAAATTCAGGCAATTTATTATTTATCACGTCGAAAAAATGAGATGTCAAATTCGTTGTTAATTTATATGAAAAACATCTGACTCAAGTTGTCTTTTTATGTAAGATTGACTGGATGAGAGAGGATTCATCAATCCTATAAATACTTCTTGAAAAAAATGCCCCGAAGCATTCCTGTAACTCCATCATCTAGCTTGTACCGGTAACGAGGTGCCCACCGTGAAACACACACTTTTTTTTTCAATTATTTTAATCATGGCCATTTCCTCTTTGTCCGCAGGAAAAGAGGAAAAATCCCCCTATGACATAAAACCGGGACGGTGGCTTCGGAACGTTAAAGTCGAATATGAAGAAGGCTCGGTCAAGGGCCGGGGCCTCGTCCAGATCTATTTTCCGAAGAATTATACAGGCGGCTCAAAGGCCCGGACCCTTATTGTGCTCCACGGCTACCGGCAGCAGCCGAGCGACTGGGAAAACGGCACGCCCGTTACCGAGTACGCGGACCGCTACGGCTTTGTCCTGGCCTGTCCAGCCATGACCACGACACTGTACGAGTCACGGTATTTCCCGGAGACGGTGAACAGGTGGGCGCCCCAGCCGGGAGGGGTATTCATATCAAAGACCCTGATCGAATTTCTGAAGAAGAATTTCGGCCTCGCCAAGGACCGCGGCACCACCGGCATATTCGGCATATCCACCGGCGCCCGGGGGGCCGTTCTCCTGGCTGCCCAGCACAGGAAAATATTCGGGGCGGCCGCGGGCCTCTCCGGGGACTACGATTCAGAATCGATAAAGAACGACCGGCTCCTCATTTCCGTATACGGATATTATGAGTCCAATAAAGAGCGCTGGGAGGAGGAAGTCAATATCATCAAGCTGGCGGAAAATCTCAAAAAAACGCCGGTATTCCTCGGGCATGGGACCAATGACGGGGTGGTGCCGCCGCCGCAGACAACAATGCTGGCAGACCGCCTGATGCAGCTCGCCGCAGACAAGGGCGGGTATGAAGTTGTCGTGGACAGTGAGAAAAGCAAGGGCGCCGGCCATGACTGGAAGTACTGGGGCAGCCTGGTGCCGGAGGTTTTCGCCTTTTTCGATAAAAAGCTCGGGAAATAGCCTACAACTTTTTACCTTTTTTTGTAAAAAGTCTCTCCCAGAAAGAAATCTCCTCGTCTGACACGGCGGGATTGTCCTCCTTTTCGGGCAGGACCTCGGCGTAATGATCTTCAATGGTCTTCGTGAGGAAATCGGCGAACTTTTCGCTCGTCATGGTCTGCGCCTTGAACCGGTTGACGTAAAAGAGGATGTCCTTGTCGGAGGTCACCACGGTGCTCATCTTCGGGTTCGGGTCTTTCTTGATGAATTCCTTGATGAGAAAGTCGGCGGAATAATCGAGGGAGTAGTACACGTCGATAGTGGCGACCCGCTCGCTGCGGACATTGTGGGAGGGGTTTTTCTTCCCGTCAAAGACCACCCGTATCCTGGATTTCCTGATTTTCTGGAATTCCTTCAGCCGGTCCAGGAGGCCCGCCCGGGCCTCGTTGAGCTGCCCGAGGAGCATCTTCTCCTCCAGGTCCGGGAACTTGTACATCAGGTTGAAGCCGTCAATCAGCAGTACCATGGCCGGTCATTTCAGGCTTTTCGCGAACCGCTCGATCCGCGTCATCGCCTCCCTGAGGTTATCCATTGACGTGGCGTAGGAGCAGCGGACATGGCGTTCGCCGCACTCGCCGAAGGCCCTGCCGGGCACCACGGCGACCTTTTCCGCGGCCAGGAGCTGCAGCGCGAAATCCCTGCCCGAAAGGCCGGTGCCCGAAACGTCGGGAAAGACATAGAAGGCCCCCTCCGGGACAAGGCAGTCAAGGCCGATCTCGTTGAACCTGCCCGATATGAAGTTCCTCCGCTTCAGGTACTCCTTCCTCATGGCGGTAACGTCTTTCTCTCCTTTCCGGAGCGCCTCGATGGCGGCGTATTGGGCCATGGACGACGCGCAGAGGGCCGTGTACTGGTGGATCTTCATCATTATATCGATGAGGAACTTCGGCCCCCCCACATAGCCGAGGCGCCACCCCGTCATGGCATGGGACTTTGAAAAGCCGTTCAGGTAGATGGTGCGCGATTTCATCTCCGGAATGGAGGCTATGGAAAAGTGGTCGCGGTCGTAGGAGAGGGCGCAGTATATCTCGTCGCTGAGGACTATGAGGTTACGGCTCATGGCCAGCTCCGCCACCTGCTCAAGGGTGGCCCGGTCAATGGTGGATCCCGTTGGATTTGACGGGTAGTTGAGCATGATTGCCTTTGTTTTAGGGGTGACGCTTTTTTTCAGGAGGTCCAGGTCGATCTTGAAGCGGTCCTTCTGGTAGGTCGGTATGATGACCGGCTTCGCGTGCAGGAGCGACACGTTGGCGGTATAGGAGACATAGCAGGGCTCGAAGATTATCACCTCGTCGCCGGGATTCAGGATGCTCCGCAGGGCGAGGTCGAGGCCCTGGCTAACGCCCATGGTGACGATGAGCTCCGTGTCCGGGTCGTAATTGACCTTGTAGTGCGCGGCGATGTACTCGACAATGAGGTCGCGCAGGTCCGGCAGGCCGCGGTTCGGGGTGTAATGGGTGTTGCCGTCCTTGATGGCGAAGATGCCGCTGTCCGATATGCGCCAGGGCGTGACAAAATCCGGCTCCCCCACGCCCAGGGAAATGCAGTCCGGCGTGGAATAGACGATATCAAAGAACTCGCGTATCCCCGAGGGGGGGACGGCGCTGCCCACCTGGGAGACCAGGGACTCGGGATTGTTTTTTTCTACCAGTTTCAGCTTCATGGCGCTACCCGCGGCGCCGGCTTCGCCGGGCGCCTCTTTTTTTTATTGGTTTCCAAAAAATCGATTGCCGCCTCCCGTGCGGAAAAGGCGTCACTCATGATCATTTCGGTAAAAAGTTCTCCATAATTATAAATCGATTTGATTCAGTAAAGCCAAAATTCCGGTAATACTCGATTAATTCGGAATTTCCTTCGGGAAGGGCGATTAATATTTTTTCGATATGCCTTCCGGCGAGTAATGATTTGAATTCCCTGAGCAAGCCCTCCATCAGGCCGGCCGGCCTTGACGGGTCGGCGCAGAGCCACCGGATCGTGGCGGTTTGAACGCCGTCTCCCTCGTCGAGGGATGCGATGAGAAAGCCGGCGACGCTCTTCTTTGTCACGGCTACCAGGCCGAGCCCCCGGTTCCCGGCAAGGCAATCGGCAAGGCTGGTCTCGTTCCAGTCCTGGAGGATCGGCGAGTGGCGACGGGTGAAGAATTCGCGGCCCAGGAGAAAGACCTTCCTCAGGTCGTCGATCCGCACCGGCCTTATCTCGACAGGACCCTTCATTCAGGACCGTTCCAGCTTCAGGAGCCTCGGCTCATGGTCGGCCTGGAGGACTACATTGACCTGTCGCTTCCCCGGGAGGGGATGGTCCGAATTGTAATGGAGGCCGATGCTGTCCTTCCGGGCCAGGGCGCTTCGTATGATGAGCTTGGCCACGGTGGCGAGGTTGCGGAGCTCCACGATGCGGGATGAAATGGTGCTCTTCTTGTAGTAATCGTGGATATCGTCGGCGAGCATCAGGATGCGCTTGTGCGCCTTCTGGAGACGCTTGTCGGACCGGACGATCCCCACGTAGTCCCACATGAGGCGCTTCACGTCCTCGATGTCGTGCTGCACCAGGACCCACTCCTCGAGGTCAAAGGTCCCGGCCTTGTTCCAGTTGGGGAATTCCGGGATAACGCGCTTCTTGTCGAATTGCCCGAGGTGCTCCTCTGCCCGCAGAAAGGCCCGGTGGGAAAAGACGATCCCCTCCAGGAGGGAATTGCTGGCCAGGCGGTTGGCGCCATGGACGCCGGTGCAGGACGATTCGCCGGACACGTAGAGGTTTTCGATCGATGTTTTGCCGTCGTAGTCGCTCACAACGCCGCCGCAGAGGTAATGGGCCGCCGGCACCACCGGTACCGGCTCCTTCGACATGTCGATCCCCTCTTCAAGGCACTGGGCGTAGATGTGGGGGAACCGCTGCATGAGGAACTTCTTGCTCTTGCTCGTGATGTCGAGATAGACGTTGGTGACACCGTGCTTCTTCAGCTCCATATCTATGGCGCGGGCCACGATGTCCCGGGGCGCCAGGTCCCTGAGGGGATGGATCTGCTCCATGAATCGCTCCCCCCGCCTGTTGACGAGGATCGCCCCTTCCCCGCGGACCGCCTCGCTGATGAGAAAACAGGGGCCGCTCTGCTTTGTGCTGTAGAGGGCGGTGGGATGGAACTGGATGAATTCCATGTCCGCGATGAGGGCCCCGGCACGGTAGGCCATGGCTATGCCGTCGCCGGTGGCGATCTCCGGGTTCGTGGTGTGGAGGTAGACCTGGCCCACGCCTCCCGTGGCGAGGAGGGTCATCTTTGCGTTGAAGGTGTTCACCATGCCGGTGGTGTTGTCGAGAATGTAGGCCCCGTAGCAGTGGATGGCGGCCCGTTTCGAAGGCTTCACCTTCAGCTGGTGCTCGGTCAGAAGGTCAACGCCGGTATGGTCCTCAAAGAGCTGGATATTCTTTATCTCGGAAACTTTCTGCAACAGGGCCCGCTCCACTTCCTGGCCGGTGAGGTCCTGGGCGTGGACGATGCGGTTTTTGGAATGGCCCCCTTCCCGGCCGAGGTCAAGGATCGTGCCGCCGGGGCCGTCTTTCTCTGAAAACTGGGTGCCCCATTCCATCAGCTCCCTGATCCGTTCCGGGCCGGACCGCACCAGGATCTCGATGGTCTTGCGATCGCCGAGGCCCGCGCCCGCTTTTATCGTGTCTTCAATGTGCTTTTCGAAGGAGTCTTCCGGGGAGAGAACCGAGGCGATTCCCCCCTGGGCGTAGTTGGTGTTGGAATCGAAGTCCTTTTTTTTCGTTACGATGTTCACCGATCCGAAGCGCGATGCCTTGATGGCGAAGGCAAGGCCCGCGATGCCGCTTCCGATCACCAGGAAATCAGATTTGAACTTTTTTGGCCTCATGGTTCAGTAACTCCGTTACATTTTTTTGCGCGGCCTCCGCGATGCTCTCTACGGGCTCGCCGCGCAGCTCGGCGATGAACCGGTATGTATGAATGATGTAATCCGGCCTGTTCTGCTTTCCCCGCAGCGGCACCGGCGTCAGGAAAGGGGCGTCGGTCTCGACAAGGAGCCGGTCCAGGGGTACATAGGCGGCCGCGTCATGAAGATTCACCGCGGCCCGGTAGGTGACATTGCCCGCGAAGGAGATGTAGAAGCCCAGGTCCATGCATTGCCTGGCGGAGTCCCTGTCGCCGGAAAAGCAGTGGATGACGCCGCCGGTTCTGCACGATTCCCGGAGGATGGCCAGGGTTTCCTCCATGGCGTCGCGGGAGTGCACGATCAGGGGCATCCCCAGTCTGTTCGCCAGGCCGATCTGGAAGCGGAATGATCGCTCCTGCTCCTCCTTCGGCCGGCGCATCCGGTAGAAATCGAGGCCGCATTCGCCGATGCCGAAAAGCAGCTTTGCGTCAGGGCCGTTAAGTATTGAAACGGCAAGTTTTTCCAGTTCCTCGAGTTCCGCGACAGGGGCAGGGGAAGAGGGGTGTATGCCAACGGTAAATACCATGCCATTGGAGGACCGGCGCACGGCGAAGTCGCGGGACCACCGGGAACTGGCCATGTCGATGGAGGCCTGCACCACCCGGGAAATACTGTTTTCGCCCAGATGCTTCATGAGAGCGTTTTCATCAATCGGCGAGTCTTCAAGGATCAGGTCAAAATGTGCGTGGGAATCGATATACATGACGTTTCTCGAAGGATTGTCCTGGTGTCGTTGTACCGGTATGAGCGTCATAATTGCAAGTATAAAATAATTGATGAATAATTGGTTGAATTTTTTATATATCGAGTCATACTATCCCACATATGAAAATACTAGCCATCGCCGATATCCATGGAGATATGAAATACTTTGACGATGCCGCTGATCTGATCAGGTCGGCCGATCTCGTTGTCATCTGCGGCGATCTCGGCAAGGGAGGAGACTGGAAATCGGCGGAAGATGTCCTTTCCCGAATCGAGCGATATACGGGAAACATCGTGGGCGTTCACGGGAACTGGGACAGGAGGGAGGTTTGCTCATTGCTGGAAGGGAGGGGATACAGTCTTCATGGAAGGGGACGGATCATCGGCGGCATCGGCTTCTTCGGAGTCGGAGGGTCGAACCAGACGCCGATGAACACGGCCAGTGAATATTCCGAGGAAGAATACAATGACTTGCTGACAGCGGGGTTCCGGCAGATTGCGGGGGCGTCCGCGTCGGTTCTCGTGTCCCATGCCCCGCCGCATCGCCTGCGGGACAGGACCTTCATAGGCATCAGGGGAGGAAGCAGGGCTATCAGGGCATTTATCGAACAAAACAGGGTCGATCTCTGTCTTGCGGGCCATATCCATGAAGCCTACGGCGTGGAGCGCTTCAATGATTGCCTGGTGGCAAATTCCGGATCATTTAAAAAGGGGAGATACTCGTTGATAGACATGGGAAGCCCCATTACCGTGGACCAGGGCAGGCTGTAATAGCATCGGGGTTAAAAAAATATTGCCACAGCGATAAATAATTTGACAATTTTGCCCTGTGCATTAACTATCAGGTTTTAATATGAATTCCCTCAAGCGTAAAGATCTCCTTGATATTCAATCGTTATCTGTAGAGGAGATTCTTCTTATCTGCAGGTCTGCCAAGTATTTCAAGGATATTTTTACCCGGTCAGTGAAGAGCGTTCCCGTATTACGGGGGAAATCGGTCTGTACCCTCTTTTACGAGCCGTCGACGAGGACGCGGCTGAGCTTTGATCTTGCCGCCAAGCGGCTCTCGGCCGACCTGATCAATTTCGCGGTGTCGACCTCGAGCGTCGTAAAGGGAGAGTCCCTCATCGACACGGTCCATACCTTAGAGGCCATGAAGGTGGATTACATTGTAATGAGACATGCGGCGTCAATGGCGCCGCATTTTTTATCCCGTAACATCAAGGCTTCGGTCATCAACGCCGGCGACGGGTTCCACGCCCACCCGACTCAGGGGCTGCTCGACGCCTATTCCATCATGGAACAACTGGGCATCCTGGAACAGGGAACCATGGAGGGGCTTCATATCGGCGTCATCGGCGACATCAAGCACTCCCGCGTGGCCCGCTCGGACGTGGAGGTGTTCAAGAAGCTCGGGGCGAAGGTCACCCTCTGCGGCCCGCCGACCCTGATCCCGGATGTTTTCAAGCACTATGGCGTCGAGATCAGCTATAATCTGGACTCCCTCCTGCCGGAGCTTGACGTCGTCAACCTGCTCCGGATCCAGAAGGAGCGGCAGAAGGGCTCACACTTCCCGTCGCTGCGGGAGTATCACCGGCAGTTCGCCCTCACCGACGAGCGTTTCCGGCGGTGCAGAAACGACGTCATCGTGATGCATCCGGGCCCGGTGAACAGGGGCATTGAGATCGACGACGCCGTCATGAGCAGCCCCAAGACAATAATCAACGAGCAGGTCACCAACGGGGTGGCGGTGCGGATGGCGATATTCTATCTCCTGGCGGGAGGGGCGCCCCTGGAGGAAATGAGCGAGGAATGAGGTTCCCTTGAAAATAGCAATTAAAAACGGCCGTGTCATCGACCCCGCCTCACGGACCGATGACACGCTGGACATACTCATCGAAGACGAGACCATCGCGGACATTTCCCGCGGCATTGCCGTACGTGACGATTACGGCGTCATCGACGCCGGCGGCTGCCTGGTGCTGCCGGGCCTCATCGACATGCACGTGCATTTCCGGGAGCCGGGGCGCGAGGACGTCGAAACCATTTACAGCGGGTCGAAGGTCGCGGCCAAGGGCGGATTCACGTCGGTCTGCACCATGCCCAATACCGATCCCGTCATCGACAACCAGGCCCTGGTGCGGTTCATCAAGCTGGAAGCTGAAAAGGGACCGATCAATGTTTTCCCTGCGGCGACCATCACCAAGGGCCTGAAGGGCGAGGAAATATCGGAGATGGGCGAGCTGATCAACGCCGGCGCCGTGGGTTTCACCGACGACGGCCTGCCGGTCAGGAGCTCGAACCTCATGCGCCGCGCCCTCGAGTATTCCCGCATGTTCGACGTGCCCATCATGACCCATTCGGAGGACCTCGACCTTACCGACGACGGCATCATGAACGAAGGGAAAAATTCGATGTTCCTGGGCCTCAAGGGAATTCCCCGGGAGGCGGAAGAGGTGATGATCGCGCGGGACGTGATCCTCACCCGCCTGGCGGGGGGACGCCTCCATGTCGCCCACGTCTCATCGGGGGGGTCGGTCGAGATCATACGGCGCGCCAAGAGCGACGGCATCAGGGTAACCTGCGAGACGGCGCCGCACTACTTTTCCCTCACCGATGCGGCCGTGGCGGAATACCTCTCCATGGCGAAGATGAAGCCCCCCCTCAGGACCGAGGATGACCGGAAGGCCATTATCGCTGGGCTCAAGAGGGGAATCATCGACGTCATCGCGTCGGACCATGCTCCCCATTCTCCCAATGAGAAGATGCAGGAGCTCGAGTACGCTCCCTTCGGCATCGTCGGCCTTGAAACGACGGTGCCCCTCATTATCTCCGTCCTGGTAAGGGACAACGGATTTTCCTATTTTGAGGCCTTTGAAAAGGTGACCGTCAATCCGGCGCGTATTCTGAAGATCAACCGCGGAGAGTTGAAAATCGGCGGCATCGCCGATGTGACGATAATCGACCCGGAAAAGAAGGTAATGATAAACGAGGAATTCATGCTCTCAAAGTGCAAGAATTCCCCCTTCCTCGGAAAGGAGCTGTTCGGGTCCGTGGAATATACCATCTGCAACGGTAACGTGGTCTATTCAAATAAATAACCGCCATGACGCGCCGGAGAGCCTTCAGGGTCACGGATTTATCCTTGACATAATACAAACAGTAGCCATACCTATTGTCACAGGGCGGCGCCGTTCCATGCCGCGTGGAATTTATACATCAGTTTACCGAGGAGGCTGTATGCGGTTTTTCAAGATACTACTTATCATGATGGTGGTTTCAGTTCTTGCCGTATCATGTACCATGAAGAAGGAAATGAGCCTGGAAGACTACGCCAAAATTGAGCTGGAAATCAATCTGCCCAATCCGGAGCTTGACAAGGCCAAGGTCGAGGAAGTGGCGAAAAAGTACGGATACACCTACCAGCAGTACAAGGACATGTTCGAAAAGGTGGAAAAGGATACGAAGCTGAAAGAGAAACTGGGTGAGATGAGGCTGCAGGACCAGAAAGAAGGGAAAAAGTAGGCTTTCTCCAAAACCGTCTTTTTTTACGATTCTGCACTCCTCGGGATCACGGGGCAGTGCGGTGTCATAGAATCTTCAGCAAACGGGCGGCATTCCTTCCCAGAATGTCCGCCTTTATTTCTTCATCGGAAATCCCGCAATCTATGGCCTCCAGGTATCTCCGGTAGGGGATAAGGGGATAATCGCTGCCGAAGAGTATTTTCCGCGGATCGGTGATCTGCCGGGCGATCCCGTAAATATCGTTCGTATATATGAAGGGCGAGGCGGCCGTGTCATAGCGGCAGCGGGACAGCGCCTTCGATACTTCCGGCATGAGCTCGTAAAAGATCATGCCGCCCCCCCAGTGCGAGAGTATCACGTCGACGTCAGGGAATTCCGAGAGGGCGGCGTAAAGGTCCCGCAGGTTGGGCTCGTATTTTCCGTTGTAGGGATGTCCCACCGGCTCGTTGACATGGATGCAGAGGGGGAGCGAACAGGCCCCGGCCGCCCCAAGGAGCTCTCTCAGATAGTCAAGGCCCCACCTCCCGAGTCCGTGACGGTACCATGCAACTTCGCCGATTCCCCGCAGTCCCATCTCCCGAATCTCGCGCGCCCATCGGCCCACATCAACGCCGGGGCGCACCGGGATCGACCCGAAGGGAATGATGGCTCCGCCGGATTGGTCCATCGCGGTGCGAAGATATTCATTCTGGGCAGCGCACAGGTCCTCTTTCTCCCAGGAAAAGCCGAGGGCCACGGCGTAATCGACGCCGGCGTCTTCCATGGCGGCCATGAGGCCCCGGTGATCGATCAGCTTCGATTTTTCCGAGCCATAGATCGAGCTGAACTGGCCGTCCCCGAGGCCCCCCGACCTGTCGCGGCACAGGTCGCCGCTGAATATATGGGTGTGAACATCAATGATCATGGTCAAAAAGGATACGGCGGGAACTGATTTGTAGCAATAAATTTTTATTTGACTTTTAAAATAATTACCCTATCATAAACGGCGCATGGGCTATGCAGGGATTTCACATGAAAAATAACATAATAATTGTTTTTCTCGCCACCCTTTCACTGTGGCTCTGTGCCGGAGCGCGGGCCGAGGCATCCGCCATATCCATGGGGCAGATCCAAACCGTCGCTTCAGACGGGTCCCTTGATGTTCTCAGAAATCCTTCGCTTCTCACGGCCCAGAGCACGGATAACGCACTGGGGGTCCTCTTCCTCTCCACGGCCTTTTCAGACCGCCGCTATTCCTACAGCGGGGCTACAATAAGCTCCACCGTCTCGCGGCCCCGCTACGGCACCTCGAAATATCTGGCGGGAAGCCTGTTCCTGTCATACAGCAGAAGGACCTCCGGCGGCACGGTGGGCATCGGGATTGATGCCGGCAATCCCTTCCAGGCCATGAAAGAAAGAAATGGCCGCAATTACTACGGCATCAACACCTCCAGTTACGCTATCGAGTATCTGAGCGCGCATTCCGACAGGAATTCGATATCGCCGCGCCTCGTCATATCCTACGGCCTTGTCGTTTCCGGAAACCATGCCATCGGCCTCCAATGGGCCCTGGGCTATGGGCAGGCCAGGGAAAAGGATGATTTTGTGCAGACCTATGGCACCACCGTTGTCGGACAGCACTGGGTGACGAAAAAAACCGAAGATATCAACGCGGAAATGTCACTGGGATATTCATTCAAAAAGGAAGGGTCCCAGGCCGGATTGATGGTGCGGTCCGGCAGGTTCAACTGGGAACGGACATACCTGCGTTTCGGCCACGGGGATTTCGGGAAGGGGCTGGTTTTCTCGGGATCGGTCAGGGAGAACTATTATCTCCAGTATGACCGCGGGTTGCGTATCATGGCGGGCGGATATCAGAGGCTGGGATCATTCTTTGCCGTTGCCCTTGAGGGGGCATACGGAATACCCTTTAGCTATAATTATAAGGATGTCCGGTACGACGAGGTAACGTCCTTTTACGGCATGTCGAACAATATGACGATTCGTAAATCCGGGCTCTATTCCCTCAGCGCAGGCTTTGAAATACTTCCCTCCGGACCGGCCACGATAAGCCTGGGAGGGAACCTGAGTTCCACCAGGGAGAGGCGGACCAATGGCAAGATAAAGGAAACCATGAACGTTGACACCTATGCGGGTTCCCTGGGCGTCGATATCAGGGCAATAGACGCCCTGCTCATCATGGTGGGGTCCAGCCTGACCTATACCCATAGACGTACCGGCGTATCCTCAAATATTAATTACTTAGGATCGGTTTCGATCGGCGGCCTCACCCGCGCATTGCAGGTTGACCTGTTTCTCGGCCTGTCAGGCGGATTTTAAATCATGGCGGGGAATCCCTGCCGGTTAATCGAGGTGATCTCATGGATATTGTAACCGTTCTGGGAATCACATGGCGCAAGGCTTCGATGGGAGATCTCTCCATCGTGTTTGCGATTTTAATGATCCCCGTAAGCCTTTACTTCATTCTCAGAATTATCCAGGCCGTGAGGAACAGGAAGGTCCACGAGGAGCAGCTGTTCCTGTTCAGGCTCAAACGGCTCGGCCTGTCCAATTTCCAGATCAGGATCGTCAACAACCTCATTGATATGCTCGGTCTTCCCAGGCCGATGCAGTTCATGGAAAATCCGGAATTGTTCGAAAAGGCCATCGGCAGGTTCCTTACCCATACCCGGGGCATGGGGGAAACAGAGGAGTCCCAATTGTTGATCTGCAAGGATCTGACATCCATCTATGACAAGCTCTATTTCCACATGAAGGCCAAGAAGCCTCTGAAGGGCATAGGTGATGTGGATGAAGAACAGCTTATCTATTTTTTACCTGTTCCCGGCAAGGTGTTCCTGGGAAAAATCACATCACGGGACGCCGCGAATCTTATTATAAGGATATTCGGAAATCCGGGGGACATCGGCGCGGTTCCGGACGACAAACCGGTGACCTTCCATGTGTTCCGGGTCGGCGACGCGGAATACGATTTCACCTCCGCCATACGCGGCCGCGAGGGGACCGCCATCAAGGTCGGCCTTCCTTCAGAGATTGTCAAGCGCGAGGAATCCCGGCACCCTTATATAGACGTGATCGTGCCGGCCCTTATCTCCAGGGAGGAAACGGCCCCGAAGGAAAAGGAGCTCAGGGAGCTTGACGCGATCATTGAAAAAAATGAAGGGAAAGCCGAGCTCTCCGAGGAAGAGGGGATGATCATAGACGAGGCCCAGGAAGAGAAGCTGCCCTGCACCATCTACAAGCTCAATGATTACGAGGCGGTGATCCGCCTGCCGCAGAAACTCGATTTCAATTCCCGGTACATGCTCGATTTCCAGGCGATGGATTTCAATTTCAGGATCTTCGTCCGGATCATCGCGAGTAAAACGGTCGACGAGGGCAGCACCATGTATTATACGGTCAAGTTCGACGAGATGTCTCCCATCTCAAACAGCGTCCTGAAAAAGTTCGTGTACGAGCACCTGTGATGCCTCAGAAATGCTCGGGCAGGATCGCCTTCAATTTTTCTATCTGATCCCTGGCCCGCCTGTCTCCGGCCGTTATTATGGCGTACTTCGACGCTTCAACGCACCCGCAGTCCCGCTTCTCGCCGAGCCGATCGAGTATGCGCTTCAGGAGCTGTTTCGCGTGGCCGGCATTAGTGGTGAGGTTCCGGATGACCATGTCGATGGTGACGTGCTCCTCGGTCTCATGCCAGCAGTCGTAGTCGGTGCTCATGCAGATGACGGCATAGCAGATCTCCGCCTCCCGGGCCAGCTTCGCTTCCGGCAGGGTGCTCATGTTGATCACACCGGCTCCCCAGGAGCGGTACAGGTTGCTCTCCGCCTTGGTGGAAAAAGCGGGCCCCTCCATGCAGATGAGGGTTTCGCCGGCATGCATGGTCAGATCCATCTCGTCCGCGGCGGCCTTGATGTGGCCGTGGAGCCTCCCGCAAAAGGGGTGGCCGAAGGATACGTGGGCCGCCACGCCGTTGCCGAAGAACGAGCTGGGCCTGGCCTTTGTCCGGTCGATCACCTGGTCGGGCAGGACGAAGTCAAGGGGCTTGATCTCCTCCTTGAGGCTTCCCACGGCTGAAAAGGCTATGATCTCCCGGACCCCGATCATCTTCAAGGCCGCGATATTGGCCCGCGCGTTCACCTCGTGGGGGAGATAAACGTGGCCCTTCCCATGGCGCGGCAGAAAGGCGGCGCGATGCCCCTCTATTTCAGATATCACGATTGAATCAGAAGGCTTTCCCCAGGGCGTTTCAATCGATAACTCTTCGATGGTTTTGGCCCCGTTTATTTCGTAGAGTCCCGAGCCGCCGATGACGCCTATAGTGGCCTTGTTCATGCCGCACCTCTCGCTGTTGATTGATCAGGGACGGCCTACACTGTGCCGCCCCGGTCCATTATAGCCGATTTAGAGGCACGGCGCTTTTTATCGCAAGGAAAAAAGCTCAATTCGATGGCGGCATTGGGGCATGCAGGAATGTGTAAATCATGGAAAAAATATTGCCAAATGCATAATTTATATTATTATAGTCTCAATATCAATATGGATGATAATAGAGATTTGCATCATGTCATTTTAAAATATTAAGGGAGGTCCCATGAACATTTCAAAGGTTATTGCGCTATCCATGATTACGGTGCTGCTCTTCTGGGCCGGATCGACAAGGGCGCGGCAGACAGATATACCGGTAGACCAGGTCCCGGCGGATGTCATCGAGGTGCTGAACAGGTATCTCCGGATATTATCGACCAGCACGTCCCTGGACGCCTGCGCCATGGAAGTGGCGAAAATATCCGGAGGGCATATGCTCTCACAATCCGGGGCTATCTCCCGGGACGTCCTGCCCTACAGCCTGAAAAAAGACTATGAAAACGTGAAATTCTACAAGGTGCCGGCTGTCATCACGAGGGTTGCCTATTCCGAGGACGACTATGACGGATTCGGTCCCACGCTGATCCAGGGGGCGCGCTATAAGATCTGGATAGCCAAGAAGGACGGTGTCGCGGGACTTCCGGCCCCCATTCCCATCATAAAACCGAAGGACGGGAAGCCGAAGATCGTTACCGTTATCGGCAGCCTCTAATACAGGGGCCCGCATCGGACCGGGACAGGGCTGATGCGGGCGCCGCTGTTATCGTCGATTATTTCCAGTACCCGGGAAGGTATATGTCGTAGACCGGCTCGAGGGTCAGGTCCGGGGCATTGATGAGCTTTCCCACGAACACGGTGACATAGCCGGTGCCGCCGTACTTCTCGATGTATTTAGCGCGATCGAAATTCTTAGGCGACCTGAGCTGCACCATCATGAAATCGGGCATGAGCCCTCCTTCGCCGAAAATAAGATTCAGTGAGGCGTTATCGTTGAAGGGATTGGGATTGGCCTGTGCGGCGAACAGGATATACTTTCCCTTCGCTTTTTTCATGAAGAGCTTGACCCGGTCCTCTTTTTTTCGTATGTTCTTCTCCCTGATCTCCTGCACGATCTCGTTGCCGTCAATGAACCCCTTCGTCTCGGGAATCCCCGCTTCTATGGCAGCCCTGCGCTCGGGTGTAAGTTTCCAGTCCATTGCCCTGGTGACTTCATAGGGCGTTTTCTTTTTAGCCTGTTGGGCCGAGATGCCGTCCTTTACTAATACCGCCATGAACGCTGCGATCATGGCGGGAATAATTATAAAGGCCCGTGATGCCGATCCGGTCTGTCTCATATCCTCTCTCCTTGGTCTATTTTATTTGAACGGTTCTCCCTATTCATGTCGGAGCCTGCTCTTAGGAAAATGCATGGATCAAAAAAAAGCAATAATAAAATGACCTGTGATCAACGGTATTTTTCAGGGAGGCCCCGGGCAGTGATTCTCGGCGGGGCTTGCTTCTGTCAGGATATTATTTTGTCCGGGTTCAGTATTCCCTTCGGGTCGAAGGCCTTTTTAATCCGCCTGAGCAGGTCGACCTCCCCGGGGGAGAGGGCCAGGCCGAGGTAATCCCTGCGGATGTATCCCACACCGTGCTCGCCCGTGATGGTGCCTCCCAGGGCGATGGCGCGCCGGTATATCTCGCGCTTCAGGTCGGGCAGCATGGCTTTCCACCGATCGTAGTCAATATCCCCTTTCAGCACATCGATGTGCACATTGCCGTCGCCGGCATGGCCGAACATGACGGAACGGAGCGACCGGGATTCAAAGTGCGATTTCAGGGCCGTGAGAAATTCCGGGATGCGGGAACGGGGGACCACGCAGTCCTCCGCCAGGAACACGGGACTCTCCGCGTGGATCGCCTCGCGAATGGTGCGCCGGGCCTTCCAGAGACGCTCCCGCTGGAGCGGGGACTGGGCCACCATGATCGAATCCCGGTCGGCGACAACGACCCTTCCGATCGTTTCAACGTCTTCCAAGACCGCCTCATCGGAATTACCGTTGACCTGGATGAGGAGATGGGCCCCGGCGTCGGGGAAGTGGATGTCCCTGTTCAGAAACTTCCCGACGAGGGTGATGGCGTCGTGCTCCATGAATTCGATCGCGCAGGGGATGATCCTGTTGACCAGGATCGCGTGGACGGCTTCGGCAGCTTCCTTGAGGGACGGGAAGGGGATGAGGATATCCACCGTGTGGAGCGGCGCCGGTATAAGGCGCAGAAATATCTTCGTGATGACGGCCAGGGTCCCCTCCGAGCCGATCAGTATGCCGGTCAGATTGTAACCGGTGACGTTCTTGACTATCTTTCCCCCGGTGGTGATCACGGTCCCGTCCGGGAGCACGAACTCCAGGCCCAGGATATAGTCCTTGGTGACGCCGTACTTGACGGCCCGTGGACCGCCGGCGTTTTCCGCCACGTTCCCGCCGATGGAGCATGACTCGAGGCTGGCCGGGTCCGGGGGGTACAGGAGCCCTTCCTCCAGGGCGGCGTCCTGTATCGCCCGGGTGACAGCGCCCGGCTCCACCACCGCCACCATGTTCTCCCGGTCGATTTCGATGATGCGGTTCATCTTTTCAAGGGAAAGTACCACGCCGCCCCTGACCGGCACAGCGCCGCCGGTGACTCCCGTGCCGGCTCCCCGGGGAACGACCGGCACGCCGCGCTCGTTGCACAGCCTCAGCGTGGCGCTTACGTCGCCCGCAGAGGAGGCCCTCACCAGGATGTCGGGCATGGCGGCCAGGTCGGAGGTCTCGTCCCTGGAGTAGCTCTCCAGTATCTCGGGGTCGGCGACCACTTTTTTCGCGCCGAGGAGGCGCGATAATTCTTCAGCCAGTGATTGGTATGATGTCATGGGCCATCTCTTTATTGTCACAGGTAATGGCCCTTTGATCATAAAGTCAAGGATTTACTGCATGGTGAAAAACCGTTAACAATCAAATTATTTCAAAATGTGTCTCGCTATTTCTGATAATTTGAGTTGCTGCAAATTAGTCGTTTCGACGAATTTCGGGATGAGGAGATATGAATTAATCCTTGATTTATTCAAATTGAATTGATAGAAGGATATATATAAAAAAAGCGGGTATCCGTTCCACAGAACACCTGTACAGCCACCGCCGTGGCCGATACTGATTTGTCATGGAGGGTCCTATGCGACAATGCCACAATTGCCGTCAGCAGATAAATGACGACAGCGCCTTGTATTGCAGCAAGTGCGGAACGCGCCTGTTGAATGCGCAGACCGCACCAGGCTCGCCGGCGCCGGGGAGCGGAATGCCGCAGATGCCCGGGCAGGGTCCGGCAACGAAGAAAAGAAATATAAAAGTAACGGCGTTCATTGCCATCGCCATAAATCTTGTCATGGTGGGAGGATTCTTTTTTATGTCCAGGGGCTGTTCCAGCGTCACCGGTACCCTGGTGGCCAGGGGCGAGCCCCTTGGCACGTTCACCTTCGTGCCGAAACAGTGTCGTTCGGGCCAGCGCATGAATTTTTTCGGGTCCGTGATCCTGGGCGAGGGCCAGCAGGACGGGGCAGTGGTCGCCATCATCGATCCGGTCAAAGGAAAAGTGGTGAAGGTCGAGGTGCCCGGTTCCTGCCTGCCCCCGGACTATGAGAAATGCAAGGAAGTCATCATAGATCCGCAATACTGCTCCCGCTATGACGTGACGGTTGATAAAATACCGGTCATGATCAACAACATAGTTATGGTCGGCGGGCGCTTGAATCTCGATTGCGCCTTTCCAGGCGGCGGCACCGCAAAAGGAGAAATAAAGTTTACACGGTGCAATTGATCCATGAAAATCGTGCAATCTCATCCATGGTTCAGTGAACGGAGATAGTCGTTCAGCGCGGCCGGGTCCTTCTGCCGAAGCACCGCCTCCGTGCCCACCACGTAGCCGTCCCCGATGGAGAGGGCCCGCCTCGCGTCATCGGCGGTCTTGATGCCGAAGCCGATGATGATCTTTTTGCCGGTATGCTTTTTTATCATGCGGATTTTGTCCAGCAGCTCCGGGGACGTGAAATCCGATTGCGATCCGGTAATGCCCCGTACGCCAATAAAGTAAATGATCTCGCTTTTCGACCTGTTCATCATTTCGATATCCGATTCGCGGGACTCAAGGGTGGCGAAGGGAACGATGGGGATGCCGAAACCCTCGTCATAAAAGAGCCGCGCCATCCTGTTGGGGAGGTCCGGGATGATCACCCCGTCGAGGGAGCCCGCCATCCTGTCAGAGAATTTTTTTATGCCATGGGAATATATGATGTTCGCGTAGGTCATGACATATTTTTTTATGTATGTATCCTTCAGGGCGACGATGGCATCCACCATGGCGTCAGGGGTTATGCCTCTCTCAATCGTGGAGTGAATGGCCCGGGCGATGACGGGGCCGTCGGCAATGGGATCATTGAAGGGGATGCCGATCTCGATAAAATCAAATCTGTTATTGGCTACCGCGTGGAAGCACTCATTAAATGTGCCCATATCCGGGTAACCGCCGGTGAGATATATCCCTTTCATAATTCCTCCCTGTTCTGTTGCTCGATGATGCCAAGGTCCTTGTCCCCGCGGCCCGACAGATTTACCAGCACCCGCCTGCCCCGCAGCTCGCCGGCATGGTCAATGGCCCAGGCCAGGGCATGGGATGATTCCAGGGCCGGTATGATACCCTCCAGCCTGGTGAGCTCGTGAAAGGCCCTGAGAGCCTCCTTGTCGAAAACATGATCGTACCTGACCCTGCCGGTGTCTTTCAGGTATGAATGCTGGGGCCCTATGCCGGCATAGTCGAGGCCCGCTGAGACAGAATGCACATCCCGGACCTGGCAGTTTTCGTCCTGAAGAAGGTATGAGAGGGCACCCTGGAAAATGCCCTTGCTTCCCAGGGAAAGGGTGGCGGCATTGTCGCCGGGACCGAGGGAGCGGCCCCCGGCCTCGACGCCGACGAGACGCACCTCCGGCAGGTCCAGGAACCCCTGGAAGATCCCCATGGCGTTGCTCCCGCCTCCCACGCAGGCGATGACGCAGTCCGGGAGGAATCCTTTTCCGCGGAAATAATCAATCGCTTCCCTGCCGGTCACCGCATGGAAGAAGGCTACCATTTCAGGAAAGGGATGGGGTCCGGCAACCGTGCCCATGAGGTAGTGGGTGCCGGTGACGTTGGTGACCCAATCCTTGAGGGAGGCGCTGATGGCGTCTTTCAGGGTGCGGAGCCCCTCGTCGACCGGCACGACTTCCGCGCCGAGAAGCTTCATTTTTTTTACATTGGGCATCTGCCGCTCCACATCGAGGCTCCCCATGTAGATGCGGCACCGGAGGCCGAAGAGGGCGGCCGCCGTGGCGGTGGCCACGCCGTGCTGACCGGCTCCCGTTTCCGCTATGACGCGGCCTTTCCCCATGTGCTTCGCCAGCAGCGCCTGGCCTATGGTGTTGTTGATCTTATGGGCGCCGGTGTGGAGCAGGTCCTCACGCTTGAGATAGAGATTGAAGCCGTATTTTTCCGACAGGTTCTTCGCATGGTATACCGGCGTCGGCCGTCCGGCGAAATCATCAAGGTAGCGGTTGAATTCTTCCATCGATGAGGCGCTGGCGGCAAATTCACGGAATGCCCGCTCCACCTCGTCCAGGGCCGGGATTAAAAGCTCCGGAACGAACTGCCCGCCGTAGGGCCCGTAAAATCCTTTATCTGAGAGCATTGTGTACCTCGGTAATGAATTGTTTCATCAGATTGTAATCCTTGATCCCCCGCCGGGACTCGACCCCGCTGGACACGTCCACGCCGAAGGGGCGATATTCCCGTATGACCCCGGCGACGGTTCCTGCCCGGAGGCCGCCGGAAATGATGAGCCGATAGCTCACATCATGGAGCCACGGGGGAAGCTCCTTCTCCTCGCCGCTGCCCCTGCTCGCGTCATACAGGAAGAGGGCGCCCTCGCGGGACCGCTCCTCGGTGTCGCCGGCGGATATGAGACGGTCTGCCGGGCAGTTCTCATAGACCTGGACGAGATCGAAATCATGGTAGCAATCGGCCACCTCCTCGAAGGTTACTCCCACCGCTATGGTCGATACTCTGCCCCGGCCGTACAGCGCCAGCTTTCGGGCATAATCGGCGTTACAATGCCTGACGCTCCCGGGGTGGAGCACGATCCCCACGGCCGAGTATCCCAGGTCGACGGCCCAATCGATCTGCTCCAATGACGTGATGCCGCATACTTTTACGAACATGGCCGCACCAGGGCATTGTGGAATTCCTTCAGCTTTGCCGCCGGGTCGCCGGCGGTCATGAGGGCGGTGCCGATCAGGTAGGCGTCGGCCCCGGCTTTCCTGAAGCGTATGATGTCGTCGGCGGTTTCAATGCCGCTTTCGGCTATTTTCATGAAATCGCCGTTGAGAGAGCCGATCGTTCCCATGGCCTTTTCCTTGTTTATGGCGAAGGTCTTCAGGTCCCGTGAATTGACGCCCACCATCTCCGGGTCCAGGGCCTTGATTTTTCTGAATTCCTCGGCCTCGTGGATCTCATAGAGTACCTTCATCGAATAGTGATGCGCGCGCCGGGTCAGAAAATAGAGTTCCCTGACGTTCAGGATAGACGCGATGAGAAGTATGAAATCCGCCCCGTGGGCAAAGGCATTGTCGATCTGGATCTCGCTTATGATGAAGTCCTTGCACAGGAGGGGTGTCTTCACCGCCCCGGCAATCTCCGTCAGAAATCCGTAACTTCCCTGGAAATAGCGGGCGTCCGTGAGGACGCTCACCGCCCCGGCGCCGCCCCGCTCGTAGAGCCGGGCCTGGCCGACGATGTCCACCGCCTGGTTGATGGCGCCCCGGGACGGAGAGGCCTTCTTTATCTCGCAGATAAAGGGCTTCTCCCTGAGATGGTCCAGGGGATCGAGGACCGCCCTGGTACGGCTCTGCGCCGAAGGGATCAGGCCCTTTATTTCATTCCGTTTGTGCTCGATTATTTCATTCAGATACATGGTCCTATCCCTGCATTGCCTCTTTAAGTGAAACAGAGCCGCCCGTCAGCTCCTCAAGCTTGACCATGGCTTTCCCCTCGGCGATGTGGTTTTTTACCAGAAGGAAACCGTCGCGCATGCCGCAGCGGTTCATGGTGCGGAGTGCAAGGGCGGTGTTCAGTGAAAAGATGTTGGACACCTCCTCGTTTGTTCCGGAAAGGCCCCCGAGGAAAAGCCGCTTCGCCTCGACGCGGTCCCTGACCACTGGCATGGGAAAGGGCTCGAAGAAATCCGACGGGTCAATGGAAAAGCGGCGGTCGTTACCATCCCCGATATGGATGCATTCGGTGGGCTCCCGGGATGATACTTCGTCGTACCCGTCCTTTGAGGCGTACACGGTAATGTTGCTTTTTCCCACCTTGTGTATAACCTGTGCGATGAATTCCAGGCGGTCTCTTCTGCTGATGCCTATGACCTGGTAGGCCGGGTCTGCCGGGTTAATGAGGGGCCCCACGAAGTTAAATATTGTGGGGACCTTCAGCTCCCTTCGGATCGCGCCAATTCCTTTCAGGGCAGGATGGTATTGGGGCGCCACCATGAACACGTACCGGTGACGGTTGAAGTATTCCTCGGGAGAGGTGCCGCCATAGGCAAGGTCCATACCCAGCTCCGACAGGATATCGGCGGAGCCGACCACGCCGCTCTGGGCCGTGTTGCCGTGCTTGACCACGGAGCAGCCGAGGGACGCCAGGAGGATGCTCACCGCGGTGGATACGTTGACCGTGGATTTGCCGTCGCCGCCGGTGCCACAGGTGTCGATCGTATCGTTTCCGGGGGCCTCAAACCTTCGCTTGTGGCGGTCGAGGGTCGCAGCCAGGGCCGCCACTTCATCAACGGTCTCCCGGCGGAACTTCATCGCGATGAGGGATGAGGCCACCTGGGAATCCGAGAGCCGCCCCTGGATCATGGCCTCGAAGAAAGTCCGGGCATCGTCAAAGCTGAGCCGTTCCCCGGAGTTGATCTTTTTTACCATTGCATCCATATCAAGCCCCCACTTTTTGAATTTCTCTCTGCGACGCGTCTCTGGCCGCGAAGTCGAGGAAGTTCGTGACGATCCTTCCACCGAACTCGCTTAAAATCGATTCGGGATGGAACTGAACACCGAAGATTTTCCGTTCATCGTCCTCGATGGACATCACGGTGCCGTCCTTTTGGGAGCGGGACGTGACATGGCGGCCGTCCATGGCCACGGCTAGGGAATGATAGCGCACCGCGGAAAAGGTTTCCGGCACATCGGTAAAGAGCACTGACCCGCCTGTCACCTCGATCCGGTCCACCTTGCCGTGCTGTATGGTGCCGGCCCTGACGATATCATACCCGAGGGTATAGGCGATGGCCTGCATGCCCAGGCACACCCCGAAGATCGGCTTCCGGCCCAGGTAATCGCCGATATAGCGGAGGGTGGTGCCGGAATTCTTCGGCGATGACGGCCCCGGGGATAGGATGATGCCTTCGTATTCTTCGGCCGGGACAAACCTGTCGTTCTTGACGACGGCGACATCGGCGCCACATTCGTTGAAAAGGGCCTTCAGGTTGTAGGTAAAGGAATCGTAGTTATCGATCATTAAATACATTACGTTTCTCCAGCGTGTTGATTGTCTGTATAGCCTGGAACAGGGCGCCCAGCTTGTTGCCCACCTCATGGTATTCCTTTTCCGGATCGCTGTCATAGACGATGCCGGCCCCGGCCCGAAGGATGACCCGGTCACGCTTGACGTAGGCGCTCCGGATGACGATGCAGGTGTCGATGACCTGGCTGTAGGAGAAATAGCCGGCGCACCCGGCGTAGAAGCCCCGGGGCGATTTCTCGTACCGGTCAATGAGCTCCATGGCCCGGACCTTGGGGGCGCCCGAAACGGTCCCTGCCGGGAAGGTGTTGCAGAAGAGCCGCAGGGGCGACATGTCGTCCCTCATTGTCCCCTGGACCTCGGAGACGATGTGGATCAGGTGGGAATAGACTTCGGGCTCGAAGGAGCTGACCACGGCGACGCTCTCCGGCGCGCACCCGGTGTAGAGGTCGTTCCGCGCCAGGTCCAGGAGCATGAGGTGCTCGGCCCGCTCCTTTTCGTCGGCCAGGAGCCTCGCTGAAATCTCGCCGATGGGGCGTCCGTCGATGCGGTAGGTCCCGGCTATCGGCTTCAGGGTCGCCGTGCGGTCCTGTATCTTCAGGTGCACCTCCGGGGAGGTGCCGCAGAGCACCTCGTCCCCGACCTTGATGTAGAACATGTAGGGGGACGGATTGATGTTGCGGAGCAGCCGGTACAGGTCAATGGGATTGATGGCGCAGGCGATCTCGTACTTGTTGGACAGGACCGTCTGGATGCATTCGCCGGCGATGATCTCCTCCTTGAGGGCGCGAACCGCCTCCATGTAGGAGTCCCGGTCGAATTCCTGGCGCTGCTCCGGCTCGTTGCCGGGGAGAAAGAATTTTTTATGGCTGTGCAGTATCTCTGCCGCCATTTCCAGGGTCCGATCCGAGGCCCTGGCATAGGCGTCCCGGGGGTCTTCGCCCGAGCCGGTGAGGACCGAGGAGGCCGCATAGAGCTTGCCCATGTGGTTGTCGAAAACGTAAAATTCATCGACCTGGAAAAACGCCATGGTGAGGCTTTCCGCGTCCTCCCGGACCTTTTCCCGGAGGGTCCCCATGTAATTGGCCATGTCGTATCCCATGAAGCCGACGTATCCGCCGCAGAAATTGCCCATGGCGGCGTTTTTGTTCGAATTCTCGCCGGCGAGCTCGCCGACCAGGTATTCGATCGGATTGGTATCCAGGCGCTCAACGCCCCGCTCCCGGGATTCGACGGTCAGTGCCCCCTTCCGGAAGGTGATGACCCTCCGGGGACGGATGCCGAAGAAGGTGTAGCGGGAAAAACTCTTGTCGAGGTTTGCGCTTTCCAGAAGGAACAGGTTGCCGGCGTTGGAGAAATTGAAGAGGAGGCTGATGGGAGTTATCATGTCGCCGGCTATTTCCCGGTACAGGACCACGCGCCGATGGCGGCCGGAAAGTTCCGTGAATTGCTGTAGTGTAGGATAAAGCATATTGTCACCTTGCTTATAACGTTCTGAGAAAATAAAAAAAGTGCGGCAGGCTGCCGCACTTTTTGCATAAAAACACAAATGACACGCCGCCAGCCTATCGGAAGGTTCTTGCGCGCCACCACCATATGGTTTTGTTAATTGATGTTATCCTGCCCATGTCCGGGTCCATGTAATAGTAACTATGTTTCTATTTATAGAAACATAGTTACTATGTATAGAAACACGGTCGTTGCGTCAAGATAAATAATAATTTTTTTTAAAAATAAGCGTTTTTTATTTGCCGCAGTTTTCAATGGACCGGAAGGGACAGGAGGCGCACGCATCGGGAGAGCAGGGCAAATGGCCGGTTTTCGGCTTAAAGAAACGGTACAATTTCACAGCTGTTGATACAACTGCAAGGGCAATGATGATGATGACTATTGTTGTTTGTGCCATAATAATCACCCCATCAGCCTGCCAATATGGTGGATCAGGAACGCCGCTGTCCAGGCCAGTGAAATGGTGAAAAGAGCGGAAAAAGCCGGCCATTTCCACGATCCTGATTCTCTTTTCATGGCGGCCAGCGTGGCCACGCAGGGGACATAGAGGAGCATGAAAACCATGTAACCCAGCGCAGTGACGGGATCAAAAATGGGCATCCCTGCTTCGGGCCCCGAGCTGTACCGCTGTTCTTTAATACCGGCTATCAGGGACCGGCCGCCATCGGGAGAGTCCGTATCGGCATGATAGAGAATGCCCATGGTGCTCACGGCAATCTCCTTTGCCGCAAGGCCGGTGATGATGCTCACGCCCATCTTCCAGTCGAAGCCAAGGGGCCGCAGGGCCGGCTCGAACATTCTCCCGACCATCCCAATATAGGATTTTTCAAGGCGGTCCTCGGCTTTGCTGCGTTCCAGGGATCGTATGTCCGCATCCATACGTTTTTTGATCGAGGCCGTTGATGCAGCGCCGCGCAGACCGGCTGTCTCAATCTCCGCCTGATAGCGCTGCTGTGTGCCGGCTATTTTCGCCTCATAAGAGCCGGCGGCGCCTCCATGATCGGGAAAGCGTCCCAGTGCCCATATGAGGATGGAGGCGACGAGGACAATGCCGCCGATCTTTTTCACGTACTCCTTGCCCTTGTCCCACATGTGGCGGGTGGTGTTTTTCATGCGGGGAGAGCGGTATGGCGGCAGCTCCATGACAAAGGGCGCTTCGACCTTTCGGAAAAAGGTTTTTTTCATGACCATGGCGGAGATCACCGCCGCCGCGATGCCGGCCATGTAAAGCCCGAAGAGAACAGTGCCGGCATGGGCGGGGAAAAAGGCGCTGATAAAAAGAACGTATATGGGGAGACGAGCGCTGCAGGACATGAAAGGAATGATGAGCATGGTCAGTATCCGGTCCTTCCTGCTTTCAAGGGTGCGGGTCGCCATGATGGCGGGCACGTTGCACCCGAATCCCATGACCAGGGGTATGAAGGACTTGCCGTGGAGTCCCAGGGCGTGCATGAGCCGGTCCATGATGAAGGCGGCCCGGGCCATGTAGCCGGTGTCCTCCATGAGGGAGATCATGAAAAAAAGTATCAGTATGCTCGGGATGAAGACTATGACGCCGCCGACGCCGGCGATGACGCCGTCGGTCAGCAGCTCCCGCAGCAGGCCGGGCTGCAGGGAGGCCGTGATGAACCTTGAAAAAGCGGAGGTTCCGGCCTCGATCCATTCCATGGGATACTTCCCCGCGGCAAAGGTGAGCTGGAACGTGATCCACATGAAAAGGAGGAAAATGGGGAATCCCAGGATCTGGTGGGTCAGAATCCGGTCTATTTTTTCGCTTATGGTGACCTCAGGGCGCGGTCCCGGCCGGTATGTCTCACGGAGGGCGCCGGAAACGAAGCCGTACCGCGCGTCGGCGATCAGGGTTTCGCTGTCCTCCTTCAGCTCCGATTCCAGGAAGCGGATTTCCTTCTCGGCCTGCCGGAACAGGGCCTCTGCGTTATCGTCAGTGCAGGTCAGGTGTCGCTTAGTATCCGCGTCCTTTTCAAGGAGTTTGACCGCCGTGTATCGGGTCGGGACCGGGGATGGCGTTTTGCCCGAGTCGGCCAGCCGCTTCCGCAGCGAGGCAATGGCCTTTTCTATATCCGCGCCGTAATTGATGGTGACGTCCCGGACGGCGGGTTCTCGCTTTTCATGGACCGCTATGACCGTGTCAAAGAGATCATCGATGCCTTTGCCCGTGGAACCCACGGTAGGTACAAAGGGCATTCCCAGGAGCTTGCCCAGGGCCTCATGGTCAAGGAGGTCGCCCTTCTTTTCAAGCTCGTCGTACATGTTCAGGGCGACCACCACCGGCACGCCCATTTCAATGAGCTGCGAGGTAAGATAGAGGTTGCGCTCGAGGTTGGAGGCGTCAACGACATTGATGACCAGATCCGGCCCGTTCTCAAGGATATGCCTTCTCACGCAGAGCTCCTCCGGCGAATAGGCTGAAATCGAATAGGTGCCCGGGAGGTCGGTTATGATAAAGGTGTGCTCTCCGTGCCTGAACCGGGCCTCTCTCGATTCCACGGTCACGCCGCTGTAATTGCCGACCCGCTCCCTCGAGCCGGAGGCGTGATTGAAGATCGTTGTCTTTCCGCTGTTGGGATTACCCACCAGGGCCACATGGATCGTCCTTGAATCATCGCCGGAATTGAACGGCTCCCCGTGAGCCTGATGGTTGCCGAGGCGGCGCCTGTATCTTCGTGCCGAATGATCCGAATCAAAGCATTGGCCTCTTATTTCAGCGTTCAGGCGGGTTTGCCCGACATCGAAGTATCGGGGAAATTCCACTTCAATCAGGCGGGCTTCGGACCGGCGGAGGGAAATGTTTGAATCCATCAGCCTGTATTCGATGGGGTCTTTCATGGGGGCATTTTTTATAACGGTCACGGATTTCCCTTTGACGAATCCCATTTCAGTGATTCTCTTGCGGAAGGGGCCCTGGCCGCGGACGTTGGTTATTATCCCCCGTTCCCCCTTTGTTAATTCAGATAATTTCATGTTTATAAAAACTCGTTAATAACACTTACATTAAGGCCTTGATTATTAATGTATCGTTGAATAATGTTAGTGTCAACTAATTTTAGTAGATATATCTATTTTTTTTGTTATGATAGGGAAAAATGTGTTAACTCCAAAGACATGACCAAAATTGTAATCATCCACCGGGTAATTCTGCCGTTGAAAAATTCGATAATGGGTCGATAATAATATCATAATATGGATACTGGGAAGATTACATACGAGATCATCAAGACCGGACAGGACCTGGACACCATCCTGGTCAGATCCGGCGGCAGGGAAGTGCCGCTCCACAGCAGGGTAAATCCCGAGAGGGATTCCGATCTCCTGAAGGATAAATTCGATCCCTCCCGCTATGATTTCCTCGTCATCCTGGGCGTGGGCCTTGGATATCACTGCCTTCCTTTGAAAAACCTTATCGACCGGTACAGGCGCGTGATCCTCGTTGACATACTGGATGGAATTGAGGCGGCCATTGCCGCCAACAGGATCACCTCGTTTCTGCTGAAGGATACCCGCATCACCCTGGTGGCGGGAAAGACGGCGGCAGAGGCGGAGCGCATTGTTGCGGAAAATCTGGACATGGATGACGTGCGGGGCATTTCGGTGCTGGAACATCCCGCGTCAATGAGGATATTCGGCGATTATTATGATTCAATAAAAAAGTCCATTGATAAGATAATCGCCATCAAGGCGGGAAACAAGGCCACGCGGCAGGCCTTTGGCATCCGCTATCTTCGCAACGTGTTGTTGAATTTTACCATGATAAAAAAGGCCCGTCCCGTGCGGTCGCTCTTCAATGCCTTTGCCGGGTATCCGGTCATTATCGCCGGGTCCGGGCCGTCCCTGGACGACGGTAGCGCGATGATAGGGCGGTACCAGGACAGGTTTTTCATCATTGCCGTTGATTCAACCCTGCCGGTGCTGGAACAGAAGGGGATACGTCCCGACATCGTCATCACCATCGACCCGCAGCCCTACGCGCGGGAGCATTTCCTCGGGTGCGGCACCGACGGCGTCCTGGCCGTGTATTCCATCTCGTCCCATCCTTCCCTGGTGCGGGGCCTGAGAGGTTTCGTGTCTTTCAACTCCCATCCCTTTTCGCAGCTTGCGTCGGAGGTGTACGGCGGGCAGGTAGGATCCATTGATTCCGGCACGGGCAATGTCTCCGGGGACGCGGTGAGCCTCGCGGTCAAATGCGGGTTTTCATCCATCGGCATTACGGGCCTCGATTTTTCGTTTTCCAGGTTCGCCGTGTATGCCCGGGGGACCGCGTACCAGAAGCGGTACGGCGCCTTCTTCCAGGATCGATTTTCCACCGTGGAAGGATTGAACATGAGGTATATCATGACCTCCAGCGGCGGAACCAAGCACGGAGGCATATTCACCCGGAAATCCTTTTTGCATTATCATCATGCCCTGGAGGACTATATCCGGGACAATGCCCTGTCATCGATAATCGCCCTCAATGGCCGCGGGATCCCCCTGGCCGGCGCGGTCCCCATGGACATGGAGAGTTATATCAGGCTCCATTGCCCGAAGATCATAGATAAAAAAAGGGTCCTTGAAGCAATAGATTCATCGGCGCGGGAAATCGACGCCGCCCCTCTGGCGGATGCCCTTGGGAGGATCGTGAATAATGTCCTTTTCGATGAGCTCCTGGAGGCGTCTCTGGGAGGGAGGGTCGATGATACCGTTAAAAATCGATACCGGACCATGGCGCGTATCGCCTCCTCGCCCGGATAACCGCCGACACCTGAAAAACGGCTTCTTGCAAAGACATCATGACGCCAAATTTTAATTAAGCATGGGCCATGTTCCGGCCGATCATGGTAGTGTACTCACAGCCGTTTATTATTTCTGAAAGGCAGGTCGTATTATGGACATGGATCAATTCAATATACCTCACCAGAAAGTGAAGGAAAAAAGCGTGTATATGCTCCACCTGGACACGGCCCGGATCATTCTGATATCGGCGGCCGTCATCGGCATTATTATTGTTTCATTTCTTCTGGGCATGAATTTCTTCAAGGGGAGCGACGGGGCCAAGGCCCTGGAAACCACAAGCGATATATTTGACGGCCGGAAAGAGCTTGATATGCTGAAGAGCAACATCCCGGATTCTCCTGAGGAAGAAGATCTGTCCAAGCCGATGGACGACAAGCTGGCCGCCTCCGAAAAGGATGACAAGGGCCAGGTGCGGGAGAAAAAGGAGATGGACGCCATTGTCGGGGACAAGGAAGACGCTCCGGCCATATCAAAAAATGAGTCATCGGACCTGCTGACCGGCGATAATATCGACAAGGCGGTCCCCAGGGCCCACAAGATGAAGAACCAGAAGAAAAAAAGAGCAGCTGTGACCGATGAGGACAGGAGCATTTCCCGGTCTTCGGACAATGACATGGATGACAAGCCGGTCAGGAAGGCCACGGTAAAAAGCGACCCGAAGAAAAAGAAGCGGGCCAAATCAAAAGTGGTCGCAGTGGCGGTCGACAGGGTCGAGGAAAATAAATCGCTTCATTCAGGGGAATACGCCATACAGATCGCATCGTTTGATAAAAAGTCGAAGGCCCAGACGGAAGTGAGGGCCCTTAAGGACCGTAACTATGACGCTTTCCTCGATGAATCCCAGGTCAAGGGAAAGCAGTATTACCGGGTAAGGATAGGGCCGATCGCGTCGAAGAAAAAGGCCCTGGAACTGCTCAAGGATATACAGGGAAACGAAAAATACCAGGAAAGCTACATGGTGCGCCAATAGGGCGCACTATTAAAGGCTGTCCCGCCGGATGGCCTTTTTTATTTCCTGCAGAACTGTAAACAGCAAAAAACCCCATTCCGTCATATCGGGATGGGGTTTTATATCACAGGCCATTGCCGCGCCTTAGAGGACTTCCTCAATCCTCCGTATGCCGTTCCTGTTCAGGATGATCCTGAAGCGGCGGAGATACTCCATGTCATCGACTATGAAACAGGTGATCATGTTGATGTGGTAGACCCGCATGCCATAGGCTTTCCGGTAGCCTGATTGCGTGGGAATGAATATCTTTTTTTCCGGATTGTCCATGCTCCTGAGAAAATGCTGGATGTTGAAGCGCATGATGTCAATGACGTCGTTGGCGGAGTGGCGCTGCTTGATCTTTTTGAATTGCCTGGAGCTGAGGCGGATGTACTTGCGGTACAGGATGACATTCTCGCCGGTCATGCTGTTGTTGATGTCGGTGATGCTGTCGCGCGACCGGTACTCCATTATTTTTGCCGGGACGGCGCTGTCGGTGATGATGTTGAAGCTTTCCCTGCAGGTGCCGATCTTTTCATCGAAGCTGTGGTAGATGTTCCGCCGGCGGTCGTAGAGCCGCTTGTGAAGGGCCACGTTCAGATAGAGGCGGAGGGATTCCTTCATGCGGTCCTTGAACATGTAGCTGATCACCAGGGCGATGAAGAAGGGAAGGGAGAGGCTTCCGTACCAGCTCTGCCCGATGAACGCCACCAATGTGGCGAAGACCATGGCGATGCCCGCGGCGACGCTATAGACGGCCTGCTCCAGGTATTTGCCCCCCCTTTCGACGCGGGTCTCCAGGTAGAGGATATTGCTCAGGAACTTTTTCAGCGCCCCCTGGCGGAACACGTATTTTTCGTTATCGCCCTCCTGCATCGGGATGGAGGGATAGCCGCTCTCCATGCGGTATGACGTTTCGCCGTTGATGATGTTCATGAGGCGGCGCTTGTATTTCCTATGCAGCCGCGGGTGACGCTCCTTCAGGATCTCCATGAGGCTGCATGAGTGCGTTTCTGTCTTTATGCTGATGTATTCGTCGGCAAAGAGGTACACCGTCTGCAGCTTCCCGGGAAGGCTGTTGGCGGTGATCATCGGTTTCAGCTCCCTGAACCGCCCGATGAGGGCGCCGGCCCCGGAGATGAATTCGGACACCAGGTGTTCGGCTTCCTTCATCCGATCGGATTTCTTCAGAAACCGCAGCTGCACCCCAATCGATTTTTTATACACGAGGCAAAACATCTTGATATGGTATTCGTAGCTGGAAATGTTCTTCCTGCTTCTCGACGCGAGAAGGTCCTCGATGCTTTTCCGCATGCGGTCCGTGAGGTCGATATCGGCTGCGAGTTTTTTCAGAAGGAACGCCGGCGTTTGAAGGCGAATGGTGGCGCGCAGGTCCTTGTAGAAGTCCCCGCTCGAATAGGTCTCCCGGTTGATGTTGAGATTGTTCGGAATAAAAAAGTAGGTCTGCACGAAATAGGAGTTCGTCGTCCTGCTGTCCAGGGAAAGGTTGTAGGCCTGCTTTATCTCGAACTGATAGTTATCGTGTATCTTGATCGTCTCTTTTATGTGGGAACATGGTTGCGATGAAAGGGCCATGGTATATATGTCGGAAAAAAAGAGCGAAATAATAACAGAAAGGCCTGGTTTTTGGACCAGGCCCTGCGGGTCATTCCATGGAGCAGGCGGATGTCAGTAGATGTTGTCTTTTATAAGGATCTCTTCCAACTCGTCGGCCTTGGCCGCGATGAAAGAAAGAGATTTCATGAACCGGAGGGGATCGCAGTCTTTGAGAAGTATGCTGTTCCTCAGTATCATGGTATCGCTCAGGAGGGCGATGGAGCCGTAATCCAGGGTCGTGTTGAGCTGGAGGCAGTACTTGTAGAGCTCGCACAGGTCTTTTTTAATCTTTCCGATGATCGAGTAGTAATTGATGATCCGGTCCCCCGACTCGTCCTTGGCCAGGGTGATAAGCACTTCCTGGGAGCGCCCGTTATCGAATTCTATATGCGTGGTGTAGCTGCCCTGGGCGTCCTTATGGAACCGGATCTTGAATTCGCTGGCAATGGCTGATATGAAACCGTCAAAAACTTCCATGGTGGCGCCTCTTATAATAGGGTATGGCGTCGATCGGGCAGCGGCCCCGGGGTGCCGCCCCGATACATACAGGAGTATGGATCAATAATCAATTAAGTCAAGAAATAACTTTGAAAAATCCTTGAAAAATAACCGTTTAAAGGCTGTAGTGTCGGTAATCGCAAGAAGGATCTCCATCAATGATAGCGCTCTTATCCCCCGACTCCCGTGAGAAAAAAAACGTTAAAAAAAATACCCGGGAAATAATCCGCCATCTTTCCGTTGATATCGGGGAGCGGACCATACGAAAATACGACAACCTGGAGCGGACGAGGCGGTATATTATCGAGTATTTCACCCGGTACGGATATCCCCCCTGGGAGGAGCCCTATGAGGCGGGCGGTCACAGCGTGTACAATATCGTGACCGAGATCCCCGGGACCGAGAAGCCGGATACCATCATAGTCGTCGGCGCTCATTACGACACCATCGAGGACACGCCCGGCGCGGACGACAACGCGTCGGGCATCGCCGGGCTTCTGGAGCTCTACCGGCTGCTCTCGCCGCTGCGGTTCAGAAAAACGGTCCGCTTCGTGGCCTTCACCCTGGAGGAGCCGCCCTTCTTTTCAACGGAGCTAATGGGAAGCATGGTCTACGCCAAAAGCTGCCGCAAGCGGAAAGAGAACATCGAGCTGATGGTGTGCCTCGAAATGATCGGGTACGGATCGAGACGATGCCACCAGGATTACCCCCTGAACCACAACCTGAAGGAGTTCCCGATCCATGGGAATTACATGAGCGTGATATCGCTCCCGTCCAACGCGCCCTACGTGTATCTATGGAAAAAGATCTACAATGACCGTGCCCGGTGGAAAATTTACGAATACATCGGCCCCGCGTCGATCCCGGGCATGGACCTGTCCGATCACATGTCCTTCATCCGCTCCGGGTACCGGGCCATCATGATATCGGACACCGGTTTCTATCGCAACAAGAACTACCATTCGCCGGACGACACCTTTGAGACGATCAACTTCAGGCTCCTGGCGGAAACCGTCTTCGACTCCCACGTGGCGTTGAAGGAGATCCTGGACATGGACATCAAAATCTGACGTCCCCGCTGCGCGGCCGCAACACGCAGAACAGCTCAACGTGGGGGGTCTGGGGGAACATGTCAAAGGCCTCCACCGATTCCACCCTGTAATTTTCCAGCATCAGAACATCGTCGCGGAAGGTCTTCGGATTGCACGACATGTACAGGATCGTTCCGGCGTTCATGCGATCGATGCGCTCCATGACGGCCCGCTGCATGCCCGTCCGGGGCGGGTCCATGACGATGGTATCGTAGGCGCCCGGCCCGGTCCCGAGAAACTCCGCGGCGTCCGCACAGACGAATTCCGCGTTGTTGATCCCGTTGATCTCCCTGTTGGCGCCGGCGATTTCAACGGCCTCCGGGTTCAGCTCGACCCCGGTGACCCTTTCGGCAGCGCCTGCGATGAAGAGCGAGATGCTGCCGACCCCGGCGCAGAGGTCCAGGACCCTGCCGCGGGCATGGTCCCTGATGCGGCGGTACATTTGCACCGCGATCCCGGCATTGGACTGGAAAAAGGAGTTCGGGGTGATGCGGTAGCGGACGCCCTCAAAGGACTCTTCTATGTATCCTCCCTTGACCGTTTCCATGATATCGCCATAGCTCAGGTCCGCGCGGCCGCCGTGATGGATGATAGAGATCGAATCGACGTCGTCGCGGACGGCGTCGATCACGGAGGAGAGCCTGTTCTCCTTTTCCGCCACCACGAAATTCAGCATCACCTGGCCGGTATAGCGGGCCTCCCGGAGCACCGCGTACCGGAGATATCCCTGGTGGCGGAGATAATCGTATCCCTCGATATTTTCCAGAAAGGGGCGCGCCTTCCGGTACAGGTTGTCCGTCTTTTCCCGCATGATCTGGCAGCCTGTCACGTCCACAACGGCGCGGAAGCTCCCGCGGCGGCGGAGGCCTATCCTGCCGAAGGCCGTCACCATGTCCATGCGGCTCCGGTACCGGTAGGGGTCCGACGGATGGACGGAGTCGACCGCCGCGATGCCCTGGAGGATGTCGTTCACCATCTCCCGCTTCAGGGCAAGCTGGTCGCCGTAGTCCATGTCCTGGAAGAGGCATCCGCCGCACTGGCCGAAGTGTGGGCAGGGCGGGGCTGTTCCGGCGCCGCGGTATTTTTCAATAAGCTGGCTTATGTATTGCTTTTCTTTTTTTTTCAATTTTGATTACCTTGTGACGTTCAGGCATTTTTAATTATAATAGTATATTAGCGAATTTAACATCTCATTTTTTGCTCGTTTTCGAGCAAATCTATACCTGTTGTCGTTTATTACGTCGAAAAAATGAGATGTCAAATTCGTTGCTATTTTAATAATAAACAAACGGCTGATTCGATTTTTTCTCCGGTGATCTTTCAAAGCTTCAACATGATTACCCTTTTATCCGGAAGAAAGATGGCCACTGCCGCGCCCCCCATGTGCCGCAGCCTGAATTCATCCGATCGAGGTTCAAAGAAAAGGGACCTTTTCAGGTCCGACAGATCGAAGCGGATACCACCATCCATGGCCGGCCCTTTTCCGGCAAGGCCTTTATAATGGGAAAAGATTTTCTTTTTCAATTCGGAAAGGCCTTCAGGCTTGATCAGGTTCGGAAAATACAAAGACCGTGATCGGGCGCACCAATCCCACTCCATGGCGTCGAGAAAAAATTGTTTATCTCCGGGGAACCGCGAGTCAATAAACGCCATGAGAAACCGCGCCCCCGATTCCCAGCCCCTGTCCATGGAGGCTTCGCTTCCATCCCTGAACAGCGTCAGCTCGCGGAACATCGCGAAGGGCGATGCAAAGCGGCCGAGCAGCACCGACAGAAATGTCTCAAACCGTCCGGTGTTGTAGAGGCGGTCCACGAGGAACGCCATTCGATCGAGGAGAGCAAGGTCCTCTCCGCTTACCCACCGGTTTTCAAGAACCCGGTAGGGAGCTTTTTCTGAATAGACAATGCTGTACCGGCCGGCGTCATACATCATCTCCGTGCCCGGAAGGACCTTGAGGAAGCCCAGCTGGAGATGGTCGGGCCGCAGATGGTAACAATCGTTGAAAGACCCCTCGATCGACGCCATGTCATCAAAGGGAAGTCCGGCGATGAGATCACAGTGGACCCGGATGGTCCCGAGAGCGAGGAGCCGCTCCAGCGCCGCCCGTTCCCCGGGCCACTGGCCGGCACGCTTCACCGCCGCTACCGTTTCCGGGTTCGTGGACTGGACCCCGACCTCGAACTGGAACAGGCCCTCTGGGCATTGTGAGAGGATCTCAAAATCCTCCTCTTCCAGGAGATGGGGGTGCACTTCAAAATGAAAGGTCGTGGGGCCGTCACCATACTTATCCTTAAGATAGCGCCACAGGGCGCGGCTGTGATTCTTTGCCGCGTTAAAGGTGCGGTCAACGAACTTGACCAGCCGCGGACCGTCGCGAAGAATGAAATCCAGCTCCTTTTTTACGGTTTCTATGTCCTTCATTTCCAATTTATGGTCTGACCGGGATGAGAGGCAATAGGTGCACCGGTAAGGACATCCCCTGGATGATTCATAATAGACATACCTGGTGCGGAGACCTTCCAGGTCTTCTTCCGTATAGGGGATAGGCATGTCGCCAAAGGGAGGATTGGGAACGGCGATGATTTTTTCTTCGTTCCTGAATCCTTTTTCAGCCAGGGTCCTGAAGCCTTCTTCGCCATGGCCGGTGACAATAAAATCTATGAAAGGGAAGGCCTCCAGCCAGGAGGCCGGATTATAGCTCACTTCCGGTCCGCCCAGGACCAGGAGGACGCCCCCGCATTTTTCGTGGAGGGCGGGAATGAGCTCGCGGACCAGCCCGGAGTTCCAGATGTACACGGATAGGGCGATGACGTCGGCCTTTTCAGAGGCTATCTCCTTCATGATCTCCCCGGCATTACGGTTGATGGAAAAATCCCGCACCACGGTCTCAACGTCAAGGCCGCGCAAAGCTGACTTCAAACAGTACAGTGCGAGGCAGGAATGGGTATAGCGCGCATTAATGCCGGCGAGGATTATTTTTTTCATCGATCATTCCAGTCATCGGGGGCGACGGTGATTACTTCCCGGTAATTATATAAGGGGCCTTTCACCGGCGGCTGTTGCGGGCATGGATCAGCGCTGCTTCATTCAACGGCGCCGCCTTCCCTGAGCAATTTGGCTATCACGGCATTTTCGAATTTGAGGGCCACCGAGAGGGGCGTGGTCCCCTGGGGAAAGAGAGAGCCGCCGATGGCGCAGCAGGACCCGGTACGGGGGCTTGCCGCGGCGCCCTTCTGAAGCAGGAGGCGCACAAGGTCGGGGTCGCCCGCCGCCGCCATGTGAAGGGGGGTTATGCCATTCTCGTCAGAGGCGTTGATGTCGGCCCCCCGGTCTATCAGGAGGCGGGATAGGGCGGCGCTTTTCGCGGCGGCCTCGATGAGGGGCGTCCGTCCGTCTCTGTTGCGGGCGTTCACGGCCGCTTTTTCTGAGAGCAGCGCCTCGATGATGCCCCGGGCAATGGCGTGCTGCGTTTCAATGATAATTTTGCCGTTGATGAATTCGATCGGGTTCATGAGGGCGCCGTTCAGGCGGACCTCGTAATGGCAGTGGTCTCCGCTGGCCGCCCCGGTCATGCCGACATAGCCGATGACGGCTCCGCGGCGCACGGGGGAGTTCTTCCTGACAGCAAAGAGGTGACAGTGGCCGTATACGGACTGGTACCCGTTCCGGTGCTGGAGGATTATAAAATTACCCAGGGTCTGGCTCACGCCGGTGAGGGCAACGACGCCGTTTGCCGTGGCGTGAACGGGGGTCCCGTTTTTTGCCGCGATATCGATGGCGCGGTGATAGTCGCTGTTGTTGTCAAAAGGGGACCCTCTCCATCCGAACCGGGAGGATATCCGCCCCTCCACGGGAGGGATGGACGGAACGTCGGGCGATACGGTCTGCAGGGAGCCGAGGATTATATGGAGCGGCGTGTTCCCGTCAGCGGCCTTCATGTTGACGTCGCCCCCTTTATCGGCGAGGAGGGCCATCATGTCGCGGGCCTGTTTCGTTTCGGCGTCGGTTTTCTGAGTTTTTGTAAAGATGCCGGTTTTATTGCTGCCGGTGTCGAAGCATAGATTCATGACCCTGGTGTAGTCCCACCGCGCGGCAATATGGAGGAGGGTCCACCCGTCAACAAAGCGGTGGTTCGGATTGAAGCCGCGCGAAAGAATATGGCGCACTTCCTCAACCTCGTTGCCGGCGACGGCGCCGGTGATGCCGCCGTAGATCTCATCCTTATCCTGGATGGAGGCGCACCGGATCCCGTTCGGCAGGATTATTAACAAGGCGAGTATGAGTGTAATTCTTTTCATAGTAATACCCAGATAACCGCGCAGTCTTGTTCCGGAATCAGCGGGTATCGCGGCCGCCATGTCCCGGCTGTGACACTATTGTCACCGGCAAACATCACAGACGCGGCTATACATTACATCATGGAGAGATTTTTGATGCGCGCCCGGCAGGATTCGAACCTGCGACCTACGGATTCGTAGTTCATCCAGCCCTCCCGAGACCGATGCTTCTATATGAGAAAGAATGTTTTTTCGTGGAGAAAGTGCAAGTATTTTTTCATTTTTTGTGTTAAGTGGTGTGGAGTAATGGGGAGTGATGGGATATGATTTGCTACAAATTTGCTACAGTACAATATTTATTTTGTTTTACATGCATAAAAAATTGATACAAATTTGAATAGCAAAAAATGTTGACATAATTTGCTGCGCATATTAATTTATGATAAGTTGAAAGGTGATGGTGACCGATTAATTATTAAACATTGAAGAGCTAACAACGACCCTGCTTAACCGAAGCCTGACGTTATGCGTCAGATATTGATGTAGGTTAAGTGGGGTTTTTTATTTTTTACCGCGCTTTGTAAGATCATGATTATAATCTGAATGATTTGGAACAAACCGCCAGTGCATATAAGGGGAATTCCATGCGTTTATATTGTTTCCCTGAAGACCCGTTGAGACACCGATGTTAAAATTTTTATGAATTTTTCGTATTTCTTGTAAAATCACTTTGTATAAGGCCTCTTTCGCTTTAGTTCGACTACCTCTCCTTTTTTTACCAGGAATTTTTTCTTTATGTTTATCGTTAAGCCTGAATGAAATTGAACCCAATAATATATCAATGCACTGCGCAAGCACATGGTCATGAGAACGTATTTCTGTTATGTCTTCTTTGTGCATTACTACGTTTGCCACCTTTAGTTTAGAATTTTTTTGAAGGCCGAGTATATACCCTTTAAATCGTTCAATTTTTTCCGCTGTGTCAGGCAATTTATCCAGATATATTCGAATCCTGGTCCCTGGTGATGTATGATTGATAAATTCTAATCCAAAAGCGTGTTTTAGAAATTGGTAATACAACAGAAAATATTCCTGTTCAGTCTGTTCACGTGAAAGGCCAACCGGAACATAGGCATTTTGACGAAACATTATCCTGATTTTAATATTGTTTTCCGAAATTTCATCGAACAAAACTTTTATAAATTCTATGTATTTTTGAAGATATCGTTCTGTAACTTTATTCCACTTGATTTCACCATGAAAATTGAGTTGAGTTTTCAATACATTTAATCTGTTGGTAATCCTTTGATATTGTGAAGCACCGACGATAAGCCCACCATAGAAATTTGAATAATATTTTCCTCTGGAATCTGATTCATCGCAAAAAATTATATATTCTTTTTCTGGCTTCACTCTACCCGTGCCTCATCGATCTTCGACTTGATTTTATTCTTAATGCCTGTCATGCTGTAACCGGTTGTTGATATAGGTATTTTTGAAACCCGCTGAATATCTTTCCGATCAATTCCGGTTTGCCAAGATCGGCCACAGCATCGGCAATGGAGTCGTGATATTTTAGACGGAGCAGCGGCGTCAGCTTTTCTTGGGCAAGTTCATCAACCCCGACAGTCACATAATGTGACAGCACGAAGTCGAGGAAGGTCTGCTGTTTTGTGGAGAAATGGGTGCTGATAACGATTTTAGCCCTGGCAGCTCGTTCTTCCCGAGTCAATGGTGGCAATGCATAGGCCACATGGGCTAATACATCAAAAAGGTCACTCTTCTCGGCATCAATGATCTTTTGCATTTCGGCCAACTGGTCTTTGCCAAACCCCTTGTCCGCGAGCCCATCCAGTAGTTTCTTGCGGGTATCCGGCACACTCCATAAGGCACGCAACTCGGCTTCATCCTTGAAAAACTCCGGTAGCTTGCCGAACAACATTTCCATGAACTGCTGCGCAGACATGGGCGTACCGTCCGGATGCCAGAACGTAGTACACATCATATGCTGAATCGATCGCTCTTTACCATCAGCGAGTTTGACCTTCGCCGGCTTTCTCTTTCTTTTGACACATACACACGGCCTCTTCCCGCATATCCGGCAAGGACATTCACAAGGTTGCTTACCGCATGTCGGACAAGGTTGAGGTGGTTGCTTTTCGCATTGGCATGGGTATAATCCACATTTGGGGCATGTTTCAGGCTCCAACGGCTCTCCATCCCATTCTGGATCGCTAAAATGATGATGTGCCTTTACAAAGTCATATATTGTAAAGTAATCCTTACCGTCATAGAGTCGTGTCCCACGGCCAATTATCTGTTTAAACTCAATTATAGAGTTAATTGGGCGCATTAACACAATATTTCTGATATTGCGGGCATCCACGCCGGTGGAGAGTTTCTGCGAGGAAGTCAGGATCGTCGGGATGGTTTTCTCGTTATCCTGAAAGTCGCGGAGATGTTGCTCACCCAACTCCCCATCGTTAGCAGTGACCCGCTGGCAATAGTTCGGGTCCTTGATTTTTTTCAATTGGTTAACGAGGTCACGCACAGCTAAAGCGTGGTTCTGGGTTGCGCAGAAAATAAGGGTTTTCTCCCGCTGGTCGATCTGGGACATGAAAATCTCGACCCGCTTTTTCTCTCGCTCTTTGATCTCTATGATCTTATTGAAGTCGTCTTCCGTATATAATTTCCCGACCTCAATCTCACCTTCAACCAGTTTGTCATCAGGTGTGTAAACGTACTCGTCAAGCGTAGTAGAGATTTGCTTTACTTTAAATGGCGTCAGGAATCCGTCATTGATACCATCCTTAAGCGAATAGATATACACCGGCTCGCCGAAATAGGCGTATGTGTCCACGTTGTCCTTGCGCTTGGGCGTAGCGGTCAGGCCGAGCTGTACGGCAGGCTCGAAATATTCCATGATGCCACGCCAGTTGCTTTCGTCGTTCGCACCGCCTCGATGACACTCGTCGATTATAATGAAATCGAAGAAATCAGGTGGATACTCGCCAAAATACGGGCTGGGCTTGCCATCCTTGGGCGGTCCGCTCATAAAGGTCTGAAATATTGTAAAGAACAGGCTGCCATTCTTGGGAACCTTTCCTTTCTTCTTGATGTCCTCCGGTGATACCCGCACCATCGCGTCTTCAGGGAAGGAGGAAAAGGCGTTATAGGCCTGATTTGCGAGTATGTTGCGATCTGCCAGAAATAAAATGCGGGGACGTCGCGAGGGTTCACGGCTTAAATTCCAGCGTGAATAAAACAACTTCCATGCAATCTGAAAGGCGATAAATGTCTTCCCCGTGCCAGTAGCAAGCGTGAGCAGGATGCGCTGCTGGTTTGCGGCGATAGCTTCCATTACTCGCTCAATAGCAATATCTTGATAATAGCGACTCGGATGTGACCCGCCCTTATCTTCGAATGGTACGGCAGCAAAGCGATCACGCCAGGTGTTTTGCTCCACGAAGGTTTTATTCCAGAGTTCCTCCGGTGTTGGGAAATGCGTGATTTCCTCCTCATGGCTGGTCTCCATATCTATGCTATAGATCCCCTGTCCATTACTGGAATAAGTGAAACGAATGGCCAGCTTTCCAGCATAATTCTTTGCCTGCGCCACACCCTCGGTCAATTCCTCATCCCATGCTTTGGCCTCGATTACCGCCAACTTTGTATTATGATATTCCAGCACGTAATCAGCGGAGAGAGCTTTCCCTCTCCGACCAAGACCTTCGATGCGGCCCGGCGTGATCGGATATTCACGTCGTACACGGCTGCCATCTACTACCCCCCAGCCCGCCTCTGCAAGTGCAGGATCAATATGCTCGGCTCTGGTTTCGGCTTCGTTCATGATTATTGTCTCAATTTTGTTTATTTGTGCAATTTATATTATAACTGAGTCTCTATTGGTTAAAAAGCTAATTGCATTCGAAGCATCATCAAATTTATCTTTCCTCTCCGATTGATCCACATAATGGTACGAGACAAACCTTAAACCGTCTTGTTCTACACGGCTGTAAAAATAACAGGCATTCTTTGCTGAATTGGGAGATGGTCCTATGTTCACCAGAGGTAACAGTAAAAGAGGCCGATCGCTTTCGTTGGAAATCAAGTAAAGCCGTTCAACATCAAGCCATGATGACATTGGCCGAGTCTCCTTTAAAAACTCACTATTACTGCCTTTTAAAATGGCAACTTCATTATCAAATTTACCTCGACGAGGTTTACAGCCAAGGCATTGGATCATTTCTATTCGAGTCCAACTATCTGCCATAATGTCACGAAGTTTATGGACTTCGGATAGCAACTTTTCATTTCTTAACTTTGCTTCTGATTCGCCTACAATACCACCATGTCCACTCCAATCGTTACGCATCTTATTGCCCGCAGATATTATGGCTGCCAGTTCTTGATTTGACAGCATTTGAGCAAAATCAAGAGATGGATCAGCAAAGATTTCGGCACAGAGACTTCGTTTATCTTTTTCAGCAGATAAAAGATTTCTCGTTTGTTTACCGAGGTATTCTACAGCGATCTTCCATGTTCCGAATGATGCTCTTTCGAGACTTATATTCTGTTTCTTCCATGCAGTTATGAGTTTTGTACGGTGTTCAGAAAAAAATTCGATGTTTGATGAAAAAGCACTTAATAAAATAACACTAATAAACTCAGCGGCTGCTTCGAAAAAGTGCAACAGATGTTCATATCTGGTCTTATAATCCAGGCTTGATGTGGCCTGCCATGCTCGGAGTATAGATGCAAGTGGGAAAGGAAGTGTTTCAAACCACTGATCCAGCGAAATGGCAGCCTGTGGCATGATATCTACTGATAGTCGTTTTGATAATTTATTTAAATGTGAATCTACTTCCGACATACTTTTTGGATTGGACCAGAGTTCGCGTCTCATTGATGCAAGGTCATTCTGCAGGCTGAGAAGAGTATTTTTTTCGGTCTCCAATTTTGTTTCGATTTCAAGAATTTTATTCTGAGTTCCAAGGTTCGGGATGAAAACTTGTATTCCCTTTAAACCTGTAGTGTTGAGTTTTTGTATTGTAACTCCAGACTTTTGCATCTCTCGCATCGAGCGTCCGAGTTCAGAGTTTAAAAAATGAGCCACAAACCGAGCATCTGATCGTTCTTTATCAATAACGACTTGTGCATAGTTTTGCTTTTTGAGAGTCATATCATCTATTGTTTCAATGACGTCGCTTAATCCAATCAATGGGATATATAAAGCATTTTGAGCATCCGGGAAATTGAAATCATCGCCTGGTCGGCCAAGTTTTATCGATTTGGACAATTCATCCAAAGACATAGCAGGTACACTATATCGATCTTCTGTCTTTCGAAATTGTTCATTTAATCGTAATGGTTCAATACCTCGAAAATCTGTTGGTTTTACAAGTCGCCCAAGTTCCAATGTTCCGTCAACCCTCTGTTCTATCATGTTCGAGATAATTTGCTGATTTGTCCGGATATCTTGTGAGAGTTGAGCAACAAACATCTCTGAAATCACCTGCTTCTTCACGACAATAAGGTATGTAGGGATGCTTGTATATGGAGAAAAACTGCCCGCGGGCAATGCCAACGCTGCTTCAATTCCAAGCCCATATTTAGGAAGATCATGCAGAGTGGATCTCTGGGTGAAAAAGAAACTTGGTGGTACAACAAAAAGGCCAATACCATCTGAAGATAACCTCATGGAAGCAGTCACCAGAATGATTTGGCCCAAATCACCGTTAAATCTTTCTTCAGTACCAGAGATAGATTCTCCAAAAAGATTCTTAATTGCCACATCCCGAGAAATACGCATTCCAAACGGCAACACAGACGCGACTACATCAAGTGTCTCAGTTAATCCGTTAATAAATTCGAGGGGATCACCAGTATGCCAATCCAAGTGTGGAGACAGCACTCGTGCAAGTGCAGAATTACCGTAGTTTGTATTACATGCAAGTGTCCTTTTTGCCTGAACGAATTTTTGGACTGTTGAAGCCAAGACACCGAATCCAGCCCATGGATCAACCACGATGTTAGCAGAACGTCCTTCAATAATTAACGAAATTACATCAATAAGAAATGATGGTACGAAATGCTCACCTGAACTATGAAAACCTCGCATCAGCTCAGTCGCAAACCATTGGATATCATCGGGTGGAATGGATATCCCAAGATCATGTATCCGTTTCGCTAAAGCTTCAGGTTGATGAATACCATGTGCTATCTCGTTCCGTAGGGTTCGAAGTGATAGTATAAGATTGTCATTCATGGTGCATTCCCTTTGTTTGACTGTTAAAAAATCTGGTGTATGATGAATTTCCAAATTTATATTTCAGATTCAACATCGACGTTTTCGATGCTTGCGTACGATAGCTCTAAGCTTTGTAATGTCGTCACGTTTGCCATCCATTCGATGAAGCATGCGATGACAGTTGGCACATACGGTTCGTAGATCTTCTATGCGGGTTTGTACGTTATCCCGCAATTGACTCAGTGGTACAATGTGGTGTGCTTCGGCGAAATCAATGCCAAGCTTGCCGTAGAGGTCCTTAAAACGAAGTCGACAAACCTGGCACTCATAATTGTCCTTGTTCTTTCGTGTTGTCGCGAGCAATCGGCTCCGCTCTCGGCGTAGATGCGAGTCAACGAGTTTCCTATTCTCGCACTGTGGATAGATCTCTCGGCTATAATCTTCCGGAGTGGTGTAAGGCAGTGTTCGAGCAACAGATTCAAAGAATACTATCGCATGATCAATAAAGCGGCGTGATACCAGGCGTGAGGAGCTTTTTGTCAGATCGTAAAGCCCATAGTATGTCGTGCCTTCACTGTATTTCTCAAGGATTGGCAGGTTGAACTCAGACCTGAGAAGTCGGATAGCAAGCGAAAGTTGTGTATTTTCTCCAATGTCATTCTCCGTAATGGTTCGAACCGGAACGAGCTTTTTTTCGACTAATTTTGTTATATTGGTTAATTGGCGTCGATTTTCTGAGTGGAAACAAACCCAGAGTTTCCGATCATCATACCCGGAGAAACGATCAAACCAGATCTCAAGCCGGGGACGGTTCTTACCAAGATCGCCGATCACAGCGCTCCAACCATCTGTATTCATTTCGGTAACACGGCTGGGAACTCGAATCCGGATTGGTGTCCCCTCGATCCGAGACCTTAGTTCGATGGCTACAGCTCTGGCAATTGCCAGTAGCCACTTCTTGCCCTTTCGTTTCTTAGCCTTCATGTCATAATTCTCCGCTGAAAGCCTGATGCAACAGCGACTTTTTCAATTCGTCGAGCGCTGTGAGCTTTCGTTGGTATATGGATTTGAGGCATTGTGTCTCGGCTGACATTTCCTCAAGTTTCTTAACGACTTCCAACTGTTTGGGTAGTGGCGGTATGTTTATTGGAAAGTCCCTTAAATAACCGAGACCAACGAATTTTTGTGTTGTACCCTTCGCCTCTTTCATCATTTTAGAAACAACCCAGCTTGAAGCTAAATAGTGTTTCAAGAATGGGCCGCTCTGGTTATGTGGAATTTTAAAGAGCGCGACGTTTTTGATTGCAAAATTAGGTTTCACTGTAACGATCGTTGGATTGCCAATTGTACCAATCATCGCGAACAGCACATCGCCTTTGTGGACGACACTTCGCTGATTAATTTTTATAAAGTCTTGCTCATTGATCAAATTGACATTTTCAAAGGACAGTCCTTCTTTTTTCAAGTTTTTTGATGTAATAAGGGGAAAGCCTGTTGTGTGATACTTTGGTGAATCGTGTGTTCCATCACGAACGTCATAAACTTCACCTAATCGCTTCTCTTCCCACCCTTGCCCCTGCTGGGTGAAAACGCTCTGTAAATAGCTTTCAAACAGCTCGCGGGCATTCTGGAGGTTCTTTTCAGTGTTGGATTTGGCAGTGGCAATGCCATCAAACGCCTTGTCAAGGATGCCGACGATACGCCGCTGTTCAGGTAAGGGGGGGATGGGTACCGGATATGACTCGATGAATTCTTTTGCTACACGTTTATGGCCGACAGCTCCATTCATACGCGCTGTGCCTTCTTCTCTGAATGATTCACGTGAGAGAACGTAGTAGATCCATTCCTTGTTTACAAACTTATTTGGACGAAAGACAATATATTCGCTCGATCCAAAACCAATACCATTGGTTAGGTTTGCAGCAATCCCCAGTTTTCCATTTTCAAAGCAAGGTGTGATTTTTGCTAATAGCACATCGCCGTCAGCAAAGTAGGTGTAGCTGCCATCTACATCACCCAGCGGTTTCGTTTGGATTGGCACGAGGATTTTCTGATCAATACCCAAATCCTCCATCGGGACAAACGATACCATATCCGTTGCAGAGAGCCTGCAGCGAGCTTCCGCCTTCGGTGGCTTAATCTGGCATACTTCAGCCAGTGTTTTTATTTGCCACCCTGTTTTCACAGCAGCCCCCGGATAGTTTTCAGCACTTTCGCGCTCTCGGCATCGAGTGTTGCAATCTCATCCATGATTTGTTTCGGGCTGCGATGCATCACTTCTTCGCCACCATTGGGGTTCTTTACCGAGAGGTCAAAGGTCGTCTGGTCGATGCTTTTAGCGTCCACACTCCAACTTTTGGGCGAGTCAACAAGGGTCTTTTGCAGTTTTACGAACTCGGCCAGGTCATCGTCATTGAGTGGATTTGTCTTGCCCAGGTTGCGCCCAGGATCGAGCTGATAGAACCAGATTTTACGCGTAGGCGCGCCCTTCTCAAAGAATAGTACCACGGTCTTTACACCCGCACCCTGAAAGGTGCCGCCGGGGCAATCCAGCACGGTGTACAAGTTGCAGCTTTCCAGTAGTAGCTGCCGAAGGCTCACTGAGGCGTTGTCGGTATTAGATAGGAAGGTGTTCTTAATGACTACACCAGCTCGTCCGCCGGCTTTGAGCATCTTAATGAAGTGCTGCAGGAACAGGAACGCCGTCTCGCTGGTGCGTATAGGAAAGTTCTGCTGGACCTCCTTGCGCTCCTTTCCGCCGAAAGGTGGGTTGGCAAGGATCACGTCCAAGCGGTCCTTCTCTTGGATGTCGGCAAGATTTTCAGTGAGTGTATTGGTGTGCAGGATGTTTGGTGCCTCGATGCCGTGTAGGATCATATTCATAATCGCTATAACATAGGCAAGGGACTTCTTTTCTTTGCCGTAGAAGGTACGCTCCTGCAGTGTCTTGAGGTCCTTTGTCGTTAGGTTTTTATTTGCCTTCATAAAATCGAACGATTCGCACAAGAAACCAGCCGATCCGCAAGCACCATCATAGACGCGCTCGCCGATCTTGGGTTTCACGACCTTTACGATGGCACGGATGAGAGGTCGTGGGGTGTAATACTCGCCACCATTACGTCCGGCATTGCCCATATTCTTGATCTTGGCTTCGTAAAGGTGTGACAACTCGTGTTTCTCGGTCTGTGAGCGAAAGCGAAGCTCATCGATATGATCGATGATCTCGCGCATATTGTATCCGCTCTGGATCTTGTTTTTAATCTCGCCAAATATCTCGCCAATCTTATATTCAATAGTGTTCGGTCCGCTGGCCTTCTGTTTAAAGCCATGCAGATAAGGGAAGAGCTTCTGGTTTACGAAATCGCGCAGGTCGTCGCCAGTCATAGCTTTGTTATGATCGAGCTTTCCGTCCTTGCCCTTGGGAGCGGCCCAGCTTTCCCACCTGTAGGGCTTGTCGAGGAAGAAGGTGTATTTCTTCCCCTCCAACTCGGCTTCCATCGCCTTATCCTGTTCCAGACCGTCAAGATATTTCAGGAATAGTAGCCAGGAGGTCTGCTCGGTGTAATCGAGTTCAGTGGTACAACCGGCCTCTTTCCATAGGACGTCGTCTATGTTTTTGAATGCTTGCTCGAACATGGGAACCTTTTTGGGATGAATGATTTATTGGGATTAAGATTGTAGATATACCTCTGAAAAATCAATCAAAATTGAATAGAGATTATTTTATTGTATGACTATAAAGTAATGGGGTTTCATTTTCATGAAAAAAGCGGGGTTGAACAAAGTATATACTGTGTTATGTTATAATAGTTATCCACAAGTATTAACATTTTATTAAGAATTAATAAAAAATTAAATGTGACATAATCTTTTTAATTGTAATTAATTATTGAATGTGAATTGATGTAGTTAATGGTTTTAAATTTTATTCAAAAGGAGGAAGGCCCATGAGTGTAATTGTCTTATTAGAAATAATAAGGGCAATAGTCTTGCTCACTATCGCCCTTGTTAACTTGGCCAGATTGTTTCTGTAGTTACAAACCTGAACCTGGGAGATATATAACCATGTATGTCTTCCAGGTTCAAATCTTTTTTAGATTAATTTAAATATTTTATAAGATCGTGTTCCGGATCCAGATGCCTATCAGGCTTCACCGTTGCCCCTGTATTGCGTTTTATTTCGGTTGGTAGGGGAATGGGTGGGTAAATCCATGGCTATCGCAGATATTATATGATAGTTAGTGTTCTATGCAATAATATACCAGCGAGGATCGCCGGTGTAAACATAAATAAAGGGCGGCTATTTGCCCCCCCTTCATAGTCAATAATCAGCCGATATAGGGCTGATAAATAAGAGATCCCCATGCATCCTTGGCCGGTAGGTTCTTCGGGGGCTATTAATACCCCGGTGGGGGATGACGGGATCTCAAGCTATTACATAGCAGCAAAGATTGCTATAAATGTCAAGCAAACATATGCTGCAGATCGCTCTCCAGTATAGCAGCCATCGAATAGAGATTCTTTTCTGTAATCTCCAAATCTTGTGCTTGGCACATAGAGACGAGTTGGTCCCGCAGCCGATCCTCTGTGTACCGCATTGTTAACTGCGGAAATCGTTTCGGGTCCAGTGTTAGATTGATATTGTCCATTAAATTCCTCGTTGCATTATAGTTGTAATAGCCTTTCAGACTTCACCATTGGCCTTGTGGCGCGTTTTATTTGAGAGGGTAGTGTCTCTCTCTGTTATTCATTTATCACATCCAAACCTTTGAGATAATTTTGCGTGATTGTGACATTGCTATGCCCCAGCAGTTTGGAAACCCTGTAAATATCATGGTCCCTTGAATATTCGGTCACGGCAAAATAATGCCGCAGGTCGTGGACGCTGTATTCTGCCTGAATGGTCCCAGTCTTAATGAGGACCTTGATCCCGTATCGGAAAGACTCCGCTATCCCGCCGGCAGTGCGATCGGCAAAGGGCCGCCCCCCCAAGGGCTTGAGGGCTTTTAGGATCTCCGGGGTCAGTTTTCCCTTTTGCTCCCTGCCCTTTGTCTCACAGGTGTATCGTCCCTCCCTGATCGTTAGGCTGGGCAAGGACCCTACCCGCAGGCCTGCGCCGGACATCGTTATAACCGCTGCCCTGGTGGATCCGGAAAAATAATCAATGATGGCGTCCATTTCCTTTGCGTCGGGGATCCGGACGGTTTTCGTTGCCATGCGTTTGGGCCGCGCCCGTGTCCCCCGGAAGGGATTGGTAATAAACGAGTACCGCCGATCGAGCCAAGTAAAATAAGCCGATACCGCCGCCACATCTCGCCTGATCGATGCCGCTGCCATCCTCTCTGCTTTTAACGCATATATAAAATCATCCGCTGCAGCTGGGGTCAGAGTAACGGGTTGGTGTCCATTCGATTGGCACCAGCCATCAAACCGATCCAAGGCGGAACGATAGGCCCGCCGTGTGTGTTTGGAAACCAATGTTGTCAAATAGTGTTCACGTTCCTTTGGATAATTGACTTTTTCTGCATCTACCAATTTCTGTATCGTTGCCTTGTATTCATCCGCAAGAGCTGCGCTTGCTATTTTCTGCTGCAGCTCCTCGGGTAGATCATTAAAATCAGGTTTCTCGTGGGCGAGATATTTAACGATCTTGTTTAATACATCCCCGTTTAATTTGGTTACTTCCATTGGGATTATCCCTTGTCATTTTGTGTCTATTTGATAATATAAGATTATCAAATAGATTGGTCAAGTTATTATCTGAAAAAATTGGACATGAGATTATGTAGCAATTTAATAAATGCAAGCTCGACCGATTGTTTTATTATTTTGCATTATATTTGCCTGGATGCCTTGGCTCGGGTTGATAATCGGCGGGGTAATTGACTTTCAATAGGGGGTTTGATATCTTGCCGGTTAGGAGTTGTTAAGGGGAGTTATAGAGCCTTGGACCCGTGTAGTTAGGCACTATTTGTAATATAAATTCATAAAAAATCACTGATCTATTATCAGATATCTCAAATATAAGTTAAAGTAATTTATTATTTTAAATTTTTCATATATTCTGCTTGTATTTCCGGATCAAGCTCGGGGTGATATTTATATTCAGTTGAATTTTCCCAACATTTAAAATCTGGTTCATAAAAATACCATATATTATTTTCGAATTTATACACACCGGCATATTTATTAAAATCAAGTTTATCTAATTCGATATTTTTCAGCAGATTCATTGATTTAAGAAATGATTCCACAACCTTTACAGTCTTTAAATTATCTCGTAAATAAAAAACATCAACCTCTTTGCCGATATCTTTCGAATATACTTTTCCGTTGCAAAATATTATTGTGTCCATAAATATGACCGAAATATTATTCTCAAACTTTAATAATACTTATAGAATATTTTAAAGAACCTAATTCTAAAGCACTTAAAGGTCTTTTTCATATCCGAGTTGAAAGCAACCAATATATTCATAAACAATTATAATACCAGTAAGCATTAAGACTTGATACTATTTAAGGTCACATAATTTTAACCAGACAGAATTTGAAATATATTTAATGGTTCATTTAACAATTAAACAAATCATTTTTTTGTCATTCAAAACAATGACTAAAGAATTTAGAAAGGAAGTTTTCCAATGATAGTACCTAATATTCCTATAGTCAATCCCCAAAATGCAAGTTTGTAGGAAATTCTCACTTGGTCATCTAAATGATTGAAATAGTAATAATGCCGATATAAAATACTCATTCCAGTAAATATCTCGATTTCAAATATCCCAAATTTATCAATATCAATATTTAATTGATTTAACGATCTAAAATTCAGCATAGCATGGCCTCTTTTAATACCCATACTGCTGGCACCATAAGCAATTCTATAAATCGAATGTTTTTCTATTTTATTAGTAATTTTTACAATCCTGTATTTCCATGGCTTTAAATTGAAATCCTTATTATTCCCTTTTATTAACTGGCATAAATCTTCATTATTGAGATATACCAAGTTGTTTGATAAATGTGAATCATTTTTATTGCTCTTTATTTTTAAAGGCTTAACAAGTTGAAAAGTATTTCCACCATATTTATTCATCAATTTCCTCTTTCTGTTATGTTCAATAAATAAATTTCTCATATTATTGTAGGCTTAGTTCTTTTCTGAAAAATATGTGATAGAATAAATAGTGAATTGTCAAATGATATTAAAAATTATCTGGATAATAATGAAAATTCCAACATGCTATCTTTCTATTTATTGTTAGCGGATGTAAAATTATACTCATAAACAATATTAATGTTAGTAGCTCATTTCTTGACACATTGGTGTATTAATGACTAATGATGCAAAAAGCTTGACAAAGAGATTAATTTTAAGTTTTATAAAGACTCAGTATTATGTGGGTTTATTGTTTCTTGATAGAGCATTTATATTTTAAGTGATAATTGATTATAACCGAAGTTTTGTTTGCATTTATTAATCAATAAAAAATTTAAGAGGTATATTTATAATGTCATTAAATGATAATAATCTTGTTCAATTTTATAATATCTATAATATTCAACGGACAGCCCGGGCCACAAATGCTACTGCGATGATGACCCTTGATATTGCAAAATCAAACAGAGAGATAGCACATTATGCACAGCAGTCTTTCGAATTAGATCAAATGCGTGCAACAGTTGAAGTCGAAATGGCAATGACGGCTGCGGAAAACAATAAACAATTGAAAGCTATCAGTAATGATTTGACGGAAATTGGTTTTTCTATTTATAAAATGACCAATCGCCTTGACGCCGGTCTGGGAAAAGTAAAAGACGCAATTAAAGACCAAACTGAAATTCATAAAAAGCATTATGATAAATTAGAAAGAGAAAAAGTTTTAAAAGAAATTTTATATAACATGAAGAAATATCAAGATTACTGTGAGAGTATGGGCGATCAGTTGCAATTAGGTTTTGGCGGAAAAATATTATTAAATCTTGTTAAAAACTACAACTTTGAGACAAAGGATTTAGCAGATATAAAAGATAAAGAATATTATGATAAAATCATAAGTAATGCTGAAAAGTCATGGAAAAGCCTAAATAAAGAATCCAGAGAAGAATTTGAGAATTTTGAAAACGTATACTATACTTATAAGGAATTATATAAAATAAATATACATGAAACTGTCACCAGATTGTTTCCGATTGATATAAAAAAGGAAGACAAAGAAAAAGATCAAATAATAAAAAAACAGAAACAGTATATAGAAAAGCACATAACAATTTTGGAAAATATAGAAGAACATATAAATACTTTTCTGGCACATCATCCAAAGGTACGTGAATATTATCCGTATGTATCCGAATATGTTGGGGATTACAAAGATGACAAAAAACATGGACAGGGGACTAATACATGGTTTGATGGAAGTAAGTATACCGGGGAATGGAAAGATGGTGAAATAAATGGACAGGGGACGCATACATGGCCCGATGGAAGTAAGTATGTCGGGGAATGGAAAAATGGTGAAATAAATGGACAGGGGACCTATACATGGCCCGATGGAAGTAAGTATGTCGGGGAATGGAATGATATTAAACAAAACGGGCAGGGAACCAAGACGTGGCTCGATGGAAGTAAGTATGTCGGGGAATGGAAAGATGGAAAAGTAAATGGACAGGGGACTAAGACGTGGTCTGATGGAAGGAAGTATGTCGGGGAATGGGTAGATGGTAAAATAAATGGACAGGGGACCTATACATGGCCCGATGGAAGTAAGTATGTCGGGGAATGGAAAGATAATAAACAAGACGGGCAGGGGACCAATACGGAGCCCGATGGAAGTAAGTATATCGGGGAATGGAAAGATGGTAAAATAAATGGACAGGGGACCCATACATGGCCTGATGGAAGGAAGTATGTCGGGGAATGGGTAGATGGTAAAATAAATGGACAGGGGACTATGACATGGCCTGATGGAAGTAAGTATGTCGGGGAATGGTGGGCTGGCTATAGAGATGGGCAGGGGGCCTACACGGAGCCCGATGGTACTAAGCATGTCGGAGAGTTTACTAAAAATATTTTAGAGAAGGGAATAATTTACAAACCTAACGGAGAAGAAATAAATATATACTAAGGTCGAAGAATCGATCGGTATTTCTGGTGCCGCCCTAACGGTGTCGCTTCTAATTGGGAGTGGATCTTGGCCGAGAGTTAGCGGTGAGCGAGCATCCACAAGGCTCCCCGAAGGGGTAGTTAGATGAGTGTCCGAAGTCGGCCTGATTAGTCGGTGTATGGCAAGATCAGACTGCCCTTTTTTATTTACTTGTAAAATGTCCGATTATGTTATCAAATAAATATATCAAGTTGTTATCTGATAATAAGATCTTAACATTTAAATCTGCATATTAACAACAAGTCGAATTATTTCTGATATTATTGTATTTAATTTTCCCTATAGCCTCCCATAATTCATCACAACAAGTAAAGCAGATATACCTCTCATATTGACCACCAGCTATACTTTTAAATTGACGATCCCAAATTTTAAATGGAACACGTACGTTAAATAAAAGTTCATTTAAACGACCACAAAAATCACATTTGCCATATTTTTCCACATTCAACTCCTTTAATAATTTTATTAAGCCCTTGATTTATAATCTTATTTTCCATTACCCATTATTACACTGGGAAATCGCTTTTTGATCTCATTTAATTTCTGATTAAAAAAATCCGGATCAGATGGTAGAGGGTTTATTCGTCGTTGCTCTTGTATTGTCTCTTTGTAATCCGATTTTAAAATCACACCAGGTGTTTTATTAACAACGTAACGCTCAATTATACCTGCAAGAGAGTCTGGGGCGTCATCATGTCGGGCTAACTCGTTATAATCTAAAACCTGCTGTAGATATGCCCCGGTCACATTCGATGAAAATCGGATCTTATCCCAGTTTTTAAGTACAAGATCAGTGATGCGTAAAAATTTATTGGTGGTTGCTTTCTTCTCTCGGACATAGAGCTTCCGCCGGCGCAGCTCGTGGGCAATAGCTCCCTCGTCTTTGTTGGTTTCCACGGTTAGGCTTTGCACGGTATAAGTTTTACACAGGGTTTCGATTTTCTCATAGTAAGCCTCATCCACGATCTTTTTCCAGACAAAACCACCGACTATATAGATCAGGCCCTCATGTTCTCCCCCAATAGTTAAAGCTGAATAATCCCCGCTGGACTCCTCGGAATAGGCTGGATCAAAATATGCAATGACTTTCAGGCCCTCCGGCGGTTCCGCATAGATCGGCTCCGGGAATATCCGGCTAATCTGATCCGTGGGTCTTTGTTGGTACTGTGCGGCCCATATCCGCGCATCAACCTCCCGCTTGGTGCGTGCAAGAGCCTCTGATGAATACTCTGTTGGCCATAAGGCCTCGCCTGCCTTACGTCCACAAGGATCCGGCTTATCCTCGGTAGGATCCGCAAGGGCGGGTAACTCTAAAACCGTCCAGTCACCATATTCTTGATCCCGCTCCATGATACGGGCCGCAAGATCCCGAGTACCCCAGCGGTGCATACAGAGGACCACAGCACCGCCTTTATGCAACCTTGTGATAAATCCCTGATACCATTCCCATAAATGTTCGAGCTGGGCCTCGGAACGAGCAACCTCCCAGTTTTTAATAGGGTCATCAATGATACCGATATCGGCACCGCGGCCATAGATCGGGCCGCCAACACCGCAGGCTACCAGCATCCCGCCGGCGTCTGTCTGGTATCGCTGCTGTGATCGCGCGCTCTTGTTCAACCGGGTTTGAAATACATGTTTGTATTCAGCGGTTTCCATTAGGTTCAGTTGATAGCGAGAAAAGTCCTCGGCAAGATCTGCACCATAAGATGCCAGGATGATATTGCGGGCAGGGTTCCTGCCGAATAGCCAGGGGGTAAATAAACGTGATACGGTATAGCTTTTCCCATGGCGTGGGGGCATGGCAACAAAAAGCCGTTTGATTGCTCCCCGTTCGACCCCTTCAAGGTGCCGGGTAATGATCTCGACATGCTTTGTCCCCAGGGGGAATTTGGCCCGGAATATTGGGTCAACGTATCGGCCAAACATCGCCAGGTCCTGGCCGCATACGTCCTGAATATATGCCGGCAGGTTTTCATCAAGAATAGAGCTGTAATCCATCTTGATCACTGCTGCCTCGCAATAAACAATGCCACGAGTTCCTTTTTTACCGCCATCGGGATCTCATGAGTTGTGATATGCTGTAAGGGCTTGTCTGGATCGCCCTGGATCCGGGTTGTTTCCGGAATATCATAACAGGCAAATACTCCCCGGCGAGCCTCATTATATGCCCGGGTGAGGGCTGCAATATCCTTCGGGTCCGTAGTGACCTGCAGAGTCTTGAGGATTACCGTGGCCAATTTCTGATTCCCTTTAGCGTATTGGTCTTTGATCTCCAACTGCCTTGATACAAGCTTCTCTGTGTATTTTTCAATCTGCTTTTGAGTGGTTTTTCGGTCAGTTTCGGTTTTAGCCATCCGCCATTTTTCAGTTTTAATATGTGACCGTATCGTTTCATACGGCACATTAAATTGTTCCGATAACTGCTGTGGCTTGGTCCCGGATAGATAGGCAGCCCGTATTGTAGGCCAATCGACTGTACTCATGCATTAACCTCTTGCCTTATTGTCTTTCTTGGGGGATCCAGCGGGTTTAAGGCCCGCTGATCCCCCCCTTATAAAAGATTTAAATCTTTTATATCTTTTACTAAATGGGGATGAAACGATGCTGAAACACCCCAAAACAAGGGGTAAGACCATGCTGCAATGTGGGGGAAATGATGCTGCAATGGGGAGGAAACGATGCTGTAAATTGATCATGCTGCCTTATCTGCCTTAATAAAGACTATTTGCGGATACTCTTTAGGAAATTCTGCTCCCTGCTCTATTGCTGGAATAAGCACCTCCCCCTTTTCTACGAGATTGCCAAAGATCCCCAGGGCTTTCATCGCATGATGGAAATACTGTCCCGAAAGGGCCACGGCCTCGGAGAATTGTTTGTATCGGATATAGCCTTGGTTATCTATCGCCGAGGGATATAGATCCCCCACTGCTCCCCGGCGCAGGGATATATTGATGCGTCCTGATTTGTTTTCCTTTACTATATCCGGAGCAAAATACCGCAGTTCGTATGCTGCCTGTGCGGCCAGAATGATCTTACGGGCTGTTGTCACATCGATACTGCCGGCTTTCTTCCCAGCCCGGTGTATCTTTGCTCCTAATTGTAAAAATGATGTCAAACCAGCAACCTGGTGGATATACAAGTCCGAGGCCTGCAATGCCGTGCCTTTTTCGATGGCTGGAAAAAAGAAATAGTCCAGATCAATTATGAGTGCGTCCTTTGCCCCAGATGATTTTCGATATACACGGATTGGTTCTCCCTCAATGACGGCAACAATAGATTCTCCGGTTTTAGGATCATGCTTCTGAATACTTGCATACGCCCGTGGCATGGGAACCTTGCCGTCTATGATGGGCATAATCTTATCTTTCGCTGCCTCTACGATATCCCCTGCGCCATGGATTGCCCGCCCGTTGTGGTTTACCAGTGCGCCAAATGCTGCCTTATATAGAGTTTCCAGACTAATAATAACCCGCGCCCCTACCCGGTCCTCTTTTCTGTTGAGATCGCGTGTGATTATTTCCCGGAAGTCATATAAGCCTTTCCCTTGGGTGGTGATCATGGTATAAATGCCCGCCCCAATGTCCGATATAAAGGCGTTATTCACCGAATATTTATAGCGGGCTAAAGATCCAGCTACAAGCAGAGCGTCCGCCTCATGTTTAATAAGGCCCTTGACGCCCTCCAGCTCAAAGGCATTATTGATAGAATAAGGTTTTCTTGTCCCGTTTTTTACATCCTCGGCAATCCTGCTCCGGCCCGTTTCAGGGTGTATATTCCTTGTTGGCACTATTGAAGTTATTTGCCGTGGAATGTTCTCTTTTGATTTATCAAAATTTAGCAGGATATGCTCTGCAGTTTCGTTTTTCATCTTAACCTCTTACCAATGGTGTCGTCATAATCCGACTCATCGATTGCTGCACTGCTGTCCGTTTCCTGGATCATGGAAAGGGGGGTAAAATTAAAAGCCGCATTTATCTTTGTCTCCCAGCGGCGGCCCTTCGGTCCGAGCTTGTTTTTTGATGCCTTGATACGCCGGGTAGGATCCTCCATGGCAGGAATGACTTGGGGTTTCCCGGTGTCTGGATCTTTGATAACTTTCATTTTGCCTGAAATATCGAAAGCAACGTCAGCCACGTTTTCGATCTCGCTGGTTTCTCTGTACCGAAATGTTGTGCTGTTGGTATCCCTATTCAGTTGACTGATAAGAAATATTATACAGCCGTCGGCTGCCAATGCTTTTTGTATGTCCTTCAAATTACTTACAGCGGCATTGAGGGCCTCTCGTTTTAGCGCATCTACCGGCGTCGGTACTACCTGCAGGTAATCGATGCAAATAATGATCTTTTTGCAGCCGCACTGCTCTTTGACCTTTTCTGCCTCTATTTGCAGGGTTGCCAGGTCGAGTTTTTCTTTAATTACAATTCGACCAAGTATTTTATTATGCTCCGTGTTCAATGACTCGATGTCGAATGTAGTGTTAAATTGGTTCATCCCTGTCATTTGCGAAAGGATGCGCTTGGCGGATACAAATAGGCTATCGTCAAGGCTATAAAACAGTACTACCGTATCGTCGTTGTTCTGTAAAATTTCCAGTACCAGGGCCGTGACTATTGACGTTTTCGCGCTTGATGATTCACCGCCAATGACGTTTAGACCGTCTCGAACAAGAGGCGAATAATCCGGCGAGTTTAAATCCTTAAACACATTGCCCAGACGATACGGTCGGATTTGATAGTTAGCTATCTCTTTTATTTGGTCTAACAGCGTGGTTATGACAAATTCGTTATTCCACTCGTTACTTGCCTCGCCCACGATCCTCTGAAGTTTATCCGGTAGTGCTGCATCATTGACTGCATCTTCATTATTGATGAGTGGGCGAACTCGGGCAAGAATGTCGCTGTTTCTATCCCATACGGTATCTGTTCGTAATGCATAATCATCACTCATAATATAACCCCCTGAAATGTTTTTTTAATTTTGTGTATTCCCTGCCGCTCTGCCAGTGTAATATCCACCAGCCGCTCCAGTTCGTGTGCTGTGTATTTTATACCATCATTGAATGGCGTTTGCTGCTTGCGGATGTTATCATGATGTCCGTAGTCCGCTTGTCGGGCAATATCGTTCAGGTCCTTGACGGCCCCGCTGATATTGTATTCAGTTTTAAGACGATTAAAATCAATGGCATAGACTTCCTTGCCACGTTTCAGAAATTCCTTTTTTACCCGGAGATAAAAGGCCCGGCCCGCGGCGTCTTGGTCACTGGCAATGACAAGCCTGTATGGAGCAAGAATATCAAAATACTCGGGCTTGAAATTATTAACGCCGGCGATCCCGATGGGAGTGTCAAGACCGAGTTGCAGGGCCGAGAGTACGTCAATAGCTCCCTCGCATAGATAGATGGTTGCGCCTGGTGCGAGATCCTTCAGTTTCTGCTGGGTGTACATTGGGACAGCGATCTCGGATAAAAATCGGTATTTGGCCCCGCTACCGCCGTCTATGTCACGGCCCTGCAGATTTATAATGTTTCCCTCGGTGTCATGGTAGGGGATGATAATACGGTGATGGATAAAGACAAAATAAGGCCTCCCAGTACTGCCCATTGCGACGATCCCGGCGTCTTGTAGCCGCTCCATGCCGTATTTGTCGTTCAAGGCCTTTTTAATAGCGTTCATAGCCTTGGGGATAGACTTTATTCCAGCCCGTTCGATGATGTTACGGCGAATCCCCCGGCCCTCCAGGTAGATTGCGGCTCCTTCCGGATCCAGCATGTCCAAGAGATCCTGGTATATATACGAAAATTCTCTCCCATCCTTTTTCGAAGACTGTTCGATTGCTTTGTAGACTTTATCGTTGCCCCTGTGTAACGATTTAGCGGGCCGGGCAGGGGTTGTGGTCTTCTGTTTGGGATCGAGATTGTATTGTTGCTTTATCACTTTTATTGCTTCCCGGGTCGGGATTTTCAATTTTTCTTTAACAAGGTCTATACTGCTACCCCCGATCCCGCATCCAAAACAGAAAAAAGAATTTGTATGCGGATACAATTTACACGATGCTTTGGTGTCATGCCCGTTAAAACACAACACCATGCCATGTCGGTCCGGCTTTATCCCAAGCCGAGTTGCAATGTCTGCAATTGGTATTCGTTTTATTTCGTCGATAATCACGATTTATATACCTCGCACATTCTCAGAGCCGGGCTTATTCATTCCTCTATCTGCACTTTTTCTGTTACAGTTTTTTCCAATCGCGTAGATTTGCCGTGACGAATTATCGTCAATGTGATATTGCCATATTCGACCCGATTGATTTGGTCTTGCAACCACGCGGTCGCTTTTATAATTTGTAGGTCCATTATTGATCCTCCCCAATATTTTCAGATTGTTCTCTAACAAATCTGACGACTTCCTCCGGAATAAAACGAATTGATCTGCCTCCAAATATACGTATGAAAAGTTTTTTGGGTATTACCCCGGCGCACATATCGTGCCGGGCTTTATCCTCGGAAATACCAAGGTACTCGGCAAATTGCTTGTATCGCCATAGGGGTTGGAATTGGACAGGTGTTTCAACCACCTGGCCGTCAATTTTAATTGGATGATTGTGCATAACATCACTCCAGGGTGTATTTTTCTTTATCTTTATTGATTAAAGTGTAATATACAGAAGTGATTTCTGCAAAAACAGAAATGTTTATTATTGTTAATGGTGTTTATGTGGTAGGTATTTTTAAAACTTTTTCAAAATAATGCATTGATTCATGATAGAAGCGGTCGGCTTTTCTTCCTCTTGAATATTGGGAAGCCAAACTCCCGGGATCATACTCATTGTCATTGTTTTGTCTGGGTTCTTTTGGTTTAAATATCTTGCAAATTCTATCAGCATGTAGCTTGCCTTTCTTTTGGTAGTCATGAATAAATCCATGGTTTTGCAATGTTTGCATAAATCCCAACAGGTCAACATCATCACGATTCCAGATAATTTTTTTTTCACCGGACAAAACCTTAGACCAGTCATTAACAGTGATGCCTTTAGTTCGTTCCATTGCGATGAGGCCATTGTATAATTGTTGATGATTCTTTATTGTTTCAAAATTGACGAATAACTGTTTAGTCTCCAATGCTAATGGTATAGTAATGTTATTATCTATATTGTTGTTACCTTGAATGGTCTCAATTTCATTAATAATTCCATAAAGTTGAGCCATAAACCATATGCAAACGTCAAGGTCTTCGCAGCTGTCATTTCTCTCATAATAGACTTTATAGTATTCATTATCATCAGTTATTAAATGACAACCACAAGCTTTTTCAAAATAGCATTTAATACGAATTTTTAAATAATTTACAATGCCACCCGCCTTTTGAATGTTATCATCGATTTGCTCCATTATTAAACTTTTTAGATTATGACCAGCTTTATCTTTCTTTATAGCGGATGATTCTATGTCTTTGATTTCTTTTAACGCAGATTGATCAAGATATAAATAAAACTTAATCCAAGGATTCTCGTTAATATAAAACTGTAAATATTGCATTTTGTGTTTCGGATAACCTCTAAGATCTTCTTTTATTTTTTTTATCTCATCATCAAAAGATTTTGCCGAGGGTGGTGTTTGTGTGCAATATTGTTGAAAATCATCCAGAGTTACTGCTATATACATTTCAATACTCCCGTAGTATTATTTCCCGAAAAAATGTGGGAAAGCCATCGGGAATGGCCTTATCGATCAAGATAGCTGGTCCTGATCTATCCCTATATTTGACTCAATAAAATAATTAAATTAGTCAATATATTTATTGCAGTTTGGAAATATCTGCCTCCATCGATTTTGTAATATGTGCAATCAACCTGCCAATCTGATTAACAACATGGTTGTCGTAATCCAGGCCGATCATCTTGTAATTTTCCAAAGAACGACCAAGTGCATAAATTGTTGAATGGTTCAAGGTTAGATTGTCAATTGCATCTAACCTCGCGGTACTTAACCCCGTTTTTTCTGCGAAATTTTTCATTGTACTCCTCCTGTAGTATTATTTGTTCATTGTAGTGGTGGGTTGGTTAATACTAAAAAGTGAGTCCTGAACCACTTTTAAGACGTCGCTCATCTCGTCGGGATGATAATAATGCTGTGTCATTTCATTCGTCAGATGGCCGGTAAGACTTTGTATCTTTTGTAATGGTATTCTGGCATTAATCAATAGAGAATTAAACCAATGGCGCCAGCTGTGAAATGTTATATTACGCTCTATTCTCTCTTTATTGCCAATGCCAATTTGTCTTAAAGCTCTATATAGGTCTTTTGATATAATCTTGCCTTCGATGGGCTTGCTCTCGATACTTGAAAAAAACAAAAAAGAGTCCGGCTTGCCCCAGGGATTAATCTGAATTAAGCGCTCAATTTCTGATTGGAGATTGGTTGGTATTATTATTGTCCGGCTTCGGCCAGTTTTTGTGGTTTCATTTAATACGCCAAATGCCTCATCCCATGAGCGGGAAATGGTTATATAATTATCATGGACCTCCTGTAGGGTCAGAGCAAGTAATTCACCGCGGCGCAAGCCGGTACTGGCAGCCATGAGATTCATTACATAGGCTCGATAATCAAGCCAGTCGATGGAAAAAATCTGTCGCACCTCATCAACGGTCAGGATACCCCGTAGTTTAGGCCTGTTAGCAGCTCGCTCCACTTTTGGCACATATTGGATCAGGGATTTGTCTTCTGCAGCTTCAAGGATGGTTTTAAGACATGAGAGAGCCTTGTTGATTGTTGATCCAGCATACCCTTTTTGGTATAGATCATTCCTGAAAATTTTAATGCATGTTTTGTCAATGCTGGTTAATCGCATTTTCCCAAAGTCCGGGAGCAGGCGATTATTCAGGATTGCCATATTTTCACGGCATTGCCGAATGGTGATTCGTTTGCCTGTGGCCTTTTTATCAGTGGCCCAGGGTCCGGTCCAGGAAAAGAAGTCTTTCGAAAATTCGGCAAAGGATACATTACTTCTACGGACAATTTGCCCGGCAGATAGATAATCAAAAGCCCATCGTTCGGCTTTTCCTTTTGATGTCTGCCCGGTGCTTTTAGCCGCGCCCCACTGGTTGTTAGGTTGTTTAAAACGGACGTAGTAAATGCGGTTTCTGCGATAAAGGGAGTAGGGTTTTCCTTGAAGCATGGTGAACCTCCTAAAATCGTGCTGCATGTAAGTGAGCGTTTGTGCTACACTTATGCTACACTTGATAATTTTAAGAAGCACCAGCTGTCTGGAAGCCTCGAAATGATCGCTTTTCAGATCATTTTAAGTCGTTTTGAGGGGGTTGATGCGCGCCCGGCAGGATTCGAACCTGCGACCTACGGATTCGTAGTCCGGCGCTCTATCCAACTGAGCTACGGACGCGTGTTAGACTATATGCAGTATACTTTTTCCCACCCTGTGCGGCAACAAGAAAAAGCATAATGTGCGGAGAAATCAGACATCGATCTTTTTTGCGTACTTGATGAGGACCGGGAAGTCGTACAGCTCGGTCGCCTTCACCTTCATGAACCCGTAGGCGCACAGGGCGAAATAGGCCAGGTGGGAAAGATATACCAGCACGACGACGATCAGCTTCAGTACGCGGAACGAGATCGGTATAAAAACGGTCGAAAATGTCAGGACGATGGGCAGCGCGGTGAACGCCAGGGCCATGACAAAGGCCTGCTTTCCGTGGTGCATGGCGAAGCTGTCCTCTTTCCTGAAAATAAACGGATAGGTCCACCCGATGAACGGGAAATAGGTGAACCATATCAGGGGCACGTCGAAATCGACGTTGAACCGCTTGATTGTTACATTGATACTTTCTTTCATCGCTCGTTAACGTATTCGGAGAAGGAGGGATTCGAACCCTCGGTACCGTTACCAGTACAACGGTTTAGCAAACCGTCCCCTTCGGCCTCTCGGGCACCTCTCCATTGATAAGGGCACAAGCCATTGTGCGCTTATCAATGACCGGTTCGGAGAGTGAGGGATTCGAACCCCCGGTACCTTGCGGTACAACGGTTTTCAAGACCGCCTCCATCGGCCACTCGGACAACTCTCCGGGAGCAAAATTATTGAAACGCTGATGATTGTCAAATAAAAAAGATGGAATCGGGGATGGATGCAATCCTGCGGTTAAAAATTTGCATAAAATCCCGCGAAGGGACGGTCAAATATCCACATTAATGCCGAATTTGATGGATATTTCCCCGGTAACCGGGAGCGGCTTGTAATTGAATCCCCACACCTTTATTTTTTGACCGGTCACCATGACATCAAGGGCGAGGCATGGCTCGATAAAGAGGTTGTTGTAGAACTTCCAGATATATCCGCCCTCGATGGTTACAAAGGGAGCGATGGAGTTTCCCTTCCTGTTGAAATACCTGTGGCTGACCATGTTGTTACACACGCCGACGCCGGCACCGACGGTGAAGCCGTCGAAGTTGCTCCCGAAGCAATATTCGAGAACAAGGGAAAAGGTGTTGGCGCTGTTTTTATGAAAATACCTGGTGCCCACCAGGGACTCGGGGATCCGCATGTGGGTGATGTTCAGGCGCAGCTTGAACCGGTCTATGCCGAACCAGGGCTGGATCGACAGGCCGAATTCGCCATCCACCGCGCTCAGCACGGTGGGAAAAAAATCAAGGTTCACGCCAAGTCCCAGACGGAGCTGTTTTGCCGGCGCCATGGAATCGCCAGCGGTCTTGTCTTCTATTACTTCGAAGGGAATTTTTTTATTGGGATTCTCCTGTCCCAGGGCCGGCTGATTGAACAGGCACAGTGCGGCGACGACGGCTCCGGAAAGGAAAACCGATAATGTGAGTTCAGTTTTTATTATCATTGCCAACTATTGTTTAACTTTATAATTAGACGAGTCACGCGTTTTTCATTAGCAAATTCGCTAATACTATATTAAAGCATAAAAGGCTTACTATCGAAATTATTTTTATATCATCAAGGATTTCATTAACAACATTACCGATCACTGGCATACCATATCAAGTGAATCGATTTTTTCAACTCATTTATTGGCTGTCCCATATAAAGCAGTAGCGTCTATTCTGCATCGGCGGCGGCGCGGGCCATGATGTCGTTTATTATCATTCCCGCCAGCATAAACCCGAAGGTGCCGGTGACGTGCGCCAGGGCGCCGTTGATCTGCTTTTTCATGCCGCACCAGTCGATGGGCGCCTCGTCATGGTCGGCGCAGAATTTGGCCCGGTCTCTTGCGCAGGGACAGTCGCCGGAGCCGCAGACCGTTTCGGCCGCCGGCTGCACCGGGAGCTCCTCGCTGTACACGCAGGGGATGTCGGTGGAGGCGCTGTCCTGGCGGAGCCTTCGCCGGACGGTCCGCGCCAGGGGACAGTTCTTTGTCCTGGACAAGAGGTCTATCCGTATTTTGGACGGGTCCGATTTAGCCCCGGCTCCCATGGATGAGTAAATGGTGACTCCCTTCTCAAGGCATTGCTCTATCAGCAACACCTTGTTCTTGATGGAGTCGATGGCGTCGATGACGTAGTCGAAGGATTTCAGGTCAAAGCTGTCGCAGCTCTTTTCATCGTAGGCCCCGTGGCGGGCCGTGATCGCAGCGGAGGGATTGATCTCAAGGAGCCGCTTTTTCATCTCCTCCACCTTTGACTCGCCCACGTTCCGGGCCAGGGCCTGGGCCTGGCGGTTGATGTTGGTGGGGCACACGATATCGGAATCGACCATGGTGAGGTTCAAGAGGCCGGAGCGGACCAGGCTTTCGGCGCACCAGCTACCGACGCCGCCGACACCGAAGATTATCACCGAAGCCGTGCCAAGCCGGTCCAGGGCTTTTTGACCGATGACCATCAGGGTGCGATGGGTCATGTTTTCGTAGAAAGAGTTCATGGTGTGTTGTCCTTCCCCAAGAAGGATTTCTTCGACCCCCGAATGTCAATACTATTTTTTAGCCCCCTGTGTGAAGACAGTCATGGAACCTGCCTTGATGCAATGGAAATACGGTTGACTCCTTATGAGCCCTGTGATTGTTATATCACCATGAAAAACGCAATTCGATTGCTGATTGTCTTTGTTTGCGCTGCCGCGATGCTCTCCGGAAATCTGGAGGCGCGGCGGATTTCCAGGGACAACGCTGTTTACATCACGGCCCTGGAAATAAAGGACCTTGAGAGAAAAGGGCTTCTCATTCCCGCCGGAAGAGACGCCTGGAAGACCAGGTCCGGCCTTCTCATAGCAGGGCGGGACCCGGAAGGACGCACCAGGCTCGAGCATATCATGCGCCACGGCGCTGACAGCCCCGGAAGGCCCAGGCATGGCGTGTTTTCCCTTACGAAAGCCGGTATCATCGAGCTCCTGGACGAGGCGTGGAACAGGATCAGGGCCGGCGGTATCACAAGTAAGGAGGGGGGCGCCAAGGCGGCCTATACCGTGAAGATGGGAAGGTCCATCGGATATCTCGGCGGCCGAATGGGCCGGGAGCGGGGGAACCCGAGGCTTGAATCGGTCCGCCTGGTTGTTAAAAAGGACAAGGGCGCGGTGATTACTTTTTTTCCGATGTAGTTGAAAGCGAGGAGTCGGAACCTCGCTTTCACGAAAACATGATTGTCGATTGAAATACGGGGGATACTCATGAAAGGCAACGACGATCTTATCTGCCCCTTCTGCGAGGAAGGGACCCTGAAAAAAATCACGTGCAAAAAGTGCGGGAAGCCCTTTCTCATCTGCGACGAGTGCGAGTCCATTTACAAGGATACCGGTTCCCTCGATGAGGATGGCTGGGCTGAATGCCCCTATTGCGGGACCCACGTCGAATGATGAGAGATGGCCCCGGCGGCGATCCCGTTCGCCGCTTTTCATGAGGAAACGGATCAGCCGTTGACTATCTCGGTGCCGATGCCCGCCTGCGTGAAGATCTCCAGCAACACGGCGTGTTCGACGCGGCCGTCTATGATGTGGGCCTTGGCGACGCCGCCAGCCACCGCGTCGCAGCAGCAGTTTACTTTTGGAATCATGCCACCGGTGATCTGGCCCTTCTCGATGTGAGCCTGGATCTTCTTCACCTTGAGGGTTGAAACGAGCTTGTCCTCCAGCATGACCCCTTCAATGTCGGTGAGCAGGATCAGTTTTTCCGCCTTCAGCGCCTCGGCGATCTTCCCGGCCGCCAGGTCCGCGTTGATGTTATAGGTGGTCCCCTCCTCGTCCACGCCGATGGGGGCTATGACCAGTATGAAGCGGTCCCGGTCCAGGGTGTCCAGGACCGCCGGATTGATCGACTTGACCGTGCCCACCTGGCCGATGTCCACCCGCTCGTTCGTTTTGGTAACGTGATACATTTTCTGCGCCGTGATCAGGTTCCCGTCCTTGCCGCAGAGGCCCACGGCCTTGCCGCCGGTCTGGTTGATGTTGTTGACGATCTCCTTGTTGATCTTTCCCGTCAGCACCATTTCCACGACGTCCATGGTCTCCCGGTCCGTGACGCGCATGCCGTCCACGAAATCGCTTTTTTTGCCGATCTGCTTCAGGAGGTCGTTGATCTGGGGACCGCCGCCGTGGACGATCACCGGGTTCATGCCCGTGAGCTTCAGGAGCACCATGTCCCGGGCGAAGGACTTCTGGAGGGCGTCGTCCACCATGGCGTGGCCACCGTATTTCACGACAATGGTTTTCCCGTAGAATTCCCGTATGTAGGGAAGCGATTCCAGAAGGGTGTTCACTGTATCGATATATTTTTTCATGGAGGACCGCCCGGCGATGGATTATTGACAGGGCGGGGTTTGCACAAAATCCCGTATCTGTCTGGTGAAAAACAAGGATCAATTGCACCATAACGTCAATAATATTTTTACATTCACGAGGTAATATTCTTGATATAATAGGCCCCGCGAAATTATCGTACCTTTTGATGACAGAGTCTGAAACATCTCCGGCCAAATCGCGCACCCGGTGGCACGCCTTCCTGGTGGCCAGCGGCATCATGCTGAGCCGCCTCGCGGGCCTCATCCGCGAAAGCGTCTTCGCCTACTTCTTCGGCAACTCCGAGGCGGCCGACGCCCTGAAGGCGGCCTTCCGCATCCCCAATCTTCTCCAGAACCTCTTCGGCGAGGGAGTGCTTTCGGCGTCCTTCATCCCGGTCTACGCGAACCTCCTGGCGCGGGGCGAGAAGGAGGAGGCAGACCGGGTGGCCGGCGCCATCGCCGCCCTGCTGATGGCGGCCACGTCGGTCCTGGTGCTGGTCGGGGTCCTCGCCACGCCCTGGATCATCAACCTGGTGACACCGGGGTTCGAGGGCCCGAAGCGGGAGCTCTGCATCGTGCTGGTGCGGATACTCTTTCCCGGGGCCGGGCTCCTGGTCTGGTCCGCCTGGTGCCTGGGGATACTGAACAGCCACGGCAAGTTCTTCCTCTCCTACACCGCGCCGGTGCTCTGGAACTTCGTGATCATCGCGACCCTGGTCGTCTTCGGGGGGAGCACCGGCCTGGAGAGCCTCGCCGAATGGGTCGCCTGGGGGTCCGTGGCGGGGAGCGGGGCGCAGCTGCTTATCCAGCTCCCGGCGGTGCTTCGCCTCCTGACGAGGCTGCGCCTTTCCCTCGATCGCCGCACGAGCCACGTGCGCGCGGTGGTGCGGAATTTCGTGCCGGTTTTTTTCAGCCGCGGCGTGGTCCAGATCAGCTCCTACATAGACGCCATGCTGGCCAGCTTCCTCCCCACCGGGGCGGTGGCCGCTTTCACCTATGCCCAGATTCTCTACGTCCTGCCGGTGAGCCTTTTCGGCATGTCCGTGTCAGCCGCGGAGCTCCCCGCCATGTCCCGGGCGACCGGGAGCGAGACGGAGATAGCCGAGTATCTCCGGAAGCGCCTCAACGCGGGCCTGCGGCAGATCGCCTTCTTCATCGTCCCGTCGGCCATGGCCTTTTTCGCCCTCGGCGACATCATCACCGCAGCCCTGTACCAGCGGGGGAAGTTCACCGCTTCCGATTCAGTGTACGTGTGGGCCATCCTGGCCGGGGCCTCCGTGGGTCTCCTTGCCTCCACCATGGGCCGCCTCTACTCGTCGACCTTCTACGCCCTCCGGGACACGAGGACGCCACTCCGCTTCGCGGTGGTGCGGGTGACCCTCGCGGCCGCCATGGGGTTCCTGGCGTCGCAGTATCTTCCAGGATTGATCGGCATTGAGCGGCGCTGGGGCGCCGCGGGCATCACCGTGGCTTCGGGCCTGGCGGGCTGGATCGAATTCACGCTCCTGCGCCGCAGCCTGAACAGGCGAATCGGGAAAAGCGGCATTGAATTTTCATTCACCGCGAAGCTCTGGGTCGCCGCCTGCGCCGGCGCGGCCGCCGCCTGGGCGGTGAAGCTGGCAATGCGCGAGCTCCACCCGATCCTCCAGGCCCTGCTGGTCCTCGGCCCCTACGGGATCGTCTACTTCGCCATGGCCTTCATCATGAAGCTGCCCGAGGTCCAGTTCATCAGGCGGATCGCCGGGCGGTTCATACCCTTTCTGAAAAAATAACACTGATTGAATGAATTGCCCTGTGATTGCAGCGTTAACTCCTTCACTTGATCTCTTCTATCAAATAACCGAAAAAAATTCTTGTTCTGTGTTCCTGATTGCATATATGTGTTATATTGTAATATGCGGGATCGTATGGCGGCGGCCCGGGAATCAGGACTTTGGCGAAAAGCCGCCATTGATGGAATAGTCATACTGTCCCGGTGCTGATGGTCCCATCGAATAAACACTCATAAAAAAGGAGGCTATTTGATATGGCAGATGCAGCAACACCCAATCAACCCGCAGGCAAGGGCCTGGTCATCGCAGGTTACATATTCGCCGTCCTGGGCGGGCTCATCGGACTCGTTATCGGCGCCCATATGAAGTGGGGAAAGGTCACGGATGCGTCCGGGGCCAAGGTGCTCAAATATGACGAGGCTTCACAGAAGAAGGGACTGATCATTTTCATAATAGGACTGGTGTCGATGATATTCTGGAACGTCGTGCGTACGGCCATGAGATAGCATTGCCGTGCTGTTGAGCGGCGGGGCAATGCCGGCCCGCTGACCAGGGTGGAATAATCCCGCCGCTTGAATTTCATGAATAATGTTTTAATGATTCGTGATGCCGCAGTGAATTCACGGAGTTTAGTGTATACAAACGCCATTATGAACATAAAAGGGATGTTTTTTAGAAGTTTATTTTGCGATGATAAATAATTATATTGACACCTTTCATCGAAGTAGCTATATTATCTTCAACTGAATAGTTTCAAAAATCCTTCAATTGTCTTACCCTCGAGTTTAATCCTGGCTTAAGTAATTGCGGTTTTTATGAGTCTTATTCTTCGGGTGGAACCCGTAACATTTTTAACAGGAGTTTTTTAATGGCTAAAGGAACAGTCAAATGGTTCAACGAAAAAAAAGGTTTTGGATTCTTGTCTCACGATGACGGAACGGACCTCTTCGTCCATCACACCGGCATTGCCGGCAACGGATTCAAGACGCTTTACGAAGGCGACAGGGTTGAATTCGAAGTTGAAAAGGGCGAAAAGGGCCCCCGGGCGGTCTCTGTCAGGACCGTTCAATAGTATTTCACACCATGAAATTGAAAAAACCTGGCCGGAAGCGGCCAGGTTTTTTATTATATGGCGCTCTGGTCTATACGAGGGGCAGGAAGGACCCCCAATCTTCTTCATGATATAACGCGCCGCCAAAGGAAAGGGTTTTATCATTGAAAAAATTTTCGTCCATGCTATGTTTGATTGAAACAGGGCTGAAGTTCCCGGCAAAAAGATCTGAAGACTTTTCCCATGAAATAAAAATGCAACCCGAAACCCGGGATGCACTCTAAGTGAATTATATGAAAAAAACCGGTTTCCTGTGTGTCATTGTTATATGTGCGATCCTGGGCAATTCCTGCGCGGTGAGCGAAAGAAAGCTGCGGCACTACTCGTCCGAATGCGCTGCGGCGGAACGCGCTTATAAAACCATATACAGCGAGGCATTGCCCAAGGAGCTCTATTTCGCTGAATACGAAGGATGGATCGGGGACAGCCGGTCCTTTCAGCTTCGGCGCCCGGTATTTGTGAAAATTCGCTTCGGCGGCCATGGAGAGGGATATTATCGTCTCCGGAAAGAGGAGGGAGACAAACATCCCTTCACCATGAAGATCGACAGGAATAATAACATCGAATTGACGGGGAGCGGCGGCAAGGGGAACATGATCCATGTCTTCCGGGGCAAGGAAAAAGACGGAACCATCAAGGGGGTCTGGAGAAATGGACGGGGCGCGGAAGCCTTTGCCTTCTATGTCACTGTTAAAAGACGTTATGGTCCCCTGTCCCGCCGGTGATCGACCGTCGCATCGATCTTGCTTCGACGCCAAGCAGCGCGGCATTATTATGATTTACAGGTCACAGCTAATAAATATGAAAAGATACCATGGCATGAAACTGTTCCAACATAAGGGCAGGCGCTGTTTTCGGGCAGCGGCGGTTGCCGTCATTGCCGCGTCCCTTATCATGGCCGGTTCGCCTCTCATGGCCGGGGAGCCGTCATTCGCGGAAGAAGTGCTCACCATTATTCGGGCGAAGATGAATGAGCGCCAGAACAGGCGGAACATGCGCAAAGGGGCCGTGCTAGAGGCCTTCTTTTCCCGGACAGAGCCCTCGCCTGAAATATGGACTATGGACCATCCGTCTCACCGCAGGCGCCTGGCGCAGTTCAGCGAGAAGCTGCGCGGCACCCCCCGAAGCGACACCATAGCCTTCGGGGACTCGCTCCTGGACATGACGAGAATCAGGCTGCGCTCGGTGCCGGACCGGATGAATTTTTCGACCAGCGGCACCTGGGCCCATCACATGGCCCGGATGGCGGCGGATATCCGTCCGGAACTGATGCGCGACGGCCATTATCAATCGGTAAAATATGTCGTGGTGGGGAGCCTGGGCGGGAATCCCCTGCTGATGCGCCAGCCCGTGGACGTGACGATAACCCGCAGCTGCGCCGCCCTGGACTCGATCCGGAGCCTCTACCTCGGAGCGCGCATAATCGTGTTCGGACTGCCCCCCACGGTGAGCCTCTATGTCAACATGAACGCCATTCCCTTCGAGGCTGCCCTGTACCAGTGGGTCCTGGCGGACCGTGACGCGGTCCTGCTCCCCCTTCAGCGGCATTTCGCCGGATCCATGGGGATCTTCCCCAGGGCAGACATGACCGTGGACGGCGTGCATTTCTCCGAACGGGGCGCCCTTGAATTTGACAGGCTCATCGAACGGGCCAAGAAGGCCCCATCGAGGTCTGTCATTGACTGATCTTCCAGGGCCGTGCCGCGGCTTCAGAAAATCTTTAACCCCAAAATTTTTTAGTTGATGATCATTTCATTATTGATTATTAATAATAGTATCCCATGGAGGCCCTGCAGCAACAGGCTGATTGGAATAATGCGTTGAATTAGGCTGTAACAGGGAGGATCATATTGAATATGGCGTTGTTCATGAAACTGTATCTGATCACAATACCGGTTTTTTTCGCCATCGATATCATCTGGCTGGCCGCCGTAGCCAGGGGCTTTTACAACACCCACCTGGGATATATCATGGCCGAGTCGGTCCGATGGCCCGCTGCGATCATATTTTATCTGCTCTACATTGCCGGCCTCGTCCTGTTCGTCATCATGCCCGCTTTTGAGAAGCAGTCGTTGCTCAGGGCCCTGGCGCTGGGAGCCCTGCTGGGCCTTGTCTCCTACGCCACCTATGATCTCACCAATTACGCGACCATACGGGACTGGCCCCTGGTGGTGGTTATCGTTGACATGGCCTGGGGAACGGCGCTGTCCGCCGGCGTATCGGCGATCAGCTGCCTGATCGCCCTTCGGTGGCTCTAAGACCGGGAGGCCCATGGATCGCATCCTGCGTGTTCTGTATCAGCCCTATAAATGGCTCGTCTTTTTTCCTCTTTTTTTCATTATCACCTGCATCCTGGTCCTGATCGGCATTGTTGTATTGATCTTCCTTGACGACTACGCGGCCAACAGGACCACCGGCGTCTGGTGGGCCCGCCTGACCGGATACATCACGCCGATGAGAGTGAGAGTGACCGGTCGCGAGCATATCGTAAAAGGCCAGTCCTATGTCATTGTTTCCAATCATCAGAGCATGTACGACGTGCTGGTGCTGTACGGATGGCTCGGCCTTGACTTGAAGTGGGTGATAAAAAAAGAGCTCCGGAAGGTCCCGATCATCGGATTTGCGGCTGAAAAGGGGGGCAATGTTTTCATAGACCGGTCCAATCCCCGCGGGGCCTACCAATCCCTGGAAGCGGCGAAAAAAAAGATAATTAACGGCACCTCCATCATTATCCTTCCGGAGGGGACAAGGAGCAGGACCGGAGAATTGGGGGAATTCAGGAAAGGCGCCTTCTGGCTGGCCCGGGAGCTGAAGCTGCCGATACTGCCGGTGTCGATCGCCAATACCAGGGCCATCCTTCCGCCGCGAACCTTTGACCTGTTCCCCGGCACTGCATACATGAAGATCCATCAGCCCATCGATACCGCTTCCCATGACGAGTCGGCCTTTGACAATCTCATCGGCAGGGTTCGGGAGGTGATACGGTCCGGTCTTGACAAATGAACAAGCACCGGCCTCATCGTCCCCCTGTGTCCGAAAAATGGACGGGTTAACCGATGAAGCCCCTCCGGGGACCGCTTACCAGAGGCTGAAGGGAAAATAAGCGGTCCAGACCAGGGCATCAAGGAGAGCCGTCTGGATTGCGAATGCGGCGGCGCCGGCCACGGCAAGGCGGAAGGCCCATGAACCGAGACGCGGCCGCGTCAGCATCAGGGCTGCGATTATGCCGATGGAGCCGAGTCCCACTACCGCCAGAACAAGGCGGATCGCTATCCAGAGCCCCGGTGACGGCTCCCGGACCATGGCAACGGTCAGGGGCATCCAGAGGGCCGACGGCGCCAGAATGGCTCCGTAGAGAACATGGAACAGCCGGTGCCGGTAACGGCCGGCGATGATCGCCTCATCGGGATTGACCTTGAAAAGAATGAAAAACGTGAATAGCAGATACCCGATCGCTGCTGTTATCATCGAGGCGGTATACAACGGAATGAGCCCTTCCGGCACATTTCCCCACAGGGCCTTTGCCGAAGTTCCGTCCGCGGTGAGGCCATAGCCGTAGCTGGCCAGCACAGCGCCGCCGCAGACCAGGTTTATCAGGATGAGCTCGATTTTTTGCCGGTGTAACATAGGGACCCTCCTTATATTAATCAGTACCGCTGCGCGGCCATGTTATCTTTTCTTCTGGAGCAGGGTTTCGATCCTCTGCATCATGGATTCCGGAATGACGACACCGGAGGTCCTGAGACGGGTGATGTACTTTTCGAAGGATTTCCCGGTGTCGGATGAGGCGGCCAGGACGCGGAGATAGGATCTCATGTTTTCCTCCACCTCCTTCCGGAAGGATATGTTCCTGTTCAGGAGGTCTTCCGCCGGTGCCAGGACCCGGTAATTCACGGGCCTGCAGAAAGAGCGGTACACGGCAAAGCGCTGGGTCATGTCGCAGTCCGCCTTGCCGGCGTTGATGCTTGCCATGACATGGTCCAGGTTGATGAAGTCGATGACCTGGAAGCCGTGGCGGTCCGCCAGGATATCTGTTATCCTGGCCGCCACGTCCTTGGCGAAATCGCAGGAGCCGAAATCCAGGCCGCATGTTTGCTGGTCCTTAATGTAGAGGACCGCGTCAACGTCCGATGAATCCTGCGCCATGCCCATGTTTACCGATCCCACCAGGTCCAGGGCGATGTGGTCGCCCAGGTCGCCCAGGGACCGGAGGGCATGTTCAAGGTTCCGCACGCGCTCCTCGCTCTGTTTCGTCTGGTAAATCCTGAAAAAGTTCCGAATGTCCCTGAATATCCGGATCTCCGGCACCAGGCTGTAGCGTTCGATGTTCTCATCAATGACCGAGATCTCTTTGAGGGCCCGGAAGCGCGCCGGGTCGATAAGGGATTCATGATACCGGGATCCCGCATTCCGGTATTCGGCAATGTCGTATACCCGAGTATCAACGATTTTTTTCAGCTGCACGAGAGGGATGGCGCCGCCTTCAACGGTGATCTCGAAGAAAAAGCCACCTTCGGAAATGTCGCCGCGGGACGTCATCACCTCGCCGAAATTCGAGGGGTTCAGGTAGAGGGTGCCTTCGGCATGGCGCAATCCCCAGCTTTCGTGGACATGGCCGGTGAGGCAGGCCATGACGTCGTGGGTGTCGCAGTAGGTCCTGAGGGAGGGGGAGCCCCATGACCCGAGGGAGCCTATGGAATCGAGCATCCCCTGGGCAGGATGGTGGGCCACGATGATGTCGGGCCGGGCACGGTCAAGGAAGCGGTAGAGCTCGCTGTCGGTGTCCTTCAGCGACCTGCCGCCGTAGCGTACCATCCATGTTTCGGGAAACCCGGGGGTGCGAACATCGGCGCCGCCGTATCCGGCCAGGGTGAGGCCGCCGACCTCCACCGACCTGAGATGGAGGCTGCGCCCCTCGAGGGGGGTGCCTGCGGGGTCCATGTCGTAATTTCCCGGGATGGTCACGATCATGGCGTCGCCGCCGGCGTTGAAGATGTTTTCAAGTATCTGGTATTTTTTGAGCATCACCTCCCGGGCTTTGTCCGTGGCGTCAAGATAGAAGCGCGCTTTGTCTGCCATTTCGCCGGCCAGGCTTTCCCCTTCAAGGAGGGATCGGACATACTCTTCGAGGATGATGTGCTGTTCCTTCGATTCCCGCCGCATGGCATGGAAAAAATTCTGCGTATCGGCGTATTCTATGGATTGGCCCAGGGTATAGAAGGGGAGGTCGATAAGGTCGCCGGCAATGATGTACAGGTCGGCGACGGTCTCCTTGAGGAGATTGTAGACCCGGGAAAAGCTGCCATGGATGTCGGTGCAGTGGATTATTTTCATGGCGATCAGACGGATCGGCGCGAAGGCGTCCAAAGCCCGGCGCCCTGTCGGAACCGTCGGTTAAGTAAGCCCCGCTGCGGGCGGTTTGTCAAATCATTTGCCTGTGCCGGGCCTTTGCGCCCCGGCACAGAGCCGCGGGGACGTTATTTCCCGATTCCCCTGTTGCGGCCCATCAGCATCATCTGGGCGAGGGCGTTCTCCGGGAGCGGTTTCCGGTCGCTTTCATCTTTCGCCTTGAGGGCGATGGCCGCTGCCGGGCAATTGGGCACGCACACGCCGCATCCGATGCAGCGGTCGCGGTCTATCTCCGCAATGCCGTCGCCGTTCAGGGCAATGGCCTCCATGGGACACCACGACAGGCAGGCGCCGCATCCCGTGCAGGATTCCGGTTTGACCGTGGAAAAATGGTTGGAGTATACGATTTCAGCGGGCCGCGGATGGCTCTTCATGGAGCCCAGGACCCCGCAGCAGTCTTTGCAGCAGTTGCACAACCCGTTCGGGTTTCGCGAGGTCGAGGGCTGCGTCACCAGGCCGGCTTTCTGCGCCTTCCGGATGATCTCGAAGGCTTCCTCCGCGGTGACCCTTCGCCCCATGTCGTTGTCAAGGTAGTACCGTGCCATGGATCCGAACATGAAGCACGCCTCCATGGGCGCGTCGCACCCCCGGTGGAGGATCTTCTTGGTCTTGCGGCAGATGCAGTCGGTGACGACAATCGTGTCGATTCCCTGGAGGATTTTCCCCACGTCGTCGAGGGCCGCGATGTTCAGCTCAGGGGTGATGGACTCGTTCACCGGTATCGTGCGCAGGAAGGCCCCCTTCACGTCGGCAAAGACCCTTTTAAATCCCTCGTCAGAATATCTCTGGAACATGGCCGAGAGCTTCTCATTCAGCCTGTTGACCTGGAACTCGAACAATCCGTGCACGAAGGGGATCGCGCCAAACCGTGACGATCCGTCCTTTGTAAGCCTGAAGAGGAGTCCCCGGGAGGCCATGGTCTCGAGCCGTGCGGCCGTTTCCTCAGGGGGGCGGCCGGTGCGCTTCGCCACTGACTCGGGCGTCTCGACCATGGGGCTCATGTCGAGGAAGAGCTCCGCCTCGTCCCGGCTGAAGAGCTCCTTGAGGATCTCGATCTCGATCCCAGATTCAGTGGGAGGAAACCCCACGGAAAAGGAATCAAGCTTTTTCTGGATGGCCCTGTAGACGTCTTCTTTCATTGCCGGTGCTCCTTTTTCGGGTTATTCCGAAGCGATAGTATCAGGCGTTCAACGCCGTCGATTCCGTTGGTGAAATACTCATTGGAGCCGGTGCCCTTGGCCAGCACCGCCGCCCCTTCGATGAGGGTGATGATCGTAAGGGCCGTCGCGTCCGCATCGATCCCGGGATCGAACTCGCCGGCGCTCTGTCCCTTTTGTATCAGCCTGCGAATGGTCTTCCTCCATTCGGCAAGGACCTTCATCGCGGCCATGCATAAAGGGCCGTGGGTGTCATCCGCGTCAGCCAGGGTGTTGGCAAGGGGACATCCGCCGGTGGCGACTATCTCATCCCGAAGGAGGCGGTAGACCTTCGGATAAACGAGCATTTTGCCGAGGTATGTCTTCTGCCGCGCCATCTCTTCGGAAAAGGCGCCGATGATGCGGCTGACTCTATGATCAAAGGCGCGGAGGGCCACCTCGTCCTTGTTTTTAAAATTACCGTAGATGCTCCCCTTGGTAAGGCCGGTCGCCCCGGTCATGTCCGAAAGGGACGTGCCGGCGAATCCCTTCCTGTTGAAAACGGGGGACACCCGTTCAATGATATATTTTTTCGTGCGTTCTGTTTTCCCTTCCGGTGCGGAACCTTTCATGGGAAAAAAATACCGATCGGTATATTATTGTCAAGATGAAAAAATGAACCTGTGTCAACTGACAGGTTGTCACCGCCGTTTATCGCGGGTATAATCCTCGCCCCTCCTGTCCCCCCTCCCTCTCTCCGTAAAGCGGAGAGGGAGGTATATTTTCGATTTATGTTTTGAATAACACATTAAAATAATAATTGATCAATACCCCTGCGTTTGATACGGTGCTGTCATGCCACATTGATGTTGCAGGAGGAGCCATGATTACTTTTCCCGGCTATGAAGCTGTGATCAAAAGAGTCTATGACAGCGGGCAGGACCATGTGTTCGAATACTGGAGCGGGCTCAATGACCATGAAAAAAAGGAGCTCCTTGACGATCTGGCCGATGTCGATTTTGGCCTGCTGGGGAAGCTCTATTCCTCCAAGGAAGCCCTGGCGGACACCAACTTCGAACCGGCGCCATACATACCGGTGCCGAAAAATGATAGGGAAATGAAGGAATACCGGGTGGCCCATGATGCCGGAGTCGATCACGTGCGGAGCGGTAAAACGGCGGCCTTCGTGGTCGCCGGCGGGCAGGGATCGCGCCTCGGCTATGACGGCCCCAAGGGGAAGTTTCCGGTGGGCCCGGTCTCAGGGAAGACCCTGTTCCAGATACACGCTGAAAAGATCGTGAAATACTCGCGCAAGTACGGCGTCGCGATCCCCTTTCTCATCATGACCTCGAGAGCCAACCACGACGAGACCAATGCCTTCTTCCGCGAGAACGGCTACTTCGGCCTCGGCCCGGAGAACGTCTTCATCTTTCCCCAGAACATGATTCCGTCCCTGGACACGAAGGGGAGGCTCATCATGGAAACGAAAAAAAACGTATTCAAAAACCCGGACGGCCACGGGGGTAGCCTCACGGCTCTTTATACCTCGGGCGTGATCGGGGAAATGAAAAAAAGGGGTGTCGAGACCATCTCCTATTTCCAGGTGGACAACCCCCTGGTGAGGATAATCGACCCGGTCTTCATCGGCTTTCAGGTCCTCCGGGGGGCCGATGTTTCCAGCAAGGCCGTGAAGAAGGCCTACCCGGAGGAAAAGGTGGGCGTCTTCGTCCGCTTCAGCAACAGCACCATCGGCATCGTGGAATACTCGGACCTTCCCGAGGAGAAGACCCGCAGCACCGATGAACGGGGCGAGTTGCGCTATTCCTCCGGAAGTATCGCCATCCACCTGTTCCGGAGGGAATTCATCGAGCGGCTAACGGCCGGGACCGAGATATCGCTTCCCTTTCACACGGCGCGGAAGAAGATCAGGGCTTTCCAGGGCGGCGCAGCCCGCGAGATCGAGGGATTCAAGTTCGAGAAATTCGTCTTCGACGCCCTTCCCCTGACGGAAAAAAACATCGTTTTTGAAACGCTCCGCGAGGAGGAGTTCGCCCCCGTCAAGAATCCCTCCGGGGTGGATTCGGTGGAGTCGGCCCAGAAGATGATGGATGACCAGTTCCGGTCATGGCTCGTCAGCAGGGGGGTGAGGGTCCCCGCTTCGGTCAGGGCCATCGAGATCTCCCCCCTGGCCGCGGTGGAGGCCGATGATATCGATCCTGCCATGGCTGTCCCTGATAAAGAAGCGGTTTATCTTTCCTGACGGGTTATGAATAAAATGAATCGAACAAAAAAATACGCCCTTGCCGCCGCGGTTCTGCTCCTCATGGCGGTTCTTCCCGGCCGGCTGGCTTTATCGAAGCCTGCGGAGCGGATCCTGGTGCTGGGCTTCGACAGCACGCTCATCAACAATATCCAGGACCGCCTATTACGGGAGACGATCATGAGGGAACTGCGTAACGCGGGATATCCCATCGTACCGGTCATGGAAGTCGAATCCATCTTCCACGAGGGCCCTGAGCGGCAGATACGGAAGCTCTCCCGGGAAGAGATAATGGGCCTGTGCAGGGACATGAAGGCAGGCTACGCCTGCTGCGGATCAATCGTTCCTGAGGGTGGAAAGGCCAGTGATGCCATAAAGGCCGGGAACAGGTATGCCTGCGTCGTGACCCTGTACAATAGGGAGAAGAATAAATTCGAGGAAATACGCCTATCCATTGGAGGGGAGGACAACCTGTACCGGTTCTATGAAGCCCTGTCTAAGATGATCGCAGCGGAGATCGGCAAGCGGTTGTAGCGAACAGGGTCTTCTTTACGCGTTCAGTATGAACTTGTTCACCAGGAAGTCGGTCTGCTTCGGGTCCAGGTCGAACTTCTGGGCCGCCTCTTCGATCAGTTTCGACTTGTCTGCTTTCGGGTTCGTCTTAAGCTCGCCGCTTAAAAAGCGGAACGCGTCTTCCATCTGTTTATCCATGGCGTCTCTCCATCGTATCGTGAAATGCGGGGGCGCGGCGTGCCGCGCCCTTACAATGCCCTCATATGCTCGGGCTTGAGGAGCTTTTCGTCCCTCTTCTTCAGCACCTGGTCGAGGAGCTCCAGGATCTCCTTTTTCTGGTCAGGCAGGACCGCGCGCAGGGGGAGGTAATTGGAGGCGTGGTTCGACGTGAACAGGCACTGGCTCTTCACGTCCATGTTCTCCACGATTACCTTCAGCTCCTCCAGAAGACCGAACTTGTCCGGGAGCCGGAACGTGCCGGCCCGGTGGGCCTTGTAGAGTTCCGTGTTGGGGAGGATCATCACCGTGAGGGCGGAGGCGAAATCCGGCGACATCTCGCCCAGGAGCTTCCCCGTGTCGCGGGCGTGTTCCATGGACATTTCGGTGCCGCCGATGCCCAGGAGAACGGTCTGGGATAGGAGGATGCCCGATTCCTTGATCCTGGCGGCCGCCTCCTTCATGTTGACCGGGAAGGCCCCCTTCTTGATCTTCCGCAAAACTTCTTTATTGCCCGATTCGATCCCCTGGTACGCTATGCCGATGCCGGCCTCCCTGAGCTCCTTCAGTTCGGCCGGGGTTTTTTTAAGAATGGCCTTGGTATTGGCGTACACGCCGAAGCGCTCCACCCGGGGGTTCTTTTTCTTTATATAATTGATGATCTCCAGGAGCGTGGCCGTGGGCAGGATAAGGACATCGCCGTCAGCGAGAAAGACGCGGTCGAACTGGTACCGCGACGCTTCCTCGATGTCGCGCTTGATGGTGTCCATGTCCTTGAGGCGGAACTTCTCGCCCTTGTAGGCGCCGCAGAAGGTGCACATGTTGTGGGAGCACCCCACGGTCACCTGGATGATCATGCTGTAGGCCTCGCTGGGAGGCCGAATGACGTGTCCTACGTAGTCCATTGCAATAACCTTGCTGTATCGTATAATCCCTCCCCCTCGATGGGGGAGGCTGGGTGGGGGTGGTCAAGATTATGTTCACCCTCCCCCTGCCCCTCCCATCAAGGGAGGGGGAAAATATTTCATATGAAATCTTAATCCCGCTCCGGTTACACCTTCCCGGGAGGGTGTATTTTTAGCAATAATAATTTCTATTTACCCGGCGCGTCCGGGCCCCAGAGAATCTTGTGGATCTGAAGGTTGAGCCGTACCGGAAGACGTTCTTTTACGATCAGGTCCGCCAGGACTGCGGCGGACATGGCGCCGGCGGCGGGAGAAAAGTTGATGACGATGCCCTTTTTCGCGAGATATTTTCCTGTGAAATCCTTTGAGAATTCGTAATCCGCCATGTCGGATATGACGAATTTTATCTCATCCCTGTCGTTGAGATATTTAAGGTTCCTCATTTCAAAGGAGTCGGCTTCGCCGCTGGAGGGCGTTTTAACATCGACGATTTTTCGCACCTTTTCAGGGACGTCTTTCAGAAGGATGCTCCCGTTCGTTTCCATCTGGCATTTCCATCCCCGGTCCAGTATCCGCTTTAACAGGACCAGGGTGCTGGTCTGGAGCATCGGCTCGCCCCCGGTGACGGTCACGTGGTCGGCGGAAGGATATTTTTCTATTCCCAGGATAATGGCGTCCATCTCCATGGCAGTGCCGATGTCCCGGGCGTACCGGGTATCGCAGTAGGCGCAGTCCAGATTGCATCCGGCGAGGCGCACGAAAACCGAGGAAAATCCCGCGGTCGTGGTTTCGCCCTGGATGGAGTAGAAAATTTCATTCACAATGAGGCTCATGGATCAATTCTATCATATGAGAGGAATAAGTCAATGGTCATTTTTCAAATGTGGAAGGAGGGACCCGGCGACCCCGCCCATCCTCCCGCGGTTCTGCCCGGGACAGGCGGGGTTCTCTTTTTATTCGCGGAACGTAGCCGCAGCCTCGGCTATAATGCGCTCGGCAGCGTCCGCCTTCATGTCCGCCTGCCACTGGAAACCGAGGGCCACGGAGGATCCGTTTTTCAGGGGCACCAGATAGACCTCGGCGGTCACGGGCCGGGGTATCTTTTTGGCGAATCGCTCGCCCCTGGCGGCCCTGGGCCCGAATTTTTTCTTGATCGCGGTCCCCGCGACGACTGAGCCCATGAAGGTCGAGCGTGTGTATTCGATCAGGTCAATCTTGGCTTTATCCAGCTCTTTTTTCTGTTCCCTGTCGTAGAGCACCGCCATGATGCTCATGCCCTCCTTGCCGGGAGAGCTGTTTTTCGGATAAACCAGAAGAAGGGCGTTGAGACCGGCCTTTTGTGGCGCCGAGAATTCGACGCCGGTTGTAAAGCCGATGCCGTGTACCGTCACCGGGTATTTCGGCTCCGCTGGAGCGACGGCAGAAAGAGCGATGAGAATCGCCGCAACGCTCATGATAAAAAAGGCTGTTTGTTTCATGGAAAACCCTCTCGTTGTTTTGTTGTATGCCTGAGGCCGGCTGACGCGGTATTCAGCGTCACGGACTCAGTAATGGTAGTACAGTAGTCCTGGCCGCTGAACTACGTTCAGTTTACGGTATCATATGAAAAACGGCCAAGAAATTTCAATACTATTATTATACTGACAGTTTGCTGTTTTTCAGCAAATTGCCAGTTGCGTAACTTTATAATCGACTATATTCGCCCCCGCCGCCTTCCATGTACGCTTTACGGAAGCGATTGACAATGCCCAGGAGCCGTTCGTCAAGAACCGAAAGGGCCCTTTCCTGAACAGGGAGAGGTATTTCCCGGTAAAAAGCCTCGGCGATGGCGCCGGCGATACAGGCAATGGTATCGCTGTCGCCGCCCAGGGATATGGCGTTCCTGACGGCATCCACGAAGTCGCTCGATTCCAGGAATGCGATGATCGCCTCCGGCACCGAGCCCTGACAGCTCACGTCGAACCGGTAGCCGGGCCGGATGGCGTCAAGGGTCCTGGCCATATCGTACCCGAACATATCTCCCGCGCAGGAGCGGATATCGCTTTTGGACGCGCCCTGCCGCGCCATGAAAATAGCCGCTGCAACAGCCTGGGCGCCCCTGATCCCCTCCGGATGATTGTGCGTCACTTCGGCGCTCCTTTTGGCTTCATCCAGCGTCTCTTCAAGGGTGCCTGATGTGTAACCGACGGGGCTCACCCTCATGGCCGAGCCGTTGCCGTGGCTCCGGTACGGACCAGCGGAGTCCGACCGGGCCCACTGCCTGAACCCTCCCCCGAACCCGGCGTCGGGATACAAACGGTAGTATTCCCTTAGCTTCGTCTCATAGGGAACGCCGTCGAGTATGGCGTGGGCCACCGCAACGGTGAGCACGGTATCGTCTGTAAAGCGGCACCGTGGCCCGAACAGCGGGAAGTCCTTGGTCTTGATGTTGTGCCTTTCGTATATGGAGCCAATGATGTCGCCGATTATCGCGCCTATCATAATGGATTTTTCCTTGGTTTTACTTGTGCAGAGTCTCTTTATGTATCTGAACTGTTTTGTGCCATGAAACAGGTTATTATTCAGGGACATGCTTCCTGTTAACGGCCGGTAGTCAGGGCATTGTACCCTGCCTATGGTTACAGTCAAGGAGAACAACGGAAATAGTTGAATGATAAAAATATTTACATTATTTTCAATTATCAATATCTTGACAAAGGTCAATTGATGATGCTGTTGTATTTCGATAATCCGGATTGATAGGTATGGCTGGCAGGATCACGCTAAAAGTGAAATGCTATTCAGGCGCCAGGGCCAATGAGAGGCCGGTCAGCTTCCTCCTGGGGGAAAAGCTTTATGGCGTATCGGACATTGTTGACCGGTGGTACGGCCCGGACTACCTCTATTTCAAGGTCCGCGCCGATGACGGCAATATTTATATCTTGCGGTGCGATGAAAGTCTGGACCAATGGGAGCTGGAAATGTTCCAAAAATCAGGGGAATCCCGATGACTATTATAAAAACTATCATAAAGGAGATATGGGACCATCTCCCGGTCTGGTTCATCTTCTATATTACAGCCTATACCGTATTCGGTTATAGCGCATTGCTGAAAGGGCCAAGGCCTGACTATGCCCTCACCTTTGTCTTTCCCTACGGGTGGTTCATCTTTTATTATTTCGCGCGGTTCAATGCCGATGGCGGTCTTGACGCTCAGGGGATTATGCGCAGGTACCTGGCCGTTGCCGCCATCACCGCTGTCGTTCTCGCAGCGGTGGCTGCCGTCGCCAGGCCGGTAAGGTTAGGCCCTGACTGGCCCTCGCATGTTGACGCGTCCCTCTGGTACTATGAAACAGCGAATGTCCTCTGGACCCTGCTCATCGCCCTCCATTGCCTCGTCTTCCGGGGATGGAAAAAATTACTTCTCTTCTTCGGCGTCGCCTTTGTCTACGGCATGGTCCTGGAAAGCTCCGGGGTGACCATGGGCTTTTTCTTCGAGGACCATTATCACCTGTACGTGCCGGGTTTCAGCGCCCCGGTAGCCACCATGTTCGGATGGAGCATGGTCTTTTATCCCTGCGTCTTTCTTCTCGACGGCCTCCGCAAAGGGATCCCCGCAATCGGAAGCAGGTCGTTCCCGTGGCAGGGTCTCCTTGTGGCCCTGATAGCGGTGTCCCTCGACGCCCTCATCGATCCCTTTGCCACTGATTTCGGGTTATGGACATGGAACGGGGACTACAACAGGGGAAACAGCCTCTACTGGTTCGGGGTTCCCCTGGTGAATTTCGTGTCATGGTTCACCGCCGTGTTCTCCTTCGGGGTCGCCTATTATTTCTTTGAACTGAAAAAAGCGGGATGGGACCAGATCAAAAGAACCGCAGCCATGGCATGCTCCCTTCCCCTGGTCCTGGCCGTGGCCGGCGTCATCGAATTTACCGCCCTGGGGCTCGTTGAAGGATTTAACGGACCAAGCTGGTCCATTCTCAGGAAGTATATCAGCGACGGCATGCCCCTCACCAGGGAGCCGAAGAAAGGGAAGATCGGTGAAAACCATGATGGAAGGTGAATCCCATGACATGTTTTGAACTGGGCCCCATCAGGCCCCCCAGCGAGGCCCAGAGCATCCTGCTCCGGCTGACCCGCAATTGCCACTGGAACAAGTGCGCCTTCTGCCCCGTGTATAAAAACAGGCAATTCTCCATGAGGAAAACCGACGAGGTGAAGCGCGACATCGATGTGATGGCGGCCATAGCCGGCGCGATCTACCGGGAGCTGAACCGGCTCTACCCGGACCGCAGGGACAACACCGCCGTGGTCCATGTCATCGACACCGTCGATTTCGGGGACGACATCGACCAGGGATGCGCGCGCCAGGTAGCCTTCTGGATGTTCCACGGCATGAAGAGCCTTTTCCTGCAGGACGCCGACGCCCTGGTATTCCGGACCCCGGACCTCCTGGAGATACTGAATTACATAAGAGAAAAGTTTCCCACCATAGAGCGTATCACCACCTATTCACGGGCCCAGACCATCAGCCGGAAAACACCGGAGGAGCTCCAATCCCTCCGCCGGGCCGGGCTAAACCGCATCCATATCGGCATGGAAACCGGATCGGACGCCGTCCTTTCCATGGTGAACAAGGGCGTGACTCAGGAGGAGCAGATACGGGCGGGGCAAAACGTGGTGGCCGCCGGGTTCGAGCTTTCCGAGTATTTCATGCCGGGCCTGGGCGGCGCTGAGCATTCCGAGGAGAACGCCGTTGAATCCGCCAGGGTCCTGAGCGCGGTCAATCCCACGTTCATCCGTATCCGCAGCACCATCCCGGTGCCCGGGACGCCCCTCCATGACATGATGACCGCGGGATCGTGGACGCCCCTCACGGAGGAGGAAAAGGTCAGGGAGATCAGGCTTTTCATCGAGCGCCTGGAGGGTATCACAAGCACCGTGCAGAGCGACCACATCATGAACCTCCTGGAGGATGTGGAAGGCGCCCTGCCCGGCGACAAGGCCGCCATGACGGGTGTCATAGACCGCTTCCTCGCCATGGCCCCCGACGACAGGGAATCCTTCATCGTGGGCCGGAGGATCGGCCGGTATCGATATCTTTCGGATTATGTCCGATTGCCCGATGTGGAGAACATCAAGGCCGAGATCCTGCGCCAGTTCGGTTCCATCGACAGGGGCATGCTGGAGATCCTGACGAATTTTATTTAATTGAGAGCTGACATCTTCCCCGTGATGATACGCGCTGAGCCATGGCGGTTGAAATTAATTCCCGTGAACAGTATTTGCTCTTGACATATTGTCCAGCTTTTGTTCTTTATTTTTTAATATGATCGGCTCAGTCGAGCGGAGACACTCTGGTTTCAGATCTGCCTGGGACTCTTATGAAGATAAAAAGCACCATTGATGATTCTATAGCGATCCTGGAAATTGAAGGATCTCTTTCGTCGGACATGAAGGTTGAATTCGACGCCGAGATAAACCGCTATCTGGCCAAGTCGATCCATGTCATCCTCGATCTCTCAAAGGTCGCCTTTGTCGACAGCTCCACTCTCGGTTCGATCATCAAGTATTACTCGATGTTCAAAAAGAACGGCAGGCACCTGCTTCTCTCCGGAATCAACCAGAAAATTTACGACGTGTTCAGACTGACCGGGATCACCAAGCAGATTAACATATTCGAGTCCACCGGGAACGCGGTGGATTACATACGTGAAAACGGCTGATCTGCAGCGGTACGGAGACACGGACAATGTTTGTCATCGCCTGCCTGGGGAATCCCGGCAAAAAGTATTCAAAGAACAGGCATAACATCGGCTTTATCATGGGCGATTACATAGCCGAGAGGTACGGTATTCAGGTAAGCGCATCCTCCTTCGATTCGGTTTCAGGGAAGGGGACCATTGACGGTATCGAGGCGCTGCTCCTCATGCCGCAGACATACATGAACAACAGCGGCGGGCCGGTGCGGCAGGCCCTGGCGTTCTACAAGGTGCCGCCGGAGTTCCTCGTGGCGATCCATGACGACATCGAGCTTCCCTTCGGCGAGTGCCGGTCGAAGTTCGGCGGCGGCCACAAGGGGCAGAACGGAATCAGGTCGATCATCCAGGAGCTCGGGACCCCTGATTTTCACCGGATCCGTTTCGGCGTCGGCCGACCGGAGAACCCCGAGGTGGCGGTGGCGGACCACGTGCTGTCGAATTTCAGCGGCGAGGAGCTTTCCCGGATACGGGACAACGCGCCCGCCGTCATGGACATGGTGGTTTCAATAATGAAGGCCCGGTGACCGGGCGGAGGATCATCAGTGAAACGATTTTTCATTCTTTTCCTTATCGGCACGGCGATATTCGCCGCGCTGGTGCGGTTTACGCTCCTCGGGTTCCTCCTTTCTTCCGTTGCGGGGATCGTCGGCATGATGCTGATCGGCTCCGTTTTCAAGATCTATGACCGCGCGTCCAGGAAGCGGGAGGAAGCCAAGCCGGCCCCGGACAAGGCGGCCGCCGACCTGGTGCGGGAGGGCATGGAGAAGCTCCGGCAGATCAGCAACACCACCCGGATGATCCAGAGCAACGAGGTCGCCGCCAAGATCAGGGAATGCTGCAAGGTGGGAGTGGATATATTCGACTACATCAAGAAGAACCCGAACAAGATCAACAAGGTCAAGCAGTTCGCCAATTACTATCTTGACGCGACGAAGAAGATCATCGAGCAGTACGTCGAGCTCTCCGGCAGGCCCAACAGGACGCCGGAAATAGAGCAGGCCATCCAGAAAGTCGAAGGGATGCTCGACCTGATCAAGCAGACCTTCGACCGGCAGATGGCGAACCTGCTCGAGGACAACCTGCTGGACATCAACACCGAGCTTACGGTCTTGAAAAATACCATGAAGATGGAAGGATAGTGGCCGATACCGGCGCCTGCTGCGCCGGTATCGGCTTAAATAATTGAAAAATGATTATGGATTTTTTTTGCTCGCTCCGCCTGGTATTTGCATCCTGCAAGACTCGGCTGCCAGCGGCATCCGTGCCGCTTGCTCGCAATAACAAATCCATAATCGTGGAATAATATGCTGAAAAAATGCAGAGGAGGAGGATGCCATGGATTTGCAAAACGTTGACGCCCAGGCGGCGCAGCCGCTCGAGGTGAAGGAGCTGACGCTGGCCGACTTGAAGGAAGACGAGAAGAAAAAGGTGGAGCAGATTCAGAAAGAGCTGGACGTGGATAACTCCCAGAGCGTCATCCAGTTCGGCGTCGGGTCCCAGAGCGGGATTTCGAACTTTTCCGATACCATCCTGAGCGAGATCAGGGCGCGGGACAGCGGCTATGTGGGCAACATCCTCACGGACCTGATGCTCAAGGTGAAAAGCATGGACATGGGAGACCTCACGGCGGGGGAAAGCGGCCTCTCGAAGATCCCCATCATCGGCAGCCTGATCGGCAGCGCCAAGAAGTCATTTGCCAGCTTTGAAAAGCTCTCCGATCAGATCGAGAAGATCGTGGACGAGCTCACCAAGGCGCGGATGCAGCTCCTGAAGGACATCACCATGTTCGATTCTCTCTATGAGAAGAACATACAGTACATCCGGGAGCTGGACCTCTACATCCTGGCGGGAAAGCTGAAGCTGAAAGAAGTCGGGGACAAGGTCATTCCCGAGCTCAAGGCCAAGGCCGACCAGACCAAGGACACCCTGGACGCACAGAAGGTCCAGGACATGACCCAGGCGCAGAACCGCCTCGAGAAGAAGATCTATGACCTGCAGCTCTCGCGCATGGTGGCCCTGCAGACCAATCCCCAGGTGAGGCTCATCCAGAGCGGCGACCAGGTGCTGGTGGAGAAGATCCAGAGCTCGATCCTCAATACCATCCCTCTCTGGAAAAACCAGGTGGTCATCGCCCTCGGCATCGTCCGCCAGAAGAAGGCCCTGGAGGCTCAGAAGGAGGTCTCCAAGACCACCAACGAGCTGTTGCAGAAGAACGCGGAGATGCTGAAAACCGGGACCATCGAAGTGGCCCGGGAATCGGAGAAGGGGATCGTCGAGATGGAGACCCTGAAAAAGGTGCATGACAACCTGATCTCGACCATCGAAGAGACTCTGAAGATCCAGCAGGAGGGCAGGACGAAGCGCCAGCAGGCCGAAGGGGAGCTTGCCAAACTCGAGGGCGAGCTGAAGACCAAGCTCAAGGAGGCCGGTTCTTCCAGCCCGGGGATGAAGCTGACTTAAAGGGTTTGAGGCGGGGCGGCGGATTGGCGCGCCGTTGTTTCCGCGCGGCCCCGTCCCTTCCATGCGTTATGACATCATTATCGGGAGTGTGCCATGAATGCGATTGTTCCCCTCGCTGAAGGGTTTGAGGAAATTGAGGCGGTGACGATTATCGATGTCCTGAGAAGGGCCGGGGTCGCGGTGACCTCCGCGTCGCTGAAAAAAAATCCCGTCACGGGCTCACATGCCATAGCGATAACGGCCGATAAGAGTATAGACGATATTAAGGCGTCAGATTTCGACTGCATAGTTCTTCCCGGCGGCATGCCGGGCAGCAACAATCTCAAGGAAGACCCGAGGATCATAGCCCTTGTCAGGGATTTCAGCGGGGCCGGAAAGATCACGGCGGCCCTGTGCGCCGCGCCGCTGGTGCTGGGCCACGCGGGGGTCCTCAGGGGGAAACGGGCCACCTGCTATCCGGGGTTCGAGGAGCAGATGACCGGGGCGACGCCCCTTCCCGACCCGGTGGTCCGGGACGGAACGGTGATCACCGGCAGGGGGCCCGGGTGCGCCATTCCCTTTGCCCTTGAGCTGGTGGCGTCCCTTGCCGGAGAGGACGCGGCGAAATCCCTTAAAGAGAACATGCAGGTGTACTGGATGTGATTACATGAGTGAATACAACAAGAGGCTCTTCAAGGCCGGCGCCTACATCTACATTGAAGGGGACGAGGATGTCGATGAGGTCTACATCGTGGAGAAGGGCCTCGTCGAGTTTAAAAGCAGCAACCAGCGGGTCCGCACCCACGGGGAAAACGCCGCTCCCGGGGACGTCTTCGGCTTCATCTCGTCCCTGAGCCAGCGGCCTCGCATGGAAACGGCCTTCGCCAAGGTGAACTCCTCGGTCATCGTCTTCGACCGGGAACGGTTCCTTTCCCTTCTCAAGAAAAATTCGGAGATCGCCATCAAGCTTCTCAATTCCTATGCCGACGAATTGCGTCTCTACGACACGATGATATTCCCCCTGGTCGGCGTCAAGGGGACTTTCCAGCCCGAAGAAACCCAGCTCTACGGCCTGGGCCTCTATTACTACAACTTGAAAATGCACTCGAACGCCTATTATGTCCTGAGCCGGTACACGCAGCTTTTCCCCAACGGGGCCAGCCGGGCCAGCGCGCGAAAAACCATCGCTGAAATAGAAAAGACCGGCATCAGGAGGATTCCCGAGCCGGTGCCGGACGGCATCTACCGCCAGTACGCGGACAAGCAGATCATATTCTGCGAGCATGAGCCGGGCAACGAGCTTTTCATCATAAAAAGCGGGCGGGTCAAGATCGTCAAGTACCACGGCGACAGCGAGATCATTCTATCGGTGCTCAAGGAGGGGGAGATATTCGGCGAGCTCGCCATAGTATCGGACAAGCCGCGTAACGCGACGGCCGTAAGCTTCGGCACCGCTGTCCTTCTCCCGATAGACAAGGATTCCCTCCTGAAGCTGATCCAGAAGTCCTCGGACCTGCTGAAGAGGATATTCACCGCCATAAGCCAGCGGGTATGGTTCACCTTTATCCGCACCGAGTCGAAATTCTACCAGAAGCCGATCACCAGGATCTACGCCTTCCTGGAGAACAAGCTCATCGAGGACAATGTTTCGCTGAAGAACAGGGAGCCCCATATATTCAACTTCGGTATCGACGAGCTCCTTAAAATGAACAGCATCCCCGCCGACCAGGTGGCCACCGCCATGGCGGAGCTGTCCCAGGACCATAATCTGAATTTTTACATGGGACAGACCGTGATCGATAACCCGAGCGTGGTTTCTTCCAAGGCGCGTTACCACCGCTCGCGGGACCATCTGTATGAAGCCAATGAAGAGAGCGCCGCCGCGCAACCGCGCGGGGAGGTTCAGCCCCGGGAAGAGGTCCTGGAGCCCGCCGGACTGGAAGAGGATGTCGCCGAGGATCTTGCCGACATGAGGATTCCCCATCGTGAAGCGGAAGAAACGGTCCCCGGTTCGGCCGGGACCCTCTTTGATGAGCTCGACCAGGAATTGCGAAAAAACGGCCAGTGACTGCCGCCCCTGTGATGGCGCAGCCGGGCTTGTAAAATATGCCTCCGGAGCGGCCCGCCCGGCGGATTTTTTTATTGACTCGCAAAGGAATAACGCAATATATATCATCATTCGCCATACCTGGCTGAGGCAGCGGTTTTTTACATCCGGCAATCCGATCGTGGAGGAACAGCATGAGATATACGGTGGTTAAGCAATTTTCAAACGGGGTTATTGATAATATTTTCAGTTTTATCTTCAAATGGGTCGACTGCGGGAAGATGTTCGTTGAATTCCTCTGGTCCTTTCTTGAGATATGGATCGCGTTTTTCCTTATATTCTACAATGCCTTCATGTACGTGTATTACCTGTTCCTGTTCTTCATAGACCGGGGGGCCGAGTCGAGCGCCGGCATGTTCAGGCTCAGGGGATCCTACAGCGGTTCGTCGACGATACCGAAGTTCGAGATTACCCGCGCTCCCAGCTCGGTGCCGCCGCAGTACGGCTCCCAGGTCGTTACAAAAACGGCCGAAGCGGTGGGCAAAACCGCCGGAGCGGTGGCCACTAAAACCGCCGAGGCCGCGTCGCAGACCCTGAACGCCTTCAGGTCCGGCGGGTCCGCCGCCGCCCGGGGCGTGAAGCAGTCCTTCTTCAAGGAACTTCTGAGCGCGCTGGTCGATTTTTTCAAGTTCATCGGCGGCATCCTGGCAATGCCCTTCAAAAAGCTGGTGCTTCTCTTCGATCGCGGCAAGGAAAAGCGGAACATGCGGCAAGCCGAATCGGATTCCAGCAAGAGCCTCATAGACGAATACATCAAGGAATACGAGCAGAAGCGGCGGTAATCAGTATACCAGCTGGACCACGATCTCTCTCTTGCGCGGCCTGGTGTCGCAGTCGATGAGCACGACCTGCTGCCAGGTCCCGAGGGATGGCTCTCCCCGCACCACGGGCACCGTCACCGACGGCCCGATAAGCGCCGCCTGCAGGTGGGCGGAACCGTTGTCATCATGCCAGGTGTCGTGATGATGGTAGTGCCCCCCGTAGGGAACAATCCTCTCCAGAAAGATGTCGATATCCTTCTTCAGTCCCGGCTCATATTCAATGGTGGTGATGCCGGCCGTTGACCCGGCCGAAAAGACCGTGGCGATACCATCGGTGACGCCGCTCCTGCTTATTATCTTTCTCAGCTCGGAGGTCAGGTCCACAACATCGCGATTGCCCCTCGTGGAAACCGCTATGTAATCAGTTTTCACAGTCATCTCATTCCACCTCCTGTGCGGTACATATAGAAAAGTCTTCCGATCGCCGAATGTCAAATCTATTTCGACCTGACGCGGTGCAGGCGTCGGCCGGCGGCGGCGCGCTGTTCCGCCGAAAAATATTACGCAACTTTTTGAAAATGTCCATGTTCCCGGAGCCAGGGGAGGTCGGCACATTTAAAAATTGAACTGACATGTCATTCTTATCATTTATGGCTTGAAATAATCCAAAGATAAATCATAACTGTCACCCGATATCATTCACGGCAGGGTGAACATGAAAAATCTCGAAGGGCTTTTTAACCCGAAAAGCATCGCCGTCGTGGGCGCGACCGAAGGAAGGTTCAAGTGGGGGGCCACGGTGCTCTCGAACATACTCGACGGCGGCTTCAAGGGCCCGGTTTACCCCGTGTCATCGTCCAGGGACACGGTGTACGGCCTCAGGGCCTACAAAACCCTGGGTGATATACCGGAGCCGGTGGACCTGGTTTTCGTGGCAACCCCCGCTCACACGGTCCTTTCCGTTCTCCGGGAGTGCGTGGAGAAGAAGATCCATAATGCGGTGGTCATATCGTCGGGCTTCAGCGAAGCGGGGGGCGAAGGCATACGCCATGAAAAGGAACTGGCCGATTTCGCGCAGAAGCATGAGATTGTCATTGTCGGACCGAACACCATGGGTATGTCAAACATCAGCCGCGGCCTTAACGGCACCGGCGCCCATCCGCGGCCGAAACCAGGAAGGATATCCATCATCGCCCAGAGCGGCAACGTGGGGAACCAGATCATGCTCTGGGCGGAGATCGAGGGGTTCGGCATCAGCAAGTTCGTCGGCTCCGGCAACGAGGCGGTCGTCAAGGTCGAGGATTATCTGGAATATTTCAACAGCGATCCCGACACGTCGGTCATACTGATATACCTCGAAGGGGTCGATGACGGCAGGAAGTTCATCGATATCGCCAGGAACACGTCGCTGAAGAAGCCGGTCATCGCGCTGAAGGCGGGGAGGACCGCCGGGGGGAGCAGGGCCGCACAGTCCCACACCGGGGCGATGGCCGGCTCCTTCCAGATATTCGAGAGCGTGATGAAGCAGACCGGCATCATGATCGCCATGAACCCGACGGAGCTCCTGGCGCTTTCCGCGGCCTTTGACAGCTATCCATTGCCGAAGGGGAACAGGGTCGGCATCGTGACCCTCGGGGGCGGCTGGGGCGTCATTACCGCCGACGAATGCGAGGAGCGGGGCCTCGTCCTGCCGCCTCTCCCGGACGACATCACCAAAAAGCTCGATGAGAGGCTTCCGACCTTCTGGAGCAGGGCGAACCCGGTGGACCTGGTAGGCCAGCCCGACGCCAATCTCTTCAAGGAATCGATTGAGATCATGGTTTCCTCTGACGCCTTTGACGCGATCATCGTGCTGGGCCTTATCGGTTCGGCCCCCTTCGGCATACGTCCCCTCCAGGCCGCGAACCGCCTTGGATGCCTTCCTGAAGAAGAGCTGCGCATGTTCGAGGAGGGCGCCAGGGTCGTCGATTATTTCATCCTCGAGACCATCGTGACCATGATGCAGCAGTATCACAAACCCATCTATCCGGTGTCCCTGGCCGCGTTTCCCGGCGATAAAATCATCCACGAACGCGAGGGGAGTCCCTATAAAGCGATCGTGTACAAGACGCCGGAAATGGCCGTCCTCTGCCTGTCGAAGCAATATCTGTACAGCAAGTATATCCAGATGCGCGGAAACGGCCGTCCCTGACGGTCGGGTGTGCCAAAATAACTTGACTTTTTCCAACTCTTCCACTATGAACAATGGTCTAGTATCGGGGGTTGTACGTGAATGAAGTGATTTTCATGGGCGCGCTTGTGCTGCTGATGGTCCTCCTCGGCGCGGCCGAATACGTCTATCATATCAAGAACCTCCGATCGATCCCCATCAGGATCCATGTGAACGGAACGCGGGGAAAGTCGTCGGTGACCAGGCTCATCGCCGCGGGCCTCCGCGAGGGAGGCATCAGGACCTTCGCCAAGACCACCGGAACGCTCCCGCGCATGATCATCCACGACGGCACCGAATACCCGGTGTACCGGCAGGCCAAGGCCAATATCATCGAGCAGGTCCGGATCGTCGCCTTCGCCGCGCGGAACCAGGCGGAGGCCCTCGTCATAGAATGCATGGCCATCCAGCCCTACCTGCAGAGCCTGTGCGAAAGGAAGCTCGTGCAGTCGACCCACGGCGTTATAACCAACGTGCGGGAGGACCACCTTGACGTGATGGGACCGGGGGAGCGGGACGTGGCCCTGGCCCTGCTCGGGTCGACGCCGCCCGGCAAAGAGCTCTTTACCTGCGAGAGGGACTACCCCCATGAGTTTGAATCGGTGTGCCGCGACCGCGGCACCCGTCTTGCCGTCATCGGCGACGCCGAAATGGAAGCGGTCAGCGACCGGGACCTGAAGGATTTCCGCTACGTCGAGCACCGGGACAATATCGCCCTGGCCCTGAAGGTGTGCCGCGCCGTCGGCGTGCCCGGCGATGTCGCCCTCCGGGGCATGAAGAAGGCCGAGCCGGATGTCGGTGCCATGAGCGACCTGAAACTTGATTTTTTCGGGCGGCGGATCCATTTCATCAACGGCTTTGCCGCCAATGACCCGGAATCGACCGGGATGATCTGGCGCATGGCCCTGGAAAAGCACCCGGACGTGCAGCGGCGGGTCATGATCATCAACAGCCGCATCGACCGCCCGGACCGGTCCCGCCAGATCGGGGAGGCCCTGGCCGGCTGGGATCGCGCCGACCGCTATATCCTCATCGGCTCCGGCTCCTATTTCCTGGTGCGGTACGCGGTCAAGGCCGGCCTTGACGCCCGCGTTTTTACCAACGCTGAGGACCTTGAAACCGAGATCATCTTCGAGGAAGTGCTGAAGTATTGCAAAAAGACGACCCTGGTGATGGGCGCCGGCAACATAGCCGGTCCCGGCCTTGAGCTGCTGACTTTTTTTCGGAACAGGTCGGAGGAAATGCTGGTGTAAGGATTGGGCCCCGTACGGGGAAGGGGAAACGAACTATGGAAAACATCATTACGTTCTCGATCGGCCTGGGCCTCTGCGTGAGCCTCCTCTTTTCCGAATTCTTCGGGATCGCGGCGGGGGGGATGGTGGTGCCCGGCTATATAGCGCTCTACCTTAACAAGCCCCTGATGATTCTCTCCACCGTGGTGGTGAGTCTGCTCACCTATTTCATCGTCAATTCCCTGGGCACCTTCATGATCATCTACGGACGGCGGCGCACGGTGCTGATGATCCTCCTGGGATTCCTTCTCGGCTGGCTGGTGAGGATGCTGGAGCCGATCCCCCTGGGTCCCCAGGCGCTGGAGCTCTCCGTGGTGGGATATATCATACCGGGGCTCATCGCCATATGGATCGACCGTCAGGGCATCATAGAGACCGCCGCGGCCCTGGTGACGTCCAGCACCATCGTGCGCCTGATCCTGATACTCCTCTTCGGCAGGGAGATGCTGGTATGAAGAAGCTGATCTGGAAACCGAGCACCGTATCGTGGCAGATACACCTGGTCATAGCCATCATGTCCATCATCGGGGTGGTCATTGTCGAGTCCTTCAAGATCAACGTCAAGCAGCCGTATTACAAGGAGAAGGTCCTCGCGGCCCGGTATATGCTCAAGGGAATGGAAATACTCAAGCGGCACCGCCTGGAGAAGGTGGGACCCATCAACAAGGTCATCGACCCGCTGCGGTCCGGCCTGATCGGCGTCCTCACGACGCCCATAACCAGCACCACCGTGGACATCGATTCGAAGCTCACCAGCGTCAATCCGAACTGGGCGGCGGTGATCGTTTCCATGCTGAAGGAGGCGAAGGTGAAAAACGGCAGCACCGTGGCCGTTTCCCTGACCGGCTCTTTCCCTGCGATGAACCTTGCTGTGTTCTCGGCCGCCCGGGCCCTGAACCTGCGGCTCATCATCATTACCAGCGTATCCGCGTCCACCTGGGGGGCCAACATACCCGGCTTTACCTGGCTCGATATGGAAGACATCCTTGTCAGGGAGGGATTTGCTCCCTACCGCTCCGTTGCCGCGTCCCTCGGGGGGGTCCAGGACAAGGGACTGGGCATGTCGGAGGAGGGGAAAGGGATCCTGCGCACGACGATCCGGAAGTATGACATTACCCTGCTGGAATTCGACGACATGAAGCGAAGCATCAACGCGCGCATGGACATGTACTATGACCTTGCAAAGGAAACCCAGATCGCGGCCTACATAAACGTGGGGGGAGGGACAGTGGCCATCGGATCCTTCATCGGCAAGATGCGGTACAGGTCCGGGCTTAACCTCAAGCCGTCGCAGAAGGCGATGCGGATCGAAAGCGTCATGAGCAGGTTCGCCCGCAATAACATTCCCATATTGAACATCAATTACTTGAAGACCCTGGCGCAGAACTACAAAGTCCCCATCGGCCCGAAAAAAATTCCGAAGATCGGCCAGGGCGAGATTTATTACCGCCTGGAATACAACAAGCAGGTGGTTGCCGCCGTGCTGGTCTCCCTTGTGATCTTTCTGTTTCTGTTCATGAAACTCGGGATCGGGTACCGGATCTTCATTCCGCAGAAAAAGACGCTCAAGGCGCGGCCCCCCGAGCACATGGTGTAAGGAACCGGCTGCCGCGGCCGATTATTATAACATTCATCCAGTGGAAGGTAAAGCCTGTTGAAAATGAAAAGGGCCATCATATTCGGCGCCAGCTCAGGCATAGGCCGCGAAATGGCGAAGATACTGTCCCGGGAAGGATATCTCCTCGGCCTTGCGGCGCGGAGGGAAGACCTCTTGAAGGGCCTGAGGGAGGAGCTGCCCGGGGAATCCCATGTCAGGGTGTGCGATATCGCCAGCGACGATCACTGCGAGGCCGCCTTCAACGGATTTATCTCAGACATGGGCGGATGCGACCTGGTGGTGATATCGTCCGGCACCGGTTTTATCAATGAGGAATTGGAGTGGCAAAAGGAGAAGGAAACCATTGATGTCAACGTGACCGGTTTCGCCCGCCTGGCCGTCCTTGCGGCCCGGTATTTTCTCGACAGGGGGGCGGGGCACCTTGTGGGCATCTCATCCATAGGGGCGCTGCGGGGCGGCCGCGACGCGCCGGCCTACAGCGCCTCAAAGGCCTTCGTGTCCAATTACCTGGAGGGACTCCGGTGCAGGATGAAACGGCTTGCGCCGGGGATCACCGTCACGGATATCATGCCGGGCTTTGTCGATACGGCTATGGCCAAGGGAGAGGGTCTTTTCTGGGTGGCCCCGGCGGAAGTCGCGGCCCGGCAGATATGCCGGGCCATAGGGAAGAAAAAGGAAAAGGTGATAATTACCCGGAGATGGCGTCTTGTGGCCCTTGCGCTGAAGCTCATGCCGGATCGGCTCTATTGGAGATTGTAATCAATTATCGGGTCCCCCCTGACCACCTGAGGGGCGCACGAAATATTATTTATGCCTGTCATCGCGAGGAGTGAAACGACGAAGCGATCTGGTGACAGAGGATATTGTATTTTGAACAGAACAGGACTGCAATCATGACAATAAAAAAAAATTTTGCCGACGTGCCGAAGGGATACGAGGAGTATGCCAGGGCCAGGATCGTAGTGGTGCCGGTTCCCTACGATGAAACATCCACCTGGATGAAGGGCGCCGACCGGGGGCCCGATGCCATCATCGACGCGTCGTATAACATGTACCAGTACGATATAGACACCGACTCTGACGTCACCAGGATGGGGATTCACACCGATGATCCGGTCACGGAAAAATCGTCGCCGGAGACGATGGTCGAGGCCGTAAGGGCGAGGATCGCCCGTCACCTGGACGCAGGCAAGTTCACGGTGACCCTGGGGGGGGAGCACTCGGTCACGGTCGGAGCGGTGAAGGCCCACGCGGAGCGGTATCCAAACCTGTCGGTGCTGCAGCTGGACGCCCATGGAGACCTCCAGGAGGAATTTCACGGGTCCCGGTACAATCATGCCTGCGTGATGGCGCGCGTGCGCCAGTGGTGCCCTGCCGTCCAGGTGGGGATCCGGAGCCTGGACGGTGCTGAGCGGGCCTCGGCCGATCCGGAACGGCTGTTCCTGGCCGAGGATATCCAGGGCAGGAGCGGCTGGATTGACCGCGCCGTGTCCCTTCTTACCGATGAAGTTTACGTAACCATTGACCTTGACGCCTTTGACATATCCATCATGGCCGCAACGGGAACGCCGGAACCAGGGGGTCTCGGGTGGTATGACGTGATAAACCTTTTAAAAAAGGTATCGAAAGAAAAGAAGATCGTCGGATTTGACGTGGTGGAGCTCTGCCCCAATCCCTACGCGAAGCACTGCGATTATCTGGCTGCGAAGCTGGTGTATCGGCTCCTGAGCTATATCTTCAAGGAATGAAATCAGCCAAGAACTGATACGGGTTGAGATGCTTTTTCAGCGGTCCGGTCCGATCCTTTTCAGGATGTAGGGCATCACCACGTTCAGGTCGATATACTTCTTTTTAACATCCCCGGGCAGATGCTTGAAATCCCGCACCGTTCCGCGGCAGGCCGCATCCCCGCAGAGGCACTCCATTTCCCAGCAGTCCTCGTCCATGGTGGTCGAATAGTCGAAGGAAAGCTCTTCGTCTTTCCTGATGTCGCGGATGGCGATGTAGAGGATTTTGCCGTCCCTGCAGGTGAGGCCGCCGTTGGGGTTGCAGGAATGGTTGATGAGGTCGTCGGCGTTGCCGGAGGGGCCCATGAAGCTATCTTCATCGATCTGGAGGAAATGGTTGTTCTCCGGGTCATGGAGCTCCAGGTACTGGGCCATGGTGTAGGTAGGGCCCGTGAACTCGCACACGACTTCGCCTCTGGCGATGTCTGAGCCGGCAAAGACTGCCTTTCCTTTTTCCGTTTCCCGTATCACGAGGCGGCTGTTTTCCATGGCGGTTGTTCGTCTCCAGCTATGCAAAGAATGTGCCGGCGGCAAGGGCCGGGTACGCCTCCGCCGGTTCTGACAGGCATAGATGGCCATCGGGGGTTTTTATGCAATATTTTTTTTACCGGCAGTGAATTGACTGCTGCGGCTGTCGGATTATTGTCCGGGCCGCCATGAGTCCGTGATTCCTCCCTGGATGGGTCATTTTTTTGCGGCCGGTAGTTTCAATTTTTGTCCCGGGAATATCATCGTGGGGCTCTGTATGATATCCCTGTTGGCGTTGTACAGTTCGATCCACCGGGAGTAGTCTCCCAAAACTTTTTCGCTGATCGATATCAGGTCATCCTTCACCTGTACCGTATAATAATCCCCTTCCTCCGCCGGTTTTGCCGGTTCCTTTGGCTGCGTTTCCGGCGTCATGCTCTGCTGTTTTACAGCCGGCGTTTTTGTGTCGGTCGCCTCGCGCTGCTGCTCCGGTGCCGTTATGAGCCGGGTAATCCTGCTTTTCAATGCCTCACGGGTTCCCGGGATCAGCAGCAGAAATATTAAAACAAGGATGATGACGATCAGGATAAATTGGAGAATTCTCCGAAGCAGGCTTGGTCCCTCGGGGTGTGCCGGCTCTTCATGCTTTGCCGGTTCGGGGGGAGCAGGCGGTAATGCCGGCTTATCGCGACGCCGCGTGGCGTCAGCGGGCGCCGCTTTCTTCTGCTTCGAGGAAGAGGCTTGTTTTTTTGCTTTTGGCGAAGAGCCCCTGGCGGCGGCCCATGAACGAATCTCTCCCCTGAACCACTGATCGGCCTCCGGCGTGAAGGCATAGTGATCCCGGATGTATTTCATCGTGTTTTTTTCAATATCCGAATAATCGCTGGAGTCTTTGACGGCCCGCAGAATTTTCCTGGCATCATTCAGCGATATGCGGCCATCGCCTTTTCCTTGAACCGATGCATCCGCCATGCCGATCAATTTCCTGTCGTAATTCTTTCCTTTGATTTTTTTATAATAGGTCGCCATGGTAATGTACCCTCCTTTGTCTGCGTGTATTGTTATATTAAAGGGAGACGGGGTTATCGATGACTCTTTTTGAATGCGAGTTTTGTTTATCATAGACTTGTTAAAATGTCAAGCGACAATGCAAATAAAAAACATGCATTTGTATTTGACAGGTTGCGTCGGTAAGGATAATCAGGGGACATGGCATGGACCTCATGGAAATAATTCCTTTACACAGGATACCTGATTATGCGCCGATCCTCGCCCACTGGTCCTACATGGAGTGGTACCGGGCAAGGTCCATGGATTTTACCCTGGTCCTCAGGGCGTACCAGGAGAGGGCGCGCAGCGACAGGGTGCCTCTTTCCTTCGTGGCGATAGAGGGGTCCCTTCCGGTGGGAATGGTCACTCTTAAGCTGGACGATCTCTGGTCGCGAAAGGACCTGAATCCATGGCTGGCGTCGCTCTACGTGTTGCCTGAGTACCGCAGGTGCGGAACGGGACAGGCTCTGGTCCGCGCGGTCACGGCCCGGGCCCCGGAGCTCGGCCATGATCGCCTCTATCTTTTCCTCGGCCGCCATGACCGGGAATGGCTGGAGCGATACTACATTAACCGCGGGTGGGCCGTTGTCGAATCAGCAGTGGACAATGACGGCCTTGAAACAAAGATACTCGCCTATGAACTCCCCCGCTGATTCGACGTTCCGGGATGCGGTCTTCGTCGAGCGGTTGAATCGCTTTGTGGCGCGGGTCGATCTGGAGGGAACGGCACTGCTCGTCCGCGTCCCCAATACGGGCCGCCTCGCGGAGCTGTTCATTCCGGGAACGCCGGTGATCCTTGTGCCGTCACAGGGAAAATACCCCTTTACCATACAATACGTCATATATCAGGGCCGGCCCGTGCTCATCGATTCAATTTTGAGCAACCGCGTGTTCCGGGACTGCATGGCGGTGCGGACGGTTCCGGGCCTGGAGGACTATGCCATCATCAAGCGCGAGCCGGCCGTCGGGAATCATCGCTTTGATTTTTCCATCGGCAATGGGGTGAGCGATTCCTTCGTAGAGATCAAGTCATGCACGCTGGCGTGGCATTCCATAGCCTCCTTCCCTGACGCGGTGAGCGACAGGGCGGCGGAACATGTGCGTGTCCTGGCTGAATCGGGTAAGGGAATCCTTGTATTTCTGCTCCTCCATGAGGGTGTCGACCTGTTCGTGCCCAACTATCATACTGATTTTGCCTTTTATGAAGCGCTCCGCTCCCATGGCGATGCCATTGACGTTCGGGCCTATGCCGCCCGGTACGACAGCGGGTACCGGATCAGGGGAATGAGACCGGTCAGGATCGAGGTCCCTGATGTGGAGCCCCGGGGCGTTTACACCATTGTGCTCTATAATAACACCGAGAGTGATATTGCCGTCGGCGGGCTGGGGACCAGGACCTTCCCGCGGGGATATTATATCTATGTCGGAAGCAGCATGAACAATCTCTTCAAGAGGATAGACCATCACCGGCGAAAGAGAAAGAAGCCGCACTGGCACATCGATTACCTGACTGTGCAATGGCCGATCAGGGCGGCGCTGCCGATCGTGACCGGGGAAAGACTGGAATGCGCTCTTGCCGGCTCCGTGGCGGCCCTGGGCTACCGGTGCGTGGAGGGGTTCGGATCGTCCGACTGCGGCTGCGCGGGCCACCTCTTCCACGGGGAGTCGAATCCTCTCCATGACGAGCGGTTCATTGATACGATCTACACGTACCGGTACGGGCGCCTGCTGGAGCGGTGAGGCCCCGGATCATGTCATCTGGTATTTCTTGTTCAGAAAAAGATCGAGGCAGATATCGACAATGTCCTTGTCGAAGTGTATGCCTCTCTGCTTCTTGATTTCGTCCAGGGCGAAATCGATCCCCCGGGAGGGACGGTAGGGACGGTCCGAAGCCATGGCCTCAACGACGTCGGCGACGCATATGATGCGCGAGCCCAGCAGGATGCTTTCGCCGTCAAGGCCAAGGGGATAGCCCGAGCCGTTGAGCCACTCGTGGTGCTGGAAAACCATTTCTGCCAGGGGCCAGGGAAATTCGATGGTCTTCAGGATATCATAACCGATCTGGGGATGGGTCTTGATGAGCTCGAATTCAATGGGAGAGAGCTTTCCCGGCTTGCTCAGAATTTCAGTGGGGATGCAGATCTTTCCCAGGTCGTGGATGATGCCCGCCATGAATATCCCTTCGATCTCCTTTTCAGACAGCTTCATCTCCCGGGCAATGGCGCGGGCGATATCGGCGACGCGCCGCTGGTGGCCCGCGGTGTAGGGATCCCTGGTCTCGAGGGTCTGCGCCATGGCCTGGATGATGCCGCTGATCGCTTTCTTGATCTGGAGGTAGCTTTCCTTGATCTTCATCTCTGATTTGATCCGCTCGGTGTCGTCCCTGAGAACGATAACGGACCCGGACCGCTCCCCGCTGATGTCGCTGATATGGGATACGCTGAAGTCAATGGGTACCTGCTTGCCGTTGGGGGTGATGAAGTAATTGAAGTGGAGGCCGGCATCGGCTTCCTGCCCGGCATCGATACCGGGATGGATGCCGTTGTAACGGATGTTCAGGATCTCCGTGAAGCGCTTTCCGATAAGCTTGTCGATGGTCAGGTCGGTTATTTTTTCCGCGATGGGATTGACATAGGTTATCTGGTCGGAATTGTCCATGACAAAAACGGCATCGCCGATGCTGTTCAGGATCGTGAAGAACCGCAGCTCGCTTTCCTTGAGCTTGTCCTCCATCTCGTGTCGCAGTATGGCCAGGTCAATGGCCGACTTGAGCTCTTTCTTGTCAACCGGCTTGACGATGTAGCCGGAGGGGTTCGTGGTCAGGGCGCGCTTCAGGGTGTTGCTGTCCGATGATGACGTGAGGTATATGACCGGGATGTTGTGAATCTCGTTGATCTGCCGCGCCGCCTCGATACCGTCAATTTCGCCGTCCAGGATGATGTCCATCAGTACCAGGTCGGGACTGCTTGTTATCACTTCCCTGACGGCTTCCTCGCCGGTCGGCACCGTATTGGAAATAGTGAATCCCAGGTCGCGGATGAATTTATTGAGAAGGAGGATCGTTGTTTTGTCGTCTTCGACAAGAAGAATTTTTTTATTCATTAAGATCCTTTGCCATGCCGGCCCTTGTGTCTTTGGTTGAATGCATCGAATAAAAGGTTTTTAGCGACATAATTAAACAATGTGTTCTTTGCCAAGTATTGCACAGTGAATAAAAAAATTCAATTTATTCATTATTAAAATACTAAAAAATTTTGTAGAAGTAAATATATGCTTATGTAAAGTATTATTTTTACGCATTATTTACCGGGATGCCTGTTTTCATAAAGGTGGGGTTTTCGGATAAACTGGTTATATCGCCGGTTTTTTGAAGAGATACGCAGCGGGATTTATTAATGTATCAGATGTGCAATAAGGGAAACAGGCGTTTTCTTTTAATGGGGCAATAATAAATTGATTAGCAATAAAAAATCTTAATGGACAAAAAAAATTGTAGATATTTTTATGGGCCCATCATTTTACTGCTTTTCTTATTTTTATGCCACGGGTAAAAAGCGATTCTTATCACTGAGGATACGAGAAGATTGCATTTCTTATTATCGCACTACATATAAAAAATAGAAATAACAAGAGTATTACCGGGAGGATTCTTCTATGCAAAGTTTAGGAATCAATATCGGCTCATCGAGCATCAAGGCGGTGCTCCTGGAGGACAAGAAGGTCCTCTGGAAAACATACGTGGCCCATGAGGGCAATTTTCTCGAGACCCTGAAAACGATACTTGTCGAGAACAGCGTTTCTCCCGGCGTGCCATCCCTGGTGACCGGGACGGAAGGCCGCTATCTGATCAACACGAACAACGTACTCGAATCGATCTGCATCGAAGAGGCCCTGTCACAGCTCAACCTGAATGTCAACGCCGTGGTTTCCCTGGGCGGCGAGAATTTCGTCGTGTACACGATCGATGAAAATGGAAGGATCATCACCAGTTTCGCCGGGAACAAGTGCGCCTCCGGGACCGGCGAATTCTTCAAGCAGCAGCTCGGGCGCATGGACCTGCGCCTCCACGACGTGGCGACCGTGCCCGATACGGCCAAGGTGTGCCACATGTCGTCGCGCTGCTCCGTGTTCATGAAGAGCGATTGCACCCACAAGCTGAACAAGGGCGAGGCCACCAAGGCCGATATCGTCCTGTCCCTCACCGATGTCATGGCGACCAAGGTGGTCGATTTCCTCAAGCGGGCGCGCATCAATTCCGGAAAGGTGCTCCTTGCCGGCGGCGTCACCCGGAACAAGTATATCATCCAGTTCGTTAAGGACAAGATGCCCGGCATCGAGATCATCGTTCCGGAAGAGGCCCCCTATTTCGAGGCCTTCGGCGCGGCCCATCTGGCCCGGAATTCCGGGAGCCCCTTCCCCGGCATCGGCAATCTCTTCAAGCCCCAGCAGATCGAGTTTGCCCGCTACAAGAGCCTCACGACGGTGGAGGGGAGGGTGCATTACCTGAAATCCCGGCGCGGCGCGGCGAAGCCGGGAGGCGAGTATATCCTCGGCGTGGACGGCGGCTCCACCACCACCAAGGTGGCCCTTATTGACATTGAAACGGACGAGATCGTCGCGTCCCATTACGGCCGCACCCACGGCGACCCGGTCAATGCCCTGAAGGAGTGCCTGACCGAGGTCAAGAAACAGCTTAACGAACAGATCGGCGACGCGAAGATCAACATCACCCTCGCCTCCACGACGGGATCGTCGCGGGAGATCCTGGGCGTGTTCCTCGAGACGCCGGCCGTATATAATGAAATCATCGCCCATGCGGTGGGCACGACCTATTTCAAGCCCGACATCGACACCATCTTTGAGATCGGGGGGCAGGACGCGAAATACGCCCTGCTCAAGAACAAGGTCCCCATAGACTACGCCATGAACGAGGCCTGCTCCGCCGGGACCGGCTCCTTCCTGGAGGAATCCGCCTCCGGGGACCTGAACATCACCAACGTCCGGGACATCGGCGACATCGCCGTGCAGGCCCAGGGCCCGCTGAAATTCGGGGAACAGTGCTCCGCCTTTATCAACTCCGATATCCGCAAGGCGATCCAGCTCGGGGCCTCGCGGGAGGACATCACCGCCGGCATCATCACCTCCATCGTGTCGAATTACCTGAACCGCGTCGTGGGGAACCGCACCATCGGGGACAACATCGTCCTCCAGGGGGGCGTGGCCCTGAACAAGGCGGTGCCCCTGGCCTTCGCCATGCTCATGAACAAGAACATCACCATTCCGCCCGACCCGGAGCTGCTCGGCTGCTTCGGCGTGGGGATCCTGGCAAAGCAGAAATTTCACGACGGCATCATAACCAAGGGCGCCTTTGAGATCGACGCGATCCTTAACACGAAGATCGTGTACGAGCGCGAGTTCCGCTGCAAGGCCTGCGACAACGACTGTCCGATCCGCGTGCTCAACGTGAACGGCCACAAGTACATGTTCGGCGGCCGGTGCAACAAGTACGCCAACATGAGGAAGAAGAAAAACATCGACGAATCAAAGGTCTTCAATTATATAGAGAAGCGGGAACAGCTCATGTTCCACGAATGCGCCCCGCCGAAGGAGGAATTCGTCAGGAAATATGATTTCGTCGTGGGCGTGCCCAAGGCCTTTTCCGTGTACACCCTGTGGCCGCTCTATGCATGGTTTTTCCACAGCCTCGGCATAGAGGTGCGGCTGTCGGAGGACATTTCCCACGAGGGCGTGGCCCGCACCGAGGGGTCCTACTGCTTCCCGGCCGAAATAGCCCACGGCGCGGTCCAGGACATCATCAATTCCGGCCTTGACTACATCTTCGTGCCCCATTTCAGGGACCTGGAGAGCTACGAGGAAAAGGTGCACGCCACCTTCTGCCCCATCACCCAGTCGCTCCCCTATTATATCAAGAAGGCCTTCCCGGAGATCGACGAGAAGAAGTTCCTCTCGCCCATTGTCAGCTTCAAGTTCGGCCTGGAAAAGGCCCTCGAGGAATTCATCAAGATGGGAGGAGAGATGGGCATCCCCGAGCGGGAGGTGCGGCGAGCCTTCGACATCGGCTGCGCCAGGCAGAAGGATTTCTGGGAACGCTACCACGCCATGGGCCGGGACGCCTATGAAAAGGCAAAGGCCGCGGAGCACCCGGTCATCGCCATCCTGGGAAGGCCCTACAACGCCTTCACCCGCGACGCCAACATGGGCATTCCCCTGAAGTTCACCACCCGCGGCTACTCGGTCATCCCCTTTGACATGCTGCCCGTCGACGAGGCCCATATATTCGACAACATGTACTGGTATTACGGCCAGCAGGACATGAGGGCGAGCGTGGTCCTGAAGGACCAGCCGAACATTTTCATCACGTATATAACCAATTTCTCCTGCGCCCCCGATTCGTTCATGCTCCATTATGTGAAGTGGATCATGGGTACCAAGCCCTTCCTGGTGCTGGAGCTCGATTCCCACTCGGCGGACGCCGGGGTAGATACCAGGGTCGAGGCCTTCCTGGACATCATCGAGGGGTACCGCTCCAAGTTCGACCAGATACGGGAAGAGCGCTACGACAACGGGCTTCGCTTCATCAACAATGGCGTAGACCCGCTCCACCTCATGGACCTCAAGAACGACCGGAAGATCGATATCTTCGGGAACAAGAAGGTGAAGATGCTCCTCACGAGCATGGGACGGCTTTCCTCCGAGCTCCTGGCGGCGTCCCTGCGGGCTGCCAATATCACGGCCGAGGCCATGCCCCTCCCGGACGTTTATACCCTGCAGATGGCGCGAAACCACATGTCCGGCAAGGAGTGCCTCCCCTCGCAGCTGGTACTTGGGGCCGCACTCAAGTATTTCTCCTCAGAAAAATATCGGAAGGACGAGATATACCTGCTCTTCGTACCCACGACGACCGGCCCGTGCCGCACCGGGCAGTACTTCGTGTTCTACGAGAACCTGTTCAAGGACATGCGCCTCGAGAACGTGGTGGTGGTCACCCTCGATTCGGACAACTCCTACAACGAGCTGGGACCGCATTTCAGCAAGAGCGCCTGGTGGGGCCTCGTGGTGGCGGATTTCATGAAGGACATCGAGACGTCGCTCCGCACCTGCGCGGTGGACCCGGTCACGGCCATCGCCAAGTACGACGAGCTGTGGCAGGAACTCATCGACATCACCGAGACCGATATCGCGAAGGTGCTGCCCGCCCTCCGGCGCATCGCGGTCGAAATAGCCAAGATTCCGCTCAAGCGCAGGATCGAGGATACGCCGAAGGTCCTCATCGTGGGTGAAATATTCGTGCGCCGGGACGATTTTGCCGTGGACGAGATGATACGCATGTTCAGCAAGCGGGGCATCATCGCCAAGGTTTCCGGCATCACGGAATGGATCTACTACTGCGATTACACCAGGAAGCATGACATACAGAAGCGCCTGGGCCTCCTTCCCTGGTATAAGAAGCCGTTCTCCAGGGTTTTCCGCGACCTCGTGGCGTGGAAGATAGAGGAGAAATACAAGCATAGCGTCGAAAAGAGGGTGAAGAAGGCCCTCGAGGTGACGAACCTGATACCGCGTACGCCCCATGACATGGAGCATATCATGGGCAACGCGGAAAAGCACTTCGTCAGCGACGAGCTCTATTCCGAGATATCCATATCGAGCGGCGTCGCCTCCACGGCCATGATGGAGGACTTTTCCGGGATCGTGAACATATCGCCCTTCGCCTGCCTCATCGGCCGGGTGATCGAGGGCCTCATTACCCCCTGGTCGCGGGAGCGGCGCTTCCCGGTCATTTCGGTCGAGATCGACGGGGACATCCTCCCGCCGGGCATCGTCAACAAGCTCGAGATTTTCATGCTCAACGTGCTCCGGTTCCGGTACAACCCGGCCATCTCGGAGCTGGTGGAGCGGGAAGGCGAGAAGGTGGTTTCCCTGGACAGGAAGATCATCAAGGCGTAACGTAAAAGGCCGCGATTTTAATCGCGGCCTTTTTTAGATTGAGTCATGAGTTTTGGATGTGCTCTTATATGCCGGATTTCTTCTCCTTGAACCGGGACTTTATATCATCCAGCTTGTTCTTGTACCGTCCCATGATTTTGTCGCGGGCCTTCAGGTAGTCCTCCCTGATTTTTTGCAGCGACGTGAGGTTCTTTCTCTGCTGATTGGCGACGATGCCCGATTTGCTCTCTATCGAGCGGTACCGGTCGCTCACATCGCCGTCCTTCCCCCTGTACGATTCGGCAATGTCCTTCGCGGAGTGGTTGAGGGCTTCGTTCATCAGGATGTCGTCCTCTGTTCTTTCCGTGGCGCCGTTCAGCATGTCCCCGGCTTTTTCCAGCGATTCCTTGCTGTCCGCATTGTCAACGGCGCTCCGAACGCTTACAATGGCGTCCCCTGTTTCCTTGTTGCGATCGTCGAAGGACTTGAGATTGCTCTCGTATCGTTCGGAACGGGCCGCGGTATTTTTTTCAAAGTCACGGTCGTTCCTGTTTTTCCACTCCTCGGCGCTGCCTTTCGAGGGGGCAGGTTTCCCCCCCATGGGGGTTTCGGATTTTTCATTTTCCTTCACCGCGGCGGATCCCTTTGGGCTTATAATCTCCACGGTGCCTTCCTTCACGTCGACGCGGGTGTCGCCGCCGGTGCTGACGGTGAGGGTATATTCCGTCCCCCGGACCGCGCAGACGATCGTCGGCGAATAGGATTTGCTGGTGCCCTTGATGAGCTTCTTTATGCTTCCGGAGGCGGTCCCGGATATAAGGGAAACGCTGTCGGAACCGGAGATGTTCTTGCTGCCGATGGTGGCGCTGCTCGATTCGTTCAGCTTGATCTTGCCGCCGTCCCCGTACATGATTTCAAGATAGGAATTCTTTCCTGTTTTCAGGTAGTCCCCGGTCTGGAGTTTTTTCCCCACCGCCACGGGGGCCGGTTTCCCGCCGCGGGTCAGGGTTATGCTCCCGAGGAAGAACGATATTTCCACCGGATACAGGGCCGAGGGGAGTAGGAGGATAAGCGCTGCCTGGATGAACGCGAGTTTTTTGATCATGACGGTCCGCTCCTTGCTTTTTAAAGATACTACCATCAAGATAAAGGGGATGGCGTTTTAGTTCTTATTTTTTTACCATGCCGGCTATTATTTTCACGTCCTGCGATGAGTCCTTGTTGATGACCAGGATCTCGTTTCCGGCCTGGACTACGACGATATTGGACAGGCCCACGACGCTGATACGGCTGTTTTCCGTGAACACGGAGCAGTTTTCCGAGTTGAGGAAGATCGCCATGTCCTTCTCCGGCGAGCGGTTCCTGCTTCCGTCTGGGGGCAGGATATCGTCGATGGATTTCCAGCTGCCCAGGTCGGTCCAGCCGAAATCGCCGGGGATGACGATGCGGTTTTCTGCCCGCTCCATGATGCCGAAGTCCACCGATATGGATTCAACGGCATCGAAAATCTTCTTTTTTATTTCCCAGGGTTTGCCGTCATTTGAGGCGATTTCCGCCGGGGTCAGTTCCGACAGGGGCTGGAACGCCGATATCTGGTCCGGAAGAAGCTTCCGGTACTGATCCAGAAGAACCGAGATCTTCCATACGAAGATGCCGCTGTTCCAGAAGTAATTCCCGGACTCGAAGTACTGGCGGGCGCGGTCGATATCGGGCTTTTCCACGAAGGTGTCGATGGGATAGATGGGGCCCGGACCGTCCATCGCCTTGATGTAGCCGTACCCCGTCTCCGGGTAGGTGGGCTTGATGCCGATGGTCACGAGCCTGCCCTGTTCGGCCTCGCGTATGCCTTCCCTGAGGATGCGGGTGAATTCATCGGTATTCTTGATATGATGGTCCGCCGGCAGGGAAATCATGATGGAATCGTCAAAGCGTTTCTTTATGTACAGGGCTGCGTAGAGGAGGGCCGCCGCCGTATTGCGGGGCCGCGGCTCGGACAGCACGGTGCCGCTGAGCTTGAATTTGCCGATTTCGTCCCTGGAGAGGTTTTCATGTTTTTTTGACGTGACTATGATGCAATGTTCAGGATCAAGAGGGAGCATGCGCTTTATAGTCTCTTCCAGGAGCGTCCCCGATCCTGAAAGATTATGAAACTGTTTCGGCTTTTCATCCCGCGAGAGAGGCCAGAGCCGTGTTCCGGCCCCGCCGGCAAGAATAACAGGTATTACCTTCATTGAATGTCCATTTCGATTTAATTTTCAACAAGAATATGTCGGTGCAACGGATTATTATGTCAACAATTATTCCTCAAAATCTTTTTGTGGCGCCCTGAACCATCGATACTATTGCTGAAAATTCCGGATCATGGATCATGATCTTCGCCATCACGTTAAGGGTGTACAATTTATTGGCGTAAATGACGATAACAATAATAGAGGGGCATATCATTTTTTTATTGCCGTGGCGGTATGATCCCGGCTATACTTTATATGTGCGTCAATGGAATCCATACAAATCCTGATAACAGGAAAGAAATGAGCGGGGATTAAACACGTGGCTGAAGAAAAGAGTTTCTTGCAAACCATAAAGCTTGAGATCAGCAGAAGCTTTAAGCTGGTTCCCTACGAGCGCCTGGCATTCCACAAGGTCCTGGGCATATTGAAATCCGACATTGGACTGAGCATACTGTCCAAGGAGCTTGACAAGGGTCCGGAAATACGTTACAGCGCGTTGGCGACACTGGTCACCTCCGATAATCCCGCCGGGCTTCCTGTCCTTCTTTCGCAGCTTGAGAAAAATATTACCGATGAAGAGCGGATCATGGTCCTTGAGTACATCATGCGGCTGGGGGGCGCGGATAACATCAAGGATATCATTAATTTTTTAAAAAAGAAGCAGGACCTGGGATATTCCCCCGCCGTCGCCGCCACGGCCTTCGAGGCGCTAAAAACGATAGGAGTGGAAGCCGAGGAGGTGCTGAATTTCCTGGTATCGGTCATAAACACCGAGCGCGTCGATCCGCAGCTCAGGTCTCTGGCGATTGAATCCCTCTCGTCGTTCAAATCGATAGCCCTTTTTGAAAAGATCCTGAAAAAGGGCGAAGACGTCTTTTGCTATTCCGCCTACAAGGCCATATACGGTCTCGCGGTCGATCTTGCCGACAAGGCCAGCAAGGTGAAAACAGAAGACGACCGGCTCTACACCTATTCTCCCGACAGCGAGGACAAGATCGTCCTTGATATCAGGGTCCTCCTTGGAAAGATGACCCATGAGTTCGATACCTATTCCAATGAGACGAAAAACGCCTTTATCTGCGCCATGATAGCCTGCAACCACCGGGAATACCTGATCTATACCATGAAGGCCCTCACCTCCAATGACATAGAGCTGATCAGCATGGTCCTGTTTTCGCTTTATCATAACATCGATCGTCTCAGGGACCCGGACAAGCTTTTCAGAAACCTGATCGCCATTTCAACCGAGATCGACAGGTTCAACGAGATGATCGTCGATATCTTCGTCAAATATTTCAACATGCCCGTGGATACGCGTCCCTTCAATCTTCTCAAGGACAAATTGTACAATTATATCGTCGTCACCCTGGAAACCTATTTCGAGAATTACCGGAAGTCCTTCATGATCACCGATGTCATAGAGAAGGGCCTTCCGGAAAGCTTCCAGCGGATCAGAAGGTTCATCCTGAGCCACTGCACGCCGGAGGTGAAAAAGGAGATCATCGCCTTCCTGACCAATGACGATCCCTCCCTGGTGAAGCATATCGTGTCCAGCCTCGCGAAGCGGATAAGCTATCTCGAGGGCGAAGGCGTGGAAGACCTGGCCCTGCTCATGGAGGTGATGCTGGAGAAGGACCGCAAGTCGCGGGAGAACTCCGCGTCGCGCCTCGAAGACCTGAATTTCGAGAAGCTGTATCTCCGGAACCGCATCATCAGGCTGTGCCGCGTCATCAGCCTCCTCCATATCGACGAGGCCTCCTCGGTGCTGGTGAACATTTACAATTACCTGAAGAAATACCCGGACCGCGATATCCTGGAGGCGACGGTCCTCACCCTCTCCACCCTGAATTACTCCTACATGCTCGGTGAGATCGAGGTCATGATCACCACCGGCGCTCCCGAGGATCAGAAAAACGCGCTGGGGCTTCTCTCCCTCTTCACCGAACAGAGGTCCCTTAACATCATCCTGGAGCTCATGAAGAACAGGATAGCGGAGGATTCCGGCATCGTCGAATCGGCGATGACCATACTCCTCGACAGGGACATCACGGGCAACATCACGGCAAACCAGATATTCAAGAGCGTCATTGCAGGCAATCCGAGCGCGTCGATACGAAGCCTCGCCGTCCTCGGGATCGGCCAGTGCCGGTTCGACGGGGACATCGATTATCTGAACGACCTGTTCTACAAGATGGGGCAGGACAATTCCAAGGATGTCATCGTGCGGGCCATCGCGATGATCGTCACCGACAGCCAGAGCTTCAACAAGCGCCAGCTCATGCGCTACCTGCAGGAGTACCTGAAGGACCCGGGTATCAAGGTGCGGATTTTCTCGTGCCTCCTGCTGGCCCAGCTGGGAAACAAGGACGCCCTCAGGTCGATCCGCGACATGCTGGTGATCAAGAACAAGGGGATCCAGCGGGATATTTTGGCGATACTGGGGGACCTGAAGTCGATCGAATTTTCCTTCTTCCTTCTCTCGCTGCTCAAGGAGGAGTACGGGATCTCGAAGGATATAATTCCCGTCATCGCGAAACTCTCTCTGGAGGAGATGAAGGAAATAGACGGATTCGTGGTGAACATCTTCCGCAAGTACGAGGCTCCCGTCATCGAGGGGATGCAGGTCCCGTCACCGCAGGAGCCGGGACTCATATCCGTCGAGGGCCTGAAGAGGGAGCGGCTGACGATCCTCAACATGGTCCTGGCCGAGGGAAGCCTGACATCGCTGGCCGGGAGCATTCCCGATCTCATAAGCCTGAACCTCAGGATAAAGGCCTTCATCGCCTCCGCCATCAGCGACGGGGGAGGGACCATCACGAAGCTCTCGAACAGCAATATCGTCGCGTATTTTTCCAGCGCCAAGGCGGCGGCCGACTCGGCCATTAAGATCCAGAGAAATATCCTGGCCTTCAACTCATTGCGGGTCACGGACAGGAACATCGACATGTACCTGCAGCTTGTGACGGATACCGTGAGCATTATCAACGATGAAATAATAGATTTTCCCCGCATGATGAGGGCTTTCACGAGTCTGCCCGTAAGGAACAAGACCGTCATAGACCACGCCACGATGGAGCTGATTTCGGACTCCTTCAGCGTGAGGGAAATCCCGCGGATGGTGCTCGCGATGAGCGGGATTCCCGTCACTAACTACGAGCTGATGAACCCGATAAACTTCGCCCAGCTTTCGGATCAAACCATCAAGAGGATCAAGGAAGAGGAAGAAAAGCGGAACCAGATGCAGCAGCAGATTCAGGCCGAGCTCAAGAGACTCAAGCAGGGGAGCCGGGCCCCGTCGTCTGCGGCGATCGCCCGGGGACTTGATAACCTGGGGGGACAGCTGCAGAACGAGCTCGACGAGATAGACCGGTACGTCCAGAAGCGCTCGACGGACCGGGAACTGATAAAGAACGTCCGTAAAATGCTCACCAACGTGCATAACCTCTACAAGGTGGAGATATCACGGCTCATCATCGATTGATGCGCCCGCCTCCCCGATACGGCTATTTTTCGATGAAGCGGTTGCTCAGGTTGAGCTTGTGCTCGATCAGGGTGACGGAATGGGTGACGAAAAACCTGTCGCTTTTGTTCGCCAGCAGAATGCCGTAATGTTCGCTCGCCGTCCTGTAGTCCTGCAGCTTGAATGATGTCTCGGCGTAGAAATAATGATAGGTCTTGTCGTATTCCTTGCGGGTGTCTATCGCCTTGAGGGTGTTCAGGGCCTTGTAATAATCCTGCTCCATGAACAGGATCTTCGCTTTCCCCAGTATGGCGTTGTTGAAGCGGCTGTTGATCCTCAGGCACTGGTCGTAATACTTTTTTGCCAGCTGGAGCTGATGCCTGCTGAAAAACAGATCGCCGATAAGAACATAGGTGTTCAGCTCGTTCTTGTTCCATTTGAGCGCCTGGCGATAGGCGTCGATGGCCTCGTTGTCCTGGTACCATCGCTGGTAGATGGCACCCATCTGGAGATAGGTCCCGGAATACTCGGGAACCACGGCCTGGGCCTTTTTGAAGTGGAGGAGCGACTTCTGCAGGTCCTGGAGATGGAGGCAACATACGCCGAGGTTGTAGCGGAAGGGGAAAAAGAGAGCGGAATTCTTGAGGGCTTTTTCCAGGATTTCCAGGGCGCCGGCAAAATCCCCGGTCTCCATCCTGGCCGCGGCGCTGTTGTTGACCTCGGCGAGGGTGCTTTCGCCGGTGCAGTATACGATGTCGTTTTTGAAATAGATGCGGTCCCTGGGACCTGCGTCGTCCGGGTTCTTGCGGGCCAGGTGGAGGAGATAATTCAGGTACGTGAAATCCTCGCGGGCCGCGGCGGGTAGGCCCGTGCAGAGCGTTGCCGCCAGGAGCAGGATGACGGCGGGTAATGAACTGCGGGCGGTGCCTGTCATGGCGGCCCTGCCGATCAATAGAGGTGGCAGGCGACCCTGGCCTGCCGTACCTGTTTCATCGCAGGGTAATCCTTCCTGCATATATCCATGGCATGGGGACAGCGGGGGTGGAAATGGCATCCTTCCGGCGGGTTTTCCGGAGAGAGAATTTCTCCCGTGATAACGCTGAATCCGTGCTTTCCGGCCCTCGTCTCCGGGACTGCCTTTATCAGGCTCCGCGTATAGGGATGGAGCGGGCCGGCATAGAGGCTTTTTTTCGGGCTCTCCTCGACGATGCGTCCCAGGTACATCACCACGATGCGGTCGCTCATATGCTCTACCACTGCCAGGTCGTGGGACACCAGGAGGTAGGTGAGCTTCAATTTTTTCTGCAGATCATGGAGAAGGTTCAGGATCTGCCCCTGGATCGACATGTCCAGGGCCGAGACCGGCTCGTCGAGGATGATGAACCGCGGATTAAGGGCCAGGGCCCGGGCTATGCCGATCCGCTGCCGCTGGCCGCCGCTGAATTCGTGGGGATACCGGTCGCGGTGAGACGCCTCAAGGCCCACCAGCGACGACAGTTCCTCAAACCGGGCATTGATCTCCCTCTGCTTCATGGTGGTGTGAATCCGGAGCGGCTCGGTGATTGTTTTTTCCACGGTCATGCGGGGGTTGAGGGAGCTGTAGGGATCCTGGAAGACGATCTGCATGTTTTTCCGGAAGGCCCGAAGATCGCCGCGGTCCAGTTCATGGACCCGGGTGCCTCCTATGACGATCTCCCCGGCATCGGGCTCGATGAGACGCAGGATCGACCGCGCGGCCGTGGTTTTCCCGCTCCCGCTTTCCCCCACCATGCCGAGGGTCTGCCCTTCCGGTATTGAGAAAGAAACGCCGTCAACGGCCCTGATGGTCCCGGGGCGCTCGAAGAACCCGGCTTTCCTGGTCGAGAAGTGCTTGGCCAGGGCTTGAACCGAGACCATTGTCTCACGCTTTTTCTCTATTGCTTTCAACTGTTCCTCGAAGAACTTCAATGATTCATGTATTAATTATCATTCAGGAATATTGTCAACACTATTTGATCGCAGCGCGCTCTTATTCCCGGAGCAAAGCTCCGGGAATAAGAGCGCGCAAAACATTATGCGACAAAATACCCCGTAGCCTGCTATGGGTATTTTATGGCGGTTGCTTCAGGTTTTTATCATTGTGATGAAGGGTTCTATGGTTCCAGAGCTTTAAAAGAATTTTTTTATTGATTTTTTATTGCGCTAATTATGTATATAAATCAGTTTAGCCGTGTCCAAATCATGGAAAGGGCGCATTCAGGGCGTGATACAGAGGGGATGCAGGTAATGGAAGATTTTACTATCATATCATATCCGGGTACCAGAAACGATCTGCTCCTGTCCCTGAACGAATCGAGGTCCCGGTACATGCTTCCCATCGGCGGGAGGTTCCGGGTCGTTGACTTTACCCTGCGGAATTCCTTTACCTCGGGGGCCCGCACAACCATCATTTACAACAACCTTGACGATGATCTCGGGGAATATGTCGACCGGTATGGTCCCTTCGGCGACATGAAATTCCCTCCCATCAAAGTCATAACCCGCGAGTACTCCGATATCAAGGTATGCTATAATCTTATCCTGGAAAGCAACACGGAATATTACGTCATATACAACGGCGATAATCCCTCGATCATCGATTTTTCCACGATCATAAGGAAATACAAGGCCAAGAAGACCGGCGCCGTGCTGTTCCGGTTGAACCTGGACGGCAAGCCCACCATGGCCTACACGGTCCTCATCTCGGACCAGCAGACCCTGCTTGATGTGGTGAAGTCAGCCATCAAGGAAAAGAGAACCGCGCCTAACCTTTTCGAAATGATCATCAATATCCTCGTCAACGAAGGGATCGCTAAAAGCAGCTTCGACGCCTATTACTGGCCCATCAAGAACGTGCCGGAATATTACGCTCTCAGCCGGGATATCATATGGGACCCGGAAATTTTCGGCATGCTCTATCGCGAGCAGATCATCAAGAGCCACATTGCCTCGGGCGGTTTCGCCCACGTGGGACGCCACGGAAAGATCGTCAGGTCCTTTGTTTCGGATTTCTGCAAGATCAACGGCACCGTCGAGAACTCCATCATATACCCGGGCGTTGAAATCGGCGAGCAGACCGTGGTAAAGGATTCGATCATACTGCCCCATAACCGGATAGGGTCAGGAGCGCGCATCATGCGTTCCATCATCGATGAGCGCACCGACCTGAAAGAGGAATCGACCTACCTGAATATCGGGAACGGGAGCCGGATCGGGTCTAGCGAGGAATTCATTAAGAATTCCGATTTTCCCCGCTCGCTTTTTTCAAGCATCACCCTCATCGGAAAAGACTGCCGCATCGCCGACGGCGCGCGCATCGGAGGAGGCTGTTACATTGCCTCCGGACTGGGAGACGAGTTCCAGGGGTCGAAAAAATTCCTTTACGACGGAACATCCCTCATGAAACCCATCCCCGGCGTGGTATAAGGAGCGCCCGGGACCATGAGGGCAGGGAGCGCATGTGCCGGGTTTCTCCTCTGCGCGTTACTGGCGGCGCTGCAGAATCCGGCATTCCCGGCAAAGAAACAGGTTACCAGGACCATGGATTTCCACGAGTTTGCAAAACAGGTGCGGGGGAAGGAATCGTTTGCCCTGAAAGTGCGCGGCGCGCCACGTGAATCGTTTTTTACCGGGAAACGGTATGTCCATTACGAGACCGTGGCCTATATCGGCGTCGATGACATACGTTCAACGCACCAGATGCTGTACCACACGGATGAGGATTTTACCGTCATCTTCGGTAGCGCGGCTGTCCCGGTGCGATACAGCCAGGTCCGCACCTGCCTCAACCCGTCCTTTGAGAGGAAATACGCAAAGGAAGACCTTGTCGATCCCCGGTCCGCAAAAGAAAAATCTCTCCGCTCGATCATGGACGACAAACAGGTAACGGCGCTCCTCCTGGTTGAATATGGACTCGGGGAGGGTATTACATATTACGGCAGGCTCAAGACCGAAGGTTATCACCTCCCGCCACAGGAACCGGGAGGGAGACCGGAACGCAGGGAAAAAACCGTCCTGCTCATCTCAGACCGTTCCTTCCCCAACGAATGCGAGCTCACCCCCCTATACCAGGGATGGAGTTATTGACCGCGGGAACAGGCGCGGCCATCGGGAAGGCAGCCCTGCCGAAATAATCCCTCCATGAAAGGATTGACATTTTTACAAAAGGCCCGTAGCCTGTAATTGACGGCGTCTTATGGGACATATAACCGGATATCAGCTGAAGGGAGGATGACTATGAATAAAATCGTTATTTCCGTGATTGCCGCGGTCCTGCTGCCCCTCTTCCTCTCCGGGTGCGGAAAGTCCGGCGCCAGCTGTGATGATTGCTACGGCGGCACTGACTACCGGGGCCTCTATGACTGTTACGATCGTTGTGACTGCCGGTATCGCCACGGCCGCCTTGCCATGCCGGAAGAGTTTTTCGACGCCCGCGATTTTCGCCGTGACAGCCTCTATGGCGATTACCATAGGTGGCGCGATGACGAGATAGGAAAATATAATAAGAAGGGATCGCGCTGGAGCCGTTATCACCGGTATCGCCGCCATTATTATCCGTATCATGGCCATCAGGATGCCCTGTCAGAGCGCTTTTTGCCGCATATCGCACCAGATTATGAGTATGATGAATAATTCGCAGCTGTATGCCGAGAGCCGCAGATTAAAACCTACCAGCCCTATACCGGCGGTTTTTTTCTCAACATTGAACCGGTATCGTTCGATGATACAATATGGTCCCGGCGTTTATCCATGCCGGGCATTCGGGATTTGGATACACTATGTCATTTTTACGCGACAATCCACGGAAGCTGAAAAGCGCTACCCAGGTGGAAGCGATCAACAGGATAATTGAGAAGTATGTCGATTTAAAAGAGCTTTTCCTGCGCGTGGAATTTAAAAGGGAGCCGATCGAGTATCTGGAACGACCGGAAGACGATGTTCTCGTGCTGCGGTTTAAACAGCCTCTTGAAGAGGACCATGTTGAGATTTTCACGGTTTTGAGGGAGCGGTTTATAGATTTTGTTTTAGAAAAGATCTCCGCCGCCGGTCCCGCCTTTCCCGATTACAGTTATAACATGCGAATCACAAAATGCTCGATCGCCCTGGATAAGCGGGAGCATGAGCGGTACGAGTTCGTCGATGAGTTCCCCATGGCGACCAATATCGCGACGATCAAAATCAGGGAGCGCGAGAGCGATTTTAGGAAGTCGCTGTCGGTGCGGATGATCGTCGAGGAGTTCATTGGTAAGATCGACGGCGTGGATATCAAAAAGGTGCAGTACAAGGAGGACAAGGACATCACGCCCGTTGTCCAGTATGTCATGGAGTCCGGCTCCACGCTCCACATTCCGGACATGTCGGATTTGCCCCGTTTTTTCAAGGAGAACGGCGCCGTTCTTGAGAATATCAAATCCGCGGAGCTCCGGGATGACCTGCAGCGCTGGCTCCAGAACAACAATGTCAGCATCAAGTCCCTTGTCGTCATGCCGGTGATGTATCAGCCCCTGGTGGGGAAAGAATTTCCCATCGCCTACCTTACCGCCATCAACAAAGATACCGTCATAGACGCGGCCCGGGTCGAGCGGATCCGTTCGTCCATCAATGACCTCTCGGAGAGGGTGCGGAACGGGAATCTGGTAGAATCGAAGCTTCAGGGAAAGATCATCGACGTGTCCGCCGGAGGCGTAAAGATCGAGCTCGGCGACAGCAAGATGATCGAAAAGCTGGTCACCCAGAATGTCATCATGCTTGAAATGAATTTCAAAGAGGAGAATCCCATCGTCATATCCGGTCAGATGGTATGGGTTTACAAGCTCGATGACGGCCGCTGCATGATAGGCATAGATTTTCACGGTTCACGGTTCGGGCCGAGAATGAAGAGCGCTCTCGCGATTCATGTGCAGAATTTCATTTCCCGCACCAGGCACTAGTCACGGGTGTTCACGATGAAACTGAGAATGCTCCTGCCCGTCGCGTTAATTTTTTTTTACGCCGCGGCCCAGGCCGCCGAGATAGCCGTCATCCCCTACAAAATAGAAAATCCCTCCTCTGATTTTCCGGAATCAACGGGGGGAGAATATGCGCGGCTCCTTTCAGTGGCCTCCATGGTGCTAAAGGATGATGTGGAGATCACCTCTCCCCGCCAGGTACATCTGGACCTGGCACGCTGGAAGCTGTCCTCCCAGGACATCATAACAAAAGACGATCTCGACATGATGGGGAGCACCCTGCATATCGATTATTTCCTCCTCGGAAATCTCGCCCGTGGCGGCGACCGGTACCGCTCCGACAGCGTCCTATACTCGGTCCGCGACCGGAAAGTGGTTGCCAGGGCCCGGGTGTCGGACCGCGAGCTTATCGGACTCGCGCAAAAAGAAATAAAGGAGGCTTTGAGGCTGTTTCGCACAAAGTCTCCCATGGACGCAGGCGCCGGCGGCGGTTCCATGGACCTGGTTTTTCTCCTGGACCTGTCATACCGGATTAATCGGGACTGGCAGCCGGTAAAAAGCGCCGTTATCGGCCTTGCTTCGCACCTGATAGACAACCGCAGGATGGATACCAGGATCTACCTGGTGCCGTTTTCCGATACGATAGCGTATCCCGCGTCATCCATATCCGTCAATTCGATCGTGGCGGTGCGGAACGGTCTGGATAACCTGAAGCCGGCCGGCGGCGCCGGGAAGGATGATTTCATGAAATCGCTGCGCCATGCCGTGAACAGCGTGCGGTGGCGAGCCGATGCCCGCAAGGCCATCGTGGTGATATCCAATACCCCTGTCAGCTCGGGCAGCGCGGACCGACTGGGCGTTGCGGCGCGCAACAAGGGGATCATCATTAACACCGTTTCTATGGGCGGAATGTCCGGCGACCAGAGCCAGGAGTTGGGCCGGCTGGCGGAAAGCACCGGCGGCTCCCGCTCCCATGCCGCCTATCACCAGAAGATCTTTGATCCCGGCGGCGAGGCCGTTGAGCTGTACATGGAAAACGGGAGGCTTTTCAGGTCGCGGTTTCCGGACAAGGAATGGAAAAAGGGCCTCTTTTCGAAGAAAGGGTCCCGCAGTCGGCAGGGGAAGCCAAAATCATTTCTCGAGGAAGTGTTCATCAGCGAAAAGAAGGGGATACCGACACCCTATGATCTTCCCCGATCCTATTCCCGGATCACGAATGATCGGGTCATCAACGAGGAGCCGCTGGAAAACAACGTCGATCTTCTGGTCAGGCGGGGCATGACCGGGGGGAAGGCGCGGAAAGGGACCGCGGCCGTTTCAGCCGGGAAGGCCCTCATATCTGATGGAAAGGTTTCGTTCTGGGTGTCCGCGCCCAGCGAGGACTTCATCAAGTACTTTATCGACCGACAGGAAGCCGGCCATATGTTTTCCCTGGGTGTCATGGTGAAAAAGGACGTCAACTCGGCCTACGGCGTATCCCTCGTGCCGGTGATCAAGGGCATCGGGCCGGATTACCTCCCCCAGTGCATCAAGGCAAGCCTGAGCGATATCGTGCGGCGCGCCGAATATTACAGCGCCAACGGCCTTTCCTTTCCTCCCGTGTGGTTCGTCGATGTGAAGGTCGACAACAGCGAGAGATCACGGGGCGGCGGCGACATCAGGGGACGGTAGGCGGCCCCCTTCCATCCACAGGAATAATCTCAACTGTTTTTCGAGGGTTCGAACTTGGTCTTTATTTTGGCGTGGAGCTCCGTGAATTTGTTTATATCCAGGAGATTATACTTTTCGAGAATGCCCTCGTCAATGTAATAGAAGCTGTACCGCCGGTCCTCGATGCCGACCATCATGTTGGCAAGGTAAATGGCATAGACGACGTCTCGGTATTTGGCGCTGCAGTTGTAGGGCGAATGATGGTAATTAATGGCCTCAACGAGGTATTCGGGGAAATTCCAGTTCTTGGAAATCATTGATCCGATGGTGGAGTGGCTGATGCCGATGGATATTTCCTCCATGGTGGTCGTGGTGATTTTCCTGTTGTTCACGATGTCGGCGATCCTCTTGACGAGTTTTTTGTCGGTTGCCAGCAGCACGATCTTTCCCAGGTCGTGGAGGAGGCCAGCCATGTACACGTTTTCCACAATGGCGGACTGCCGGAAGGTCAAGGCGATGTTCCGCGCGTAAAATGCCACCCTGTTGCAGTGCTCCCATATCATCTCGAAGCTGCTGTACCGCTCGTTCAAGATGCGCCGCGCGTTGCTCGCCAGGAGAATGGCCTCGAGATTCTTAAGGCCGATCGTTACCACGGCGGTCTTGATGTCCTCGATGCGCTTGCCCGGGACGATGCCCGCCGAGTTTGAAAGCTTGATCACGTCCGAGCTCAGGGCCGGGTCTATCTTCAGGTTCTTGACGATGGCGTCCATGGTTGAGTCGGGGTCCCGGCAGAGATGCTGGAGCTGTATGATCGTTTCCGGGAAGGTCGGGATCCCGTCGATCTCGTTAAGAATGTGCTCTTTCACCTTCGTGGTTATTTCACTCGATTTCAGGACAGAAGGAATCGCGAGGGAGGTGATGGTGGCTTTTCCCGTTTTCTCGATATTATAATTGTGGGCGTCGATGCCCATGTTCTTCAGGAGCAGTATGGTCAGAACGATGCCCAGGCCGGCACCTTCGGTATCGTCCTCGATCTCCGAATAGGCTTCGGAAAAGTCGTTGTACTGGATCGCTTTCTGGATGCGGTAATTGATCCGGTCCAGCTCAACGGTCAGGATCGGCGAATTGTTCGCCACCGTGATCTTGATCATGTCCGAATCGTGCTCGAAGGAAATCTGGACATATAAATCGCTCCGCTTGAGATCGTCCTCGATGGAGTCGAAATCGCCCACAACCTCTTTCTTGAACTTGTCCATTCCTTTCTGGTACTGCGGGGCGTCATTTATGTCGAGATTGTTCTTCATGAAAAAGGCCCGCTTCGTGTTCGCCTTCAGCGCGTTGATAATGAGCTCGCGCAGGATGGTGATTATGGAATTCAGAAGATATATCTGGTCGTTTTTCGACAGGAGCCGCGCGAGCACGCTGTTGAGAACCATGAGCACCTGTTCATTGACGTATTTAAACAGAAGTTTGAGAGGTTCTCCCTTCTCTATCTTGGCGGATATTATTTTTCTATTGGTTATATCAACCATGTCGGTGATTATAATTGTTCAGAAAATTGTGGATGGTTTTTTATGTACATCCGTTCAATCATAATAGGAGGGTTAATCGTTACCGTCAAGCAATTTATGGAGCCATTTATTCAGGGGGTCGATGCCGATCGAGAATTTCCCGGGACAGGGCGGTCAGCTTTTCCCGCTCGTTCAGCTCGGGATTGTCAAGAACGGTCTCCAGGAGCTGGTTCAAAATCATCCCGATTATCGGCCCGGGCTCAAGGCCGAATTCCTCCATGAGAATCGTGCCGTTTATATTCAGGTCGCGGACCGAAAAGGCGTTTTCCTGCTCTATGACATGGTCGATCCGCTGCTTCAGCCGGTTGATCGGCGCGGGAAGGCCCTTCCGGGCGCCGTTCCCTTTCCGGTCGGCCATGCGCAGGGCGAAGAGGTCCTCTATGTTCTCGAGGCCGACTTTGCGGATGAAGCGGCGCACGGCGCCGTCCGTCCATTCGTCGGTATAATGAAACATGTGGTTCAGGATCAGGTTGTTGACCGTCTCGATCTGCTCATTGGAGAACTTGAGGCGCTTCATGATCTTTTTAACCATCTTGGCGCCGACGACTTCGTGATTGTAAAAGGTAAAATCGCCGTCCTCGCCGGGATGCCTTGTCGGCACCTTGCCCACGTCGTGGAGAAGCGCGGCGAGTCGTATCATGGGGTGCTCGCGGGGGGCGGCGTCGCACGAATAGACGCTGTGGTAATACACGTCATAGATATGGTAGCGGTTCTGCGAAACATCGTGGCATTCCGCCAGCTCCGGCAGGAAGAGGGGAAGGAGTCCGGTCGTCCGCAGGTATTCGATGCCCAGCGACGGCTTTTCCGATTCGAGGATCTTGAGAAACTCATCGCGGATCCTCTCGTGGGAAACGCCCTTCACCACGCCGAGGGTCTCGGTGATGGCGCGGAGGGTTTTTTCCTCTATGGTGAAATTGAGCTTCGAGGCGAAGCGGCAGGCGCGGATGGGGCGGAGGCCGTCTTCGGTGAAGCGCATAATGGGATCGCCGATGGTGCGGATAATGCCGCTCTGCAAGTCGCGGAGGCCTTCCACGTGATCGATGAGCTCGCCGGTGAGAGGGTCAAAGGCGAGCCCGTTAATGGTGAAGTCGCGGCGGTCCACGTCGATCCTGAGGTCGTTCGAAAAGGAGACCGAATCCGGATGGCGGCCGTCGATGTATTTTCCGTCGGAGCGGTATGTCGTGATCTCAAACTGCCACTGGTCCGCCAGGACGGAAACCGTCCCGTGCTTTATGCCCGTGGGGATCGTCTTGCGGAACAGCCGCGTGATCTCTTCGGGCCGCGCATCAGTGGCGAAATCGTAGTCGTATATTTCATTGCCCAGGATGAGGTCGCGCACGGAACCGCCGATGAGATAGCACTGAAAACCGGCGTCGCGAAACCTGCCGGCGATATTCAGTATCGTCGGCAGGATGTTTTCCGGGATGGCAATGTCGAGATTCATGTTCTGCATGGGGGAAACGTACCGGTCGTTAACATTAAATTGGGCGTTTTTGGCCATTTCGGCGCTTTGGGGCAATTAAGTATCAGGCGCCGCATTAGTCAATGGATTTTTCCGGGGGGCCGGTTATCTGATCTCCGAGCCCTGGTAGGGTCGCGCCGTAACCGGCTTTGACGGCTCCGACTCGTGGTTGTAGATCGTGTCAGGCTTGTAGGAGTCATAGGCGCTCACCGAAAAATAGTAGAGGACCGTGTTCTGCAGCAGTGGGTACTGCAGCTTGTTGAAGCGGTCATGGCTCCTGTTTTCATCGATGACATCATTGGTTATCGTTACCTGGACGAAATTTCCCGCGCCCATGGCGTTGGTCAGCCTGGCGCCGCCCGCGGTCGTGATGACGCCGTCATAACGGCCCGGCGTGATCCCGTAGTAAATCTTGTATCCCATGAAGTCATGGTCGACGTTCTTTTTCCACCTGAGGACAACCCTTCGGTCACCCGAGGAAACGTTCTCGACCATGAGGGGCGGATTGGGAGGTAGATCGAGGCGGTAGTCGAGCTCCACATGGGAGAGACGCGGCGCCCGCTTGCCGTCGGGCGACGCGACGAGATGGGCCCTCCATTGGTAGTACATTCCCCGGAGAAAGTCCCCCTCGCCCTGCTTTGTCAGGAATATTTTTTTCTGGTTGTTGGCCACGCGGTACCATTTGAGGTCGATATCGCCCGCCCTGAAACTGCGGTCGGCGATTCTGAATTCCATCCAGACGAAGGTATCCGCCCCGGCATCGTCCTTCCAGCGGAACTCCTGTACCTTGGTCCCGGTTCCGGCAAATCGGTACACCGGGCTCGTAATGACGCCTTCCACGTTATAGGGAATACGGCCGATCCTTCCGACGGAGCGGTAGTTCCGGTAGGCCAGCTCGGTGGTCTTTTCAAGGTCCTCGAAATGGCGGTATGATATCCTGAATTCATCGATCAGGCCCGCGTAGCTCCTCCCGATATAGGCCGGTGGCGCGTCGACGCAGTGCAGGGTGCCATCGGCATTGCGGTATCCGAAGGAGGGCGCGTACACGCCGTTGTAGGCCTCGCCGCTCTCGGTTACGTAGACGACCTCGTCCTCCTCGCCGTCAAGGTATTTCGTCAGCTTCCCGCTGAGGCGGTCGAAGCTCAGGCTGAAGTGATGCCATCTCATTTTCGAAAGCGCCCTGCCGCGGCGCAGGACCACGTCGTAGCTTGTCCGATCCGGCTTGTCGAAGATACCGTAGAGGCCGGCAACGAGGGAGCCGTGCGAGATGGTGACATCGATGCCCCGCTTGGTCCCCGATATGTATCCGACCCGGGAAAAGAGTACGCTGCCGTCTCGCAGTTCATAGGGCATGAACCTGAATTCTATGGTGAAGGAGCCGAGGTCATCGCAGGTGCCGAGCCATGCCCCCTTGACGGTTTCTATGGTGACGCCGTGCTCTTTCTTGAAGAACTGGGCGCACCCTTTGCCCAGTGCTCCGTTGCCGGTCGAGAAATTATAATCGCTTGCGATGACCCGGTAGTGGCGGGTATCGTCCCGGACAAGGCGCCGGGAGGGCGTGTTGAAGGAGAGAACGATATCGGTAATCAGGGGATCGCTCGATCTGCGATAGGTCAGGTCTTTTATGCCGTAGGCCGTGCCGCCGCCGGGAAGGGGTATCGGCTTAACGTTGTGCAGGCACTCCCGGGGGATCGAGGGAAACACGATGGTTCCGCTCGAGTCAGGACGCGGCGAAAGAAGTATCCCGCACAGAGGGAGCAGCAGCAGCAAGCGCATTCTTCGTACAGACATGTCTCGTTCCCTGGATTTTTCTCGGTGGCACACTGTTATTGTCTATGCAATCAGGCCTCTTCGAGGCCGTTGATTTTTTCAACCCGCAGCTGATGGCGCCCGCCGTCAAAGGCAGTGTTGAGCCACCGGTCCACGATCCTGAAGGCCAGCTCGTCGCCGAGAACCCGCGCGCCCAGGCAGAGCACGTTGGCATTGTTGTGGCGCTTCGCCATCTCCGCCATGAACTCGTTGCAGCAGAGAGCGGCCCGGATACCCTTCATCTTGTTAGCCGCCATGGAAACGCCGATGCCGGTGCCGCAGATGATGATGCCGTATTCCAATTCACCGCCCTGTATCTTCCGGCACAGGGCAGCGGCGTAGTCGGGATAATCGCATGAGTCTTCGGAATGGGTCCCGGCATCGTCGAATTCTATGGCGCTGAAATGCTTTTTGATCGATTCTTTCAATCTGAAGCCGCCATGGTCTGAAGATATTCCGATTTTCACGATATTCCTCTTAAGTTGCTCCGGTACTCCTCCTGAGGTGACATATGCCAGATTTTTTATCAATTACAATTTGTTTATTCGATTAAATTCTGATTTAAATCGAGCCACCAATGGCTCATCACGCGAATAGACGCTCCGGTCAAGTATTGACACAGTGGGCAATCATGAGACATGGAGCGATCAAAAGTTATCCACAATGTCATAAGCAGTATATTTGGTATATTCTATAATTCTGTATTATCGATATCACCGTGAACAATGAATCTCAAACTTCATTCCATGTTTTTTTTAATCTCTAACCCTTGATATTTCCAGCAGATTTTTTATGTCGTATTTATTATTTCTGAGTATGATGTGATATCTTGGTACGATGCCCGGGTCTTTTTTATGTCCACAGTCTGTTTTTGATGGGGAAATGTGGATAATGTGGATAACTTTGTGGATAAATTGACAAATTTCCCCATCTTACCATTTTTTTATTGCATAATTTCTTGTTCTTTTTAGGTTCAACTCGATCAGTACCGATGATAAAAGTAATGAGCTTTTTTCCGGGCTGAGCCGGTATTTGCCGCATCAACGGCTTAACAGGAGTAACGCATATGGATTACAAGTTTTATTCGGTTGAGAAAAAGCCCCCGTTGGCATGGGTTTATTTGAACAGGCCCGAAAAAAAGAACGCCATGAACGCCCCGGCCTGGACCGAGCTCATCCCGATCATGAAGGATCTCGATGATGATGACCAGATCCGGGCCATAATCGTCGCCGGCAAAGGCACCATCTTCAGCGCCGGCATTGACCTCATGGGAATGATCCCCGAGCTGCCCGAGCTTGTCGACAAGGAGCAGAAAGGCGGCACCAAGCAGAATCTCTATAAGAAAATACTCCTCATGCAGGAGGGATTGTCCTGTATCGAAACATGCCGTAAACCGGTCATAGCCGCCGTCCATGGCAAGTGCATTGGCGCCGGGTTGGACCTCATCACGGCCTGCGATATACGGCTCTGTACCGAGGACGCGGAATTTTCCCTGCGCGAAGCGGCGGTGGGCATCGCGGCTGACATGGGGGTCCTCCAGCGCCTCTCCAATATCTGCGGGCAGGGCATCACCCGCGAAATGGCCTTTACCGCCAGGAATATCCAGGCCGGGCGCGCGAAGGAAATACACCTGGTCAATGAAGTATACGCGAACCAGGATGAGCTCATGAAGGCCGCGGAGCGGCTCGCGAAGGAGATTGCGGACAATTCCCCCGTCGCGGTGAAGGGAACGAAGATCGTGCTGAACCAGCTTGCGTCGGCCCAGGTGAAGGAGAACCTGGTATTCAATGCGATACTGAGCGCCGCCATAATCCCGAACAATGACCTGTTCGAGGCGGTTACCGCCTTCAGCCAGAAGCGGAAGCCCAACTTCAGCGGATCCTGATGAGCCGGACCATGGAGTGACACCCGGGCGTTCCTCCATGATAAAAAATTGTTGTAAATATAATAAAATATGCTACTAACGAATATAGAAAGCGCGCAACAGCCATGAAGGTAAAAATCAAACAATACCACGGGAAGTTCCGCCTCAAGTTTTTTGAGAAGTACTACCTCTTGCGAAAGAAGTTCTTGAAATTCTGGGACAGCTTCGTTGAGAAGGGTCATGAGAAAATGACCGTCATGTTCATCCCCCACAACGAGCGGAAGATATTCAATTTCCAGATTTCGAAGTTCACCATATCGTTTTTTTTCCTCCTCTTCCTGGTCGTCCTGGTGACCTCGTCCTATGCCGTGATCAGGCACGCGGCGGTGAAGCGTGAGGAGCAGCGCCTCCTCATGACCTACGAGGACATCCGCTCCCACCTGCTGCGGTTTGAAAAGCTGACGAACAGCGTCTCTGAACTGGTGGAGGAGATTAAGCCGGATGTCGAGGAGCTTTACGAGCTTACAGCCGGGCCCGAGGAGATCGGAACCATATGGGATATGGACCAGATGGACAAAAAGGATTACGAAGAACTGCGGAAGATGCAGCATATCCTCCCGGAGGAGATATTCACCATCAAGGAGCTCCAGCGGGATATTCTCTGCACCACCAATACGATAAAGACCGTTAAGAATTTCGTCGACGTCCGGAGCAAGGTCGTTCGTGATACTCCATCGCTCGTGCCGAATCCCGGCCATATCACTTCTCTCTTCGGCTGGCGCCGGTCGCCCTTCGGCCACGGACGGGACTTCCATTCAGGCATTGATATCGCCGCGCCGCCGGGCACCGAAATACGCGCCACGGCCCCGGGTAAAGTTACATCGGCGGGGTGGAGCGGCGGATACGGCTGGATGATCCGCGTCCAGCATAAGTATGGATTCGAATCGGTCTATGCCCACTGCCAGCGGGTCGCCGTGAACGGAGACCAGAACGTCAAGAAGGGCGAAGTCATCGGCTACGTGGGGCAGACGGGGAACGCCACCGGCAATCACTGCCATTATGAAATCAGGCTGGGCAATATACCTATCAATCCATATCCCTACATGAGCAGGATATGGTAATCAAAACAACGCCTTCTCCATCCTCTCGCAGATGAAGTAATCAACAAACCCTCCGATCCGAAGGCCCTAGATGAACGGTGTGACAGCTATTTCCGCCGTTCAGGAGTGGTTATCCCGTCATCGCCCCCGTTGCAAGGCTACCGCGCAAATATGCCGCCCCGGTAAAATTTTTTGTCAAAAACAGATTAATCACGCTACTAAATGATTACAAGAGTCTTAACGCGCACGGCCGTATCCCTCCATGACGCGGATATGGTAATCAAAACAATGGCTCCTCCAGTACTGTATGCTGAAACAGCTGTCCCACTATATTTGGCTCGCGGCGATAGCCGGCGCGCTCACGGCCGCCGTCATTGCCAATTCCAGGGGACAGGGCTTCAGGGAGAAGCTCCTCGATTATATCGATGATAACGCCCTTGTCGATGAAGTAACCGTTGCCATCGACGAACCCTCCGATCCGACGGTCCTCGATGAGCGGTTCGACCTGTTTTCCTGCCGCTCCGGAGACTGGGAGGATTACGTCGTCGACCCCCGTTACAGGAATATCGCTGAAAAGGAAAAAATGACGTCGCTCTACCGCGGCGATGACGTGAGGATCGAGACCTACGGATTCCTGAACCTGGACCTGAAATACGGCCAGTCGATATTCACCCGCAAGCGCTACCAGGAATACTCCGGGGACAAGCCGAAGTCGGAGCTGGTCCAGGACGGCTTCAGCGCCAAGCAGGACCTGCAGATCCACGTTGAAGGGACCATCGGCGACCGCATGAGCATTTACATCGATCATGACAGCAGGAAGAAGGACAACCGCTACATGCTGAAGTACCGCGCCGTGCGCGACGATGAGCTGATTCGTGAGCTGAACGCGGGGGAGATCGACATCAATTTCAAGGGGTCCAGATACGCGGTCTATGACAACAACACCGCCAAGGGCCTCGGAGTTGACCTGAAGCTGCAGAAGAACAGGTTCACGTTCAAGGCCTTCGGCAGCGTCACACGGGGAAACACGGAAGTCGAGACGTACAGGGGCAATTCGATGCCCGGCAACATCAAGCTATCGGAGTACCAGTATGTGAAGGGTGTCTACTACCAGATCGAGCCGTACATCCGGTACGATAATAACATCGACCCTCCCCATCCGTCCAATTACACCCTGAAGCCGGTGAACATCAATCCCTACGGATTCGAGATATACATGGACGACCAGGATCCTTACAACAAGCAGAATATCGTCGAGCTCCCCGCCTACGGCGGCCTCTACCGCAAGATGCAGGCGGGGGTCGATTACAAGATCAACTTTTCGACCGGTCTCCTGCAGTTTATCAGGCCCGTGCAGGACAAGGCGCGGATCTTCGCCGTGTATAACCTCATGGGGTCGTCCACCGACCCGTCGGCCCTTCAGCCCGGAGACCCCCGGCATCCGGGGGGGAACTTCTCGGGCAGGATCTTTGTATTCTTGAAATACGGTTATTCCCTGAGCAATGACCCGGTATCGCCGCCGAATCATCCGGCACCGGACGTGTACGAGGTCCGATCGTTCTATGTCATCGGCGACAAGTACATACTGCCCAATAATTTCAGCCTCAGCTTCTTCATGGAAAACGGCGTCATGAGCCAGAACGATATCGCGAGCCTCGGCACCTATTCCGTCGACTACACCAACGGAGTGATCCAGTTCGTGTACCGCGAGCCGTACAGGCAGCTGCTCGGGGCCAATGGGACCGCGGCACGGATCTACGCGGAGCACCAGCCGACGAACGTATATGATTTTTCCCGCTATCGGATAAAGATCGACTACTACAGGGACGCCCGGAGCTTCCAGCTTAACCACCTTAACGTCATTCCGAACAGCGTGGTCGTGAAGGTCGATCGGCGAACGATTTCCGAGACCCTCTACACCGTGGATTATACGGCCGGCTATATCACCTTCAACAGTGCCACCAATCCCCTCATCGGCCCTGAAACGGTCATCGAGATACGGTATGAGTACCTCCCGATCGGGACGCAGGGGCAGGAATTTGTGGGCGGCTTCAGGGGTGAGTATGAGTTCAGCAGGGACCTGAAGGTCGGCGGGAGCATGCTCTACTCCCGCACCGGGAGCGATGAAAAGGTGCCAGCGGTGGGGACCGAGCCGACACAGACGGTGTTTGTCGAAGGGGACGCGACGCTGCATCTGGACGGCCGCCGCCTTGCGCAGTTCGCCAATATTTTCACCCGCAACAGGAGAAAGGAGCTTCCCATCGAGATTAACGGCTACGCGGAATACGCCAAGAGCTATAAAAACATGAACACCTTCGGGAAAGCCATGATCGACAACATGGAATCGTCGGAGGAGGCGGTCGTGCTGTCTTTGGACGAGCGGGACTGGATCTATTCGTCGCCGCCCTCTGCGTTGCCCGGGGCGGTCAGGGGGATTTTGAATTACTATTATTACCGGGACGCGGCCAATCCGACGATCCTGAAGGGAGTCGAATACTCGGCGCTTGCGCCGAAGGTCGCCTATTCCGTCAAGGCGGGGCCCTATAATGTCGCCACGGGCCATGTGCTGAGCACCATCCTCAGCCTGACATCGCAGCGGTCGCTGGTCCTCGATTTCGAGGATAATCACCTCGCCGGGAGCGGCGACTACGTATCGATCGTGACACGGGATTTTTCAAAAAGCGCGGTGGACCTGTCGAGCATGCAATACGCGGAGATATCGTACCGCTATGAGGGAACGACCTCGGTCGATCTCTATCTCGATATAGGGAAAGTCAATGAGGACTCCGGGGGGGATGGAGGCCTTCAAACCGAGGACCTGAACCTGAACGGTATCCTGGATTCCGATCCTGTAACCGGTTTCACCGAAGACATCGGCTACCTCTTTCAGGAGGCCGGCCATCCTGAGACCAGGATCGGCGGCGGCGCGGCCTATAACAGGCTCACCATCGGGGACGGGGTCCTGACCAGCGAAGACCTGAACCAGAACGGGACCCTTGATACCCTCGACAACGTGTATTCGTTCCAGGGCCATTCGGTCCCGCTGGTGTCCGGGATCGACACCTGGCAGGTCGCACGTCTCTATGTCGACCCATCGGCCATGACCCAGTCCGAGATAAATTTGCTGAGGGAAGTCGAATCGGTGCGTCTTTATGTCCGCAAGACCCCGGGAGACAGGGGCCGCCTTTTCATCGACTCGGTCAAATTCGTCTCATCCAAGTGGCGCGAGGCGCGCCTCGGCACGGCGCTGGCGTCGCCCGACCAGATGAAGGTGTCCGCGATAAACTGCTTCGACGACGACGAATACCGCTGGGAGGCCTTTTCGCTTGTCATGAAGAGCGTGTACAAGGCCATGTACGGCGTGAAGAGCGATCAGGACCTTTTAAAGGAAAAGGAAACCTCGCTGAAACTGGAATACGCGATTCCCGCAGGGTCCCGGCAGGTTTCGGTGACGCGGCGCTTTGCAAAAGCGGTCGATTTCCGGAATTACCGTTCCCTGTCGGCATGGATGAATTTCCGCGCCTTCTCGCCGGGCGACCGGGTGGGGATCATCGTCGGCTCTTCGGACACTGACTATTTGGAATACCAGATGAACATGACCTTTCCCCGGGTCTGGCAGGAGATGAAAATGCGCCTGAAGAACAAGTCGGAGAGCTACCTGATCCCGGTTTCCATGTCCGGCCGCCCGGACCTGAAACGGATAACGATGATGAAAATCATAATCTACTCCTCCGCGCCGCCGAGCATCGGGTCTCTCTGGGTCGATGAGATCTACCTGTCCGAGCCCGAAATCCTCGAGGACACGGCGCACTGGTATGAAGGGGAGTTAAAGGTCAACAAGCCGTTCCATGTGACCAAAGGGGGCGTGCCGATCATGTCCGATTTTAGCGTCAAGTACGTGCAGAAAGGGCATGGCTCAAAATTCAGCACCATCGGTAAAAAAGACCTGGATATGGCCGAGGAATACAAGCAGGTCTTTTCCTCTTTCAATATCATCCCGAACTGGAACACCAGGGTCGATTATATCCGTGAGGATTCGGAAACCGACGGCCTCAACGAGGAAGTCGACGTGTCGCAGCGGGGAAAGACCAATAAAAACAGCGTTGTGTTCATCACGGATTATCAATCGGAGAAAAACTGGGTTCCCAGCATCAAATTAATGTACAAGTATGATGATTATAACAACAAGGCGGATGAACGCATTTCCAGTTACAGCGTCAAGCGGCTCAAAACGCAGCTGAACCATTCCCCGGTCATCCACTGCCGCCAGACCATCGAAAAGTTCCTATGGGGCCGGTGGACCAGCGAGGTTCTCATGACAATGCTCTTCAAAAAGGATCAGACGAAGAGGAGTTCCTATGAAATGAGCATGATAGACCTCAACACCATGGCGTCGATCCTCGAAATTGAAAAGCGGCAGCGCAGCGATATCAAATACAATCTGGATTACACCCATCGCGTATTCTATGTCCGCCCGGCGATCCAGGTCGGCTCCGAAGAGATCGTCGCGTGGATCGGAAAATCCCAGTTCAACCGAACCGATCTGCTGTACAACTTCAGGGGGGACTATCATTTCCCCTTCGTATACAACAGTAACTGCCGGTACGTGGAGCGGAGCAAGAACCTGAGCCTGTCCGCGGGGCTGAGCGATTTCAGCTACATAGCGCCGGGATACAAGATCGACATACAATATTTTGAAAACAAGTTCCGCGACTTCAACCTGGAAAGCGCCTCGCAGTACGGGTATAAAAGGGCCAAGGACGCCCAGACCCTGGTTGCCACAACCATCGATATTCCGGTGTATTTTTACAAGATCAAGGCGCTTAAGTCCCTGAGGACCTTCTCGATCAACTACAACCGTTCGCTGTTTCTGACCGAGGCCAATGTTCCCTATGAGGGTGAGCGGAAGGATCCGCTGGACGAGAGGTACGGCATAACCCGCACGGTCAGCAGGCTGTCAAACGCGGCTTTCAATGTCTTTCAGTATTATCCGTTTTGCTTCTTCCTGGGAAGAAACAACTATGCAAGGGGGCGCGACTACCTTTGTAAAACCCTGAACAGGCCCATCATATATAAAAACGGAACGAACGTTTCAGACTACAACAACAACCTTCGGCTCCAGGAGAATTTTTCTGTCGCCTGGTCCGTTGACCTGGACAAGGTGAACATAACGTCGAACTCGGGGCTGCAACAGCTGTGCGAGCGCCAGGACGTGCTGGGTGTGCCAGGCCAGACGGTGAACGCCAATTTTGAAATTAACGTGAATTTCGACCTGATGAAACTGTTGCGCTTCTGGTTTTTCAGGCCGAACCGCGAGGGAATCCCCTATCATGCGGCGTTCCTGACGGTAGGGTATAAATTCGACATCAACATGCTTATAACCCAGAACATCGAGGAAACGGTCCATTCCCCGAACGCGGGCATGAGCTTCAAGCGCGACAGGGCAAGCCTGACCCTGCAGCTGGGCATCTGCCTCAAGAATAAGAACAGCAGGTCGTTCATACCCTGGAGCCCCCTGAAGCTCTCGTTAAAGGACTACCTATACTTCCAGAATATGCCGTTCAATGTTTTTTTCAAGGACAAGGATACGGCCTACACGTTCACCGCCCTATTTGAAACCGATGTCAAGTGGATCTTTAAGTTTTTCTCGCTCTTCTACCGGCTGGCGGCCATGCCCATCTTTAACCTCGAGTATGCCATGAACATAAACCGGTATGACTATCTTCTCACCACATCGCCGCAGCCCCTTGATTCCCATGTCATCACGACCAAGTTGATCCTGGACCTTCACAAGAATATCCAGGGCGGGTTGAACACGCGGGTTGCAGTGGAGCAATACCGGAACAGGAAGAATCTCAACTACTATAATCTGAAGGCGAGCGACCTGAAGCGTGAGGTGTTTTCCTATGAGGTCGGGGCCACCCTGACGATCCTTTTCTAGGCGCCTGGCCGGCGCGCCGGGCGACGGCGCACATCGTGGATAAGGCGCGGCTTATTGGAAATAGTCCCGGATCCTTTTTTTGAATTTCTGGTAAAACCCCTTTAACTCGGTGAGATACAACTCTTCCCTGCTTTTCTTCAGCATTTCCACCGTGGCCAGCCTGATCACTTCCCAGAGGAGGGCGCGGTCCGGACAGTGGCGGAAATAGTCTATCTGTATCTGGTAGGCTCCCTTGAATCTCCGGGCCCCCCCTTCCGGGGATATCTGCTTGATGATGGGACCCAGGTCCAGGGACTCGCTGGAAGAGCGGAACGAGGCGTCAATATAGAGACGGCCCATCGCCGGGTCCTCAATGGCTGCGAAGACTATGACTGTCGGATATTCTTCCCGCCGGAGGAGAAAATCCGCTATGATGGCGATGCTGTCCCTGTGGCCGGCATCGACAAATCCCACGCCGGCGATGAGCCAGTCTTTATAGACAGTCTTGTTTTCAATGGCTGTTTTGATGAGTCCCAGGGTCTCCCGTGAAAGGGGGATGCTGCTGATCCTGTTGAAAACTTCGTGATCTGAAAAATGCGAGAGATAATCAAGGGCCTCGTAGTCCAGTTTCCCGGCCCGGGAGTATTTGTCGGTATCGGTATAGATGCCGTAGAGCAGGGCGGTCGCGACCGATACCATGGTCGCCGGTTCCAGCGGCGCGTCAAGGTTCTTGATCAGCAGCGCCACGAGGGTGCTCGTGGAACCGGCGTCCTCGTCTCTCAGGATGAAATCCGCCTTTGGTTTCTCCCCCGTGGGCTCGTGGTGGTCGATATACACGGCGCAGGGAAGGTCTCCCGCAAACTCCCCGGCGTCGGGGGATGGGTGATCGGTGACGATATAGGCGTCATACTGGCGGTGGTCCGGGAGGCGGGGCGATATGCCGAGGGGTATGCCGAGGATATCGACCATGGCGCTGTTTTGAGGCAGCGACAGTTTTTTTGTGGCGATGATCGCAGTGGAAACATTCAACGAGCGGCACACGGCGCTGATCGCGAAGGAGGACGCAATGGCGTCCGGGTCCGGGGATCCCTTGATGATGATGAGGATGTTGCGGTATTTCGCAATGGACGCAGTGAACGCGCTGGAGGAAGCCTTCATAGCCTGCCCTCATTGATATTTGAAGATTATTACGCTCACATCGTTGATCTGGTTTCTCTGGTTAATGAACTTGTTGTAGTCTTCAAAAATGAGCCGCGTCAGGTCGGAAGGAGATGCGCCCTTGCCGTTCCTGATCAATTCCTTGACCCGGCTGAAGCCATAGACATCGCCGCGGTCGTTGATGGCCGCGGTAAGTCCGTCGGAATAGAGGATGCCGATGGAGCCCGGCGCCAGGCGGATCATTTTCGAATTGAACTTCGATGTCCTGTCGGCGCCGACCGGTACGCCGCCGGTATCGCAGGCGGTGAAGGTGTCATTGGCCGGGCTGTATACGATCAACGGATTGAAGGCCGCGTTGGCATAGGACACGTCGCCGGACGAGTAGAGAATTGCGCAATAGGCGGAAGCGTGCTTGTTCGAGAAACGGGACGTTGAAAGCACCCAGTTCATGGCGGCGAGGATCTTGTCCGGGGCGTCGAAGGATTTTGAAGGTGTGTGCAGGACCGTGTACATCTCAAGGGATAAGACGGCCGAGTCGACGCCCGAATAGGATGAGTCTGACATGAACAGGATGAGCCGATCCTCTCCCGGCGCCACCGAGTCAAAATAATCGCCGCCGTAGGTGGAGTTGTTGATATACAGGGAGCTCACGCGGAACCTGGCCCCTTGATGCATTGCCTGCGGAATGATTTTCTTTTTCACGCTATTCACGACCATCTGGTCATGATCGATGACCTGCGTGGCGCGCACCTCCTCGAGCATGAGGGAGTTTGCCAGGTTCTGCTGGAACTGGATGCGGAAGATCTCAAGTACCGTAATGAGGCTTTTCGAGTAGATCCTGTTGTTGTGCAGGGGGCCCAGAGCGAGCATCCCGATTATCCGGTCTTCCGGGTCCAAAAAGGGAATGATAATTTCCACGTGATTGTGCTCCATGTACCGGAGGACCGCTTCGCGATAGGATTCGAACCGGGAATCGGAGTACAGCGCGGGCTTATAGAGAATGGCGGGAAATTGACCGATCATTTCGGTCAGTGGGCTCGACAGGCTGATCTCCTTGTCAGGAATCGCGGTCACCGAATCGTGGATGACCGATATCTTCTTCTCCTGCCTGTTGATGAGATAAAAGTGGCCGTGACTGATATTGAATTTTTCCACGATGTCGTCGACCAGGGCCGTGAGGATCTCTTCCCATCGTTTCCCTTCATGGGACTCCGGCGAGAGCCCCTTTGCGAAGAGTTGGTCAATGAGCGCCACCGTGGACTGATATCCACGGTGTGGCAGCTTTTCAATCCGCGGCCGCAGGTATTTGAAAACGAGGAAAAGGTAGGCGAAGATAAACACCGCTATCCCGAGGGGAGGCACCGGCTCCTTGAGATATTCTCCCGTGTTGTATTTAATGACAAGCATCGTGGGGATCGTCAGGATGGCGATGATCAGCGTCCTGTAGAGAGCCGTGGAAAAAAAGACCTTCATGTCCTTTTTCACGATGTCCATCGCGGCGTAATTCAGAATGAAAAGAATGGAAGATAAGGCGATGGGGATCGACAGAATGCCGAACCGGTTTATTCCCGCCAAATAGGGCAGGTAGAGCGATACCGCGAGAAAAGATGAATAGAAAAAAGAGAGGCTGATGACAAGGTAGACCAGGTCGTTTTTATGGGCCCTGTTTTCAAGTCTGCTCGCCTTTATGATAACGATGATGATCGTTGCGAGGATATAACAGGTGATTGCCCCCAGGTGGAGAGCGGTGCCCTCCGTGAGGATGTTCGCTCCCCAGTCGTCAGCGGACCATGGCACGACCAGGTCGGTAACAATGGTAATAATACACAGTGCGAAACCCGGAAGGCCGGCCGCCAGAGCCATGGTCGGGCGATTTTTCTTTTTATAGGGAAAAAGGAAAAAGAAACCCATGATCAGGATCGCCACAACGAGGAGCAGCGATAGGACAAACCTCTGAACCATAGGGGCCGGTATGAGGGTGCCATCGATGAGATTGACTCCGATCAGACCGAAAAGGAAGGTCGATGCCAGGCAGGCCACGGACAGCATGATGTTTGCGGCTGAACGGACTTTTTTGAAAATATTATAGGTGCATAAAACCAGTGAAAGTGCTGTCGCTACCCACGCAAAGATGATCTCAAGATAAACCAAGGCGTCTCCGTATAGCTCCCGGGCTGTCGTTCAATAGGGTGAAATATTTCAAATGTTGATTATTATTTCAAGTATTTATCGGCAGCGGCCCTTTTTTTTCCTCAAAGCAGAAAGATTTTATCGTTTATCCGGAAAAATTTTGTCATGAAGAAGCCATAACGCGCTACTACCCAGTATAACCCCATGGAGAGATGCCATGGACGCGGCGGTTCAACAATGGATAAACAAGGGTTGATCGATATAACGATGCGGATGCTGGCCCTGCTCATCGTTGTTCAGGTGACGACATCATGCTCGAAGGGTTATTCCGGCAGGAAGCATCGCCAGGCCGAGAAAGGGACGGTGGACCTCAGAACCTGGGATTTCACCAGGGACGGGCCTGCGGATCTGTCCGGGCAATGGGCGTTTTACTGGAAACAACTGGTAAGGGATGATGGAGGGACGACCCGGGATATGAAGGCTGAATTCATTGATGTGCCGGGAATCTGGAATGGCCGGATCGAATCCGGCCGGGCCATTTCAGGCGATGGTTTCGGGACATACCGGTTACGGGTGCTGCTGCCAAAAGGCTCCGGAGGGCGCACACTGGCCCTTAAAGTTCAGGATATGGGCACGGCCTATTCACTTTTCGTGAACGGGGCGTTGGCCGGCACAGGAGGCGTGGTGGCCGCATCGGCGGAAAAGTCCTCTCCCGGGTACTGGCCCGATGTGATCGAGGCGGATCCGGAAGGGGATCAGATGACCGTCACCCTCCATGTTTCGAATTATCATCACAGAAAGGGCGGCGCATGGGAACCGATCCTCCTGGGCCCCCCGGCCATGCTCCGGGACATCAGGGAACGGAATCTCGCACGGGACTTTTTTCTTTTTGGGTCCATCCTTCTCATGGGCGCCTATCACCTGGTCCTGTTCAGCCTGAGGAAGAAGGACCAGCCGTATCTATACTTCGGCCTCTTCTGCCTGCTTATCGCGGCAAGGGTCCTGGTGACGGGGGAATATTTTGCCGTTCGAATTTTTCCCTCGGCCTCCTGGGAAGCCATAGTATCGGCTGAATACCTGTCCTTTTATGCCGGCGTGCCGGTTTTTTTCCTGTTTGTCAGAACGCTTTGGCCGGATGAGTTTTCACCGAAGGTCCTGACCGGCATCGTGGCAGCGGGAATCCTTTTCTCCGGTGCTGTAATCGCCCTGCCGCCCCGTATGTATACCCATACCATGCGCCCCTATCAGGTGCTCTCCGCCGCTGTCGGCCTCTATGGTCTTTATATTCTTGTATGGGCGGCGGCCCGCAAACGGGAAGGGGCAGCGCCTTTTATCGCCGGGTTTACCGTCCTGTTCATTACTGTCATCAACGACTTTTTACACAATAACATGATTATTCAGACCGGCTACCTGGTGCCGTGTGGTCTTTTCATGTTCATCATCCTGCAGGCGTATCTTCTGTCGAGGCGGTTCTCCATGACCCTCACCGCCGTTGAGCGCCTAACCGGAGAGCTGGAATTGAAAAACAGGAGACTCGTGGAGATGAACGTAATGAAGGATGAATTCCTTGCCTCGGTATCCCATGAGCTCCGGACGCCTCTGAACGGCATTATCGGAATAGCTGAATCGATGATCGAGGGGCGGTGCGGCATGGTGAGCCTTGAATCGAAATTCAACCTGGGCCTGATAAACGCCAGCGGCAGGCGCCTGGCCGCCCTGGTAAACGACATACTCGATTTTGCCCGACTGAAGAACAGTGACATCGCGCTTAACCTGAAGCCGGTGGATATACGGGCCCTGGCGGACGTGGTGCTCGCCTTTATCCGCCCCCTCGTGGGCGCGAAGAATCTGGTTCTGCTAAACGATATCCCGGCGGAATGCCCACCGGTCCATGCCGATGAAGACAGGGTACAGCAGGTTTTATACAATCTCGTGGGAAATGCCGTTAAATTCACAGCCTCGGGAAGCGTGGTCATTTCGTCGCGGGCTGCCGGCAGGGAAGAATGGCTGGAAATAGCCGTTACTGACACGGGCAGCGGCATCCGGGATGAACGGCGCAAAGGCATCTTTTCCGCTAAGGAAGGCTCCGGGACCCCTGGTGGCTTCGGTATCGGGCTTTCCATTACCAGGAAGCTCGTTGAGCTCCATGGCGGCACCATCCAATCGGAATCCGCTCCCGGGGGCGGGTCGGTGTTCACCTTCACCCTGCCGCTCTGGTCCGGCAGCCTGAGGGAGCGGAGGGCGTTATCGGCGGTGAATGGAGATAGCGCGCCGCGGAATCACTCTACAGGGGCGGGTGCGGGCCGATCAAGTGAAGCAAAAGGATTAGAGGGGATAGCCCGTATCCTCGTTGTGGATGATGATAGCGTCAACCTGCAGGTCCTGCGCAACCATCTCTCATCAGCCGGATTCACGGTGGAGACGGCGACGGGCGGCGCCGATGCCCTTGACAGGCTGAGCAGGACAGGCTTTGACCTGCTGATTCTGGATCTCATGATGCCCGGCATGTCGGGACTGGATCTGTGCGGGGAGGTGAGAAAAAGATTCTCTTTGGTGGAGCTTCCGGTCATATTTCTAACGGCACGCCACGGCATCAATGATCTCAATTACCCTCCACATTCCCCACACGCTTCTTTCCTCTCGATTTCAGAATTTTCTCAAGTCCATACACTCTTAGTCCCTTCAATGCAGAGAACTCATCAAGGTACAATTGAGAAAATTCAGGACGGATGTAACTGTAGCCGGTTATGAATGCATGTTTGATAATTCGTTGATTGCCTTCAGCCACTTGATTGTGAACGCCATTCTTTGACCATCGATCACGAGCCCACACATTCCTTTTCTTGTCCTTTGCTCGTGCTGAATGATTTACGGAACGATGATTGTCATTGTATCTTTTCAACCAGGGATAGCCTTCATCCGTGAATGTTGGAGCATTGGCTGGCAGGAAGTCGAATAAAGGCTTGATGGTATGTTGCTTTTGGTCTGGAACGCTATCGAATATGACAGGACCTTTCTTAATGCCAATAGTATGAACCAATGTGCCTATTTGATATTTCCCTCTTTTGTCAGCTACTGAATCACTCAAATAGATGCTGGCTGTCTGCCCATGGTGCTTATAACGCTTCCTATAGCCATTAGAACGCTCTCTGGCGCTAAATAATGCCACTGTATCGGCAAAGATGACCGGCTTTGCCTCTACGTCTTTCCTGAGGTCAATTTCCGGTTCTTTTGGAAATCTGAAGGAATCTCCGAATTCTTTATCAATATCTTTAACCATCAATGCTTTAATATCAGGGATGAATTCTGATAAAAAGAGCTGCAATCTCCTTTTGAGCAATATGGCCGAGCTTGACGATATGCCGAGCTTTCTTTGGATGGATGCGGTATTCAGTACTTGAGGATGTAACTGCATTGCTTCTGTCAGGATATAGCCGAATGTCCATAATGGCAGTTTAAAATGATGCAATGGCGTGTATGCTGTCCTGGAACCTTGGAAATGGCATTTTGGACATCTTATAGCATTCTCCCTGGTTTGGATTTCTCTGGTCATGGGGGTATTGCAATTGGGGCAGTATTTCGGATAGGTTTTTTGTAGTATTTGCTTTGTTAGTTGTGCATAGTAATTGATGTTGATTTGAGGGAATTTTTGATTAAATGATAGCTTGGCATTATTTGGATAATGTTCAGATTGTGGGGAAGGTGAGGGGGAGATATGATCTCAATTACCCTCCACATTCCCCACACGCTTCTTTCCTCTCAAATCCAAAATTCTCTCAAACCCATACACTCTCAATCCCTTCAATGCAGAGTATTCATCAAGGTACAACTGAGAGAATTCA